>NZ_JBHIRC010000016.1:0-23963 GCF_042196985.1 Bartonella sp. AA97HXZ | reverse complement strand
ATCATCTCAAATTGTGATTTTGAGCAGAAAAGAAAAAGAGGCTTTAAATGATCTTTGAAAGGTCTTTGAAGACCCTTGTAGTTTGACACTAGGTTTTATACTAAGTGGGAAAAGGTGGGATTAGGTAGGAATACGTGGTAATTTGTTGTTTTTATGTATAAAATTTAGCATTAAATGCGCGTTTTGTCAAAATCTATTTTGACACCTAAAATTGTAAAAAAGAGCTAAAAAGAGCGAAAATTAGAAAAAAGTGCGTTTTCATGGTAAAAATGAGAGAAGGCTTTGAAAGGTCTTTGAAAACCCTGTGAAAAATTTTGAAAAGTCTGTGAAAGCCCAGAAAACCGCCTTTGAAGACCCTGTGAAAAAAATTCGGTAAATTGTGAAGCTCACTCCGAAATCAGCCAAAAATAACCAAAAAAGCAAAAAAGATTTCCATATATAAGTGGAAATCTCTAAAAATTGAGTAAAAAGTATTGTTTATCAATAATTTATATAAATTTTTTAATGTAAAAAGATTTCCACTTTCATTTTTCATTTTAGAGAGGCATTAAGCTGTATCTTATGTAGTTTCTGAATGCGCATTTTCAGCTTCTATTTGACGCTTTAAATGCAGTTTTAGAAGAGGTAAAATAAGCTCTACTTCTTCCGTGTCGTTGATATCTTGAACAAGCTCTTGCAGTTTTCCATAAAGTTCCGCCGCGAGTTCCGCTATATCTTCAGGAGGGATCTTTATATTTGCATCGCGATAGGTTGTATAAGCTATGCGACCAAGCTTTTTCATGAGACCAGCAGGTATGGTTGGTGCTTTAAAACCTGCTGCTTTCGCCTTTGCCATGTCACTAAACATTTCGCCTTCACCTGTAGCTAGCCATTCCACAGATATACCGCAAACATTTTTGTAAATTACCAACATTGATACAGGTGGTTCTCGCAAGCCAGTTTCATAATTACACATAGTACTTTCAGGTGCTGCAAGATGTTCAGCAAATTGCTTGCGCTCCGTGAAACCAAGGGCGCGTCGCACTTCACATAGCCGCTTTGCTAGTTCTGTTTTAGGTTCTTTTTTAGGGCGTGCCAAAAATGCTCCTTATTCATATTTAGGTTTGTTTTAAGTTACGGGATTTTAAAACGTAAAGAGATTCCCCCATTCATTTTAGAGTAGCATTAAGCCGTATTTTGTGCAGCTTTGGAGTGTTCTTTTTCAGCTTCTATTTGACGCTTTAAATGAATTTTAAGAAGAGGGAAAGTTGCTTCGACCTCTTCCGTGTCGTTGATGTCTTGAACAAGCTCTTGCAGTTTTCTATAAAGTTCCGCCGCGAGTTCCGCTATATCTTCAGGGGGGAGTTTTATTTTAGCATCGCGATAGGTTGTATAAGCTATACGACCAAGCTTTTTCATGAGTCCAGCAGGAATGGTAGGCGGAGAGATATTGAAAGACCGAGCCATCATCATGTCTATAAACATTGCATCTTCACCGGTCAAAAGCCAATTCAGGTTTACTCCAAATTTTTCTTTATATGCTGATAAAACCGTTGCATCTGGAGTTCTATCACCGCGTTCGTAATTTCCAAGCCCTTGAATACTGATACCAATTTTAAGTGAAAATATATCACGAGATAAGCCCACAAGCTTTCTAACTTCTGTGAGTCGTTTTGCTAATGCAGTTTTGGGCTCATTTTTTTGTCGTCTCATATTATAAATGTTTACAAATGGGGTTGACTAATATCCCATTTGTAGATATACCTCATATTACCGCCCGATATAGAGGGCAGATATTTTACAATTAACCCCACAAAAAACGGATGTGGGAGCATCCGTTTGAAGCAGGAGCGAAGTTTATGACTATCACACAAGTATGGGATCGCCATAGTATTTTAGCCGAGCTACGCCGCCGTAATATGACCTTGGCGGAGCTCGCGAAAGCTTATCAACTATCGTCATCCAGTGTTCAACATATCTGGACACGGTCTAACGAGAAAGCCGAACGTGCTATTGCCGATTTTATCGGTTGGCCCGTCGAGCAGGTTTTTAGCGACCGCTACCCCAAAAGTCGCCGTCGCATTTTTAAAGCAGCAAAACATGCCAACACAGATTCGGGTGCGCATTCTGCTTTGCGTGGGAATGCTGCTTGAGTTTCGTTACACGGCTTTGCGTTTTTGCGCATTTGCCATGAATTTAAATACCATAAGATAAAAAGGTTTATCAATGTCTAAAGATCAATACGAAATAGGCAAGATAAATTGCATAGAGTTGCATCATAGAACAGCCGTTTGGATGGGTTGGTTCTGGCGATTAGGGGGTTGTCATATTGTTTTTATAGGGGGTGGTTATGGTTGCTGCTTGTAATTTATGGACCCCAGATGCCAGAAGCGATATCGTTAATCCTTATTCAGAAGTTGAACGTTTACAGGTGATGCTTTCCTGTTCTTTAAAAGCCGTGAGTAGTGGATTTAAGCATCTGCCGATCCGGTATATTATTGACCCACCGCATGGCCTATTTGATGCGGCGTTAGCGCGACAGATTGTTATTCATATCTTGCATTATCAGTTTGAGGTGCCACGGCGGCGTATTGTTGCGATACAGGCACGTCAGCGGACTTCTATTTCTCTGTCACTGCAGGTGATTAACCGGCGGTTAATGGAACCAGTTTTTGCGAAAGCTTACCAAAGATGGGCGGGGCGTGCGATGGATTTATTCTTTAAAGAGATCAGAAAGGCGGCGGCGTGATGGCACAGTTTCAAAAGCTTGCTCTTGATGTGATTGTGGTGCCGGAGCGTATACGCCCTGTGGATGATGAGCATGCCAAGGCGCTTGCGCAATCAATAGTGCGGGAGGGATTGATGAATCCGATTACGGTGCGCCATACCCCTAATGCTAAAGAGGGTAATTACACGCTTATAGCTGGAGCGCATCGGCTTCGTGCTGCGGAGCTTTTAGGCTATAGCGAAATTGATGCGGTTGTGGTGCAGGCTGATAAGGACAATGCCGCGCTTTTAGAAGTTGCTGAAAACCTCTTTCGCAATGAATTGTCTGTTATTGATCGTGCGCTTTTTGTCCAGACTTACCGCGAATTGTGGGAAAAGAAGTATGGGGAGATTAAGGTTGGTGGTGATCATGGTAATCAATATACAAAGGACAAAATGGCAAAGGGTCAAGTTGACCCTTTGCCAAATGATGGTGACTTAAATGGCAAAGTGCAAAGTTTGCACTTTGCCAAACATGTGGCAGATCGTATTGGTTTATCGAAACGTGCAGTGCATTATTTAACGAAAATTTCCCAGCATTTACAGCCGGAGTTGCGGTCTGTTTTGCGGGGGACGGCATTGGCGGATAATCAAGCGCAATTGTTGAAGTTGGCGAAGATGGAGCCGGTTGCGCAACGGCGTGTGGCAATTGCTTTGCAACAGGTTGAGGGGGATTTACGGCGGGCTGTTGATTTGGTCAATGGGATTAATACACCTCCGCAAATTAATGAACAGGAACGGATTTTTGCTCAGTTATTGGGTGTTTGGCAGAGAGCGGATGCGCAGACAAAGGCGCGGTTTTGTGATTATTTGAACAAGCAATCGGGGGAGGTGCTGTCATGAAGAGGCATGGTTGTGGGCAGCTTGATTTTTTCCAAAAGCCGGTTTTTCCCTGCCGCGAACCGGTTGCACAGATTGATTTAGGGCGGTTTCGCTCACGCATTAAGCGTGCGATGGCGCGGGCTTTGCGTGAATGCCGGGTAGAGCGCAGTGTGATTGCGGAGCGTATGGCGCATTATTTAGGGATTGGGTGTTTAAGTAAGGCCAGTTTGGATGCTTATGTTGCGGAAAGTAAGCAGGTTGATATTTCTCTGCCACGGTTTAAGGCATTTGTGCGGGCGACAGAGGCATTTTGGCTCTGGGATGAGGTGGTGAGTGAAGATGGATTGTTGCTGTTGCAAGGAGATGAGGCGCGTTTAGCAGAAATTGCGCGGTTGCAGCAGGAACAGCGGGAGATTGCAGCGCGATTGAAAGCCATGCGCGCAACGCCGGTTCGCATTAAAAGGGGGCAGCCATGAAGGAATGGTTTACTATTGCCGAATTGGCTGAAGCAGCTTTGCCAGGGTTGCCGAAAACATATAAAAGTCTTGAAAACCACGGACGGGCATATTGGAGAAAAAACTCTGAACTTTCGAGGAAAGTGGGAGGCAAAACCAAGCCGGTTTGGGAGTATCACATTTCCTTATTGCCGGAGGGGGCGCGGGCGGCATTGTTGGTGCGGTTTGGTGGGGCTGTTGATGTGAAACAAACGCAAGGGGAGCAAAAGGCAAGTATTTGGGTGCGTTATGAGGGGCTTTCAAAGGCGCATAAAAGGCGCTGTGAAGAGCGTTTGAAGGCACTTTGTTTTTGGGAAGATTTGCTCCATGCCGGTATGGGTGTGCATGATGCGGCAAGTTTGAGTGCGGTGCAATTTGGTGTGAGCCGGATGTCGCTTTTTAATTGGCGGCAGATGGTGGAGGGGTATGAGCGCCCTGATTGGTTGGCAGCTTTAGCGCCTTGTTATGGTGAGGAGAATGTTTCGCAATTTGCGCCGTGTCATGAGGGGGCGTGGGAGGTTTTTTGTTCGGATTATTTGCGCCCGTCTCGCCCTGCTTTTTCGGCATGTTATCGGCGCATGGTTTCGGTTGCGCAGGAGCGGGGTTGGCAGCCCATTCCTTCAGAGCGGGCTTTGCGGCGTCGTTTTGAAAGACAAATTTCCAAAGCGGTTGTGGTTTTAGCGCGTGAGGGAGAAGAAAAGGCAAAAAAGCTTTATCCAGCACAACGGCGTGATCGCTCAAGCTTGCATGCATTGCAAGCAGTGAATATGGATGGACATAAGCTGGATGTTTTTGTGAATGTTCCTTGGACAGAAAAGCCTGTGCGGCTTTATCTGATTGCCATTCAAGATCTTTATTCGGGCAAGATTTTATCGTGGCGCTTATCGGATGCTGAGACTTGGGAAATTGTTCGTTTGGTGATTGGGGATATGGTGGAAGCTTATGGCATACCAGAGCGTATGACCTTGGATAATGGGCGCGCTTTTACCAGCAAGTGGATTTCTGGAGGTGTACAAAACCGTTTTCGTTTTAAGATTAAGCCGGATGATCCGCAAGGGCTTTTGACGAGTTTGGGGGTGCAATTGCAATGGACCACCCCTTATAGCGGACAGTCTAAACCGATTGAGCGGGCATGGCGTGATCTGGCAGAAGCGATTTCTAAACATCCCTTTTGTGCGGGGGCTTATACGGGCAATAAACCGGATGCCAAGCCTGAAGATTATGGCAAGCGCGCGATAGGATTTGAAGAATTTAAAGCCCATGTTGGTGCGCAAATTTGTGCACATAATGCGCAAGCAGGGCGTAAGGCGGTTAATTGTGCGGGGCGCAGTTTTGATGAGACCTTTGCAGAGAGTTTGCAAGCAGAGGGGACGATTATTCGGCAAGCAACGGCAGCACAACGGGCTTTATGGCTTTTAACCTCTGAGGCATTGCGTGCGCAAAAGGGTACGGGGGAGATCCATTTTTATGGCAATCGTTATTGGGCGCGGGCGTTGAATGAGCATGCGGGGAAAAAAGTGATTGTACGCTTTGATCCGGATAATTTGCATCAGGATTTACGGGTTTATGATTTGAACAATCGGTTGCTTTGTTTGGCACCATGCCTTTGTGATGTAGGTTTTTATGACCAGCAGGCGGCGCGCTTGAATGGGCGTTTGCGTAAAGAATATGTGAAGGCTGTTAAAGCAGAAAAACAGCTAGCGGCAAAGCTTGCACCTGATCACTTGGCCGATGTTTATGGGCGCCTTGAGAAAAAGGATGAAGCGTTCAAATCGAAGCTTCCGATAAAGCCAAAGGTGAGCCGCTTGATGCCAAACAATGTGGGGAATTTAGCTTTGAAAGCAGACGATGATGAGGCTTTGGGGGAGGAAGAATTCAGTCAACACTTGCATAAAGCTTTGAGAAAGCTTTCGGCGTCTGATGAGGGGCGTGAGGTGATCAAGTTTCCTAAGCAATAGAATAAGGAAATAGGAAAAGAGAGGGGGGATTATAAGAATTCTCAAAAGGAAGCTGGTTTTGTATCGCGTATCAGCTTGAAGCGTTAACAAAGAAAGGGGGGAGGAATCTTATCCATTTCATAGTCTAATCAATACATGAAGTTTCTAGGTATCTTTGCCTGATCGGGTGAGATGCGTGGAGTTAGCAAGTTCCCTGATGTGTGAGAAAGAGAGGGGATTTGCAAGGTTAGCCGTTTTAGTATCGCGTACGGCTTTAGAGTAACAAAAATGGGTAGGTGGGAGCCTACCCATTCAATAAAATCTAAAATCAATACGAATCTAGATCAATACGAGAGGGAGATTATAGATGAAAAACGCGATAAATGCAACGGTCGATAAAAATCCTTGGGCGCGACCTAAAATCCAGCCTAATGGCACAGCACAAAACCGCAACAGTGATGACATTGCTTTATGGAATGAGCTTGTGGATTCAGTCAGAGCTTTGGGGCAAATGAATGATTGGTCGAAAGCAGAGGTGGCGCGGCGCATAGGCATGCCGGATGGGACGTTTTCGCAATGGTATGCAGGCAGTTATGCGGGGCAATTGGGTAAGCAAAATGCAAAGGTTCAACAATGGGTTGAGGTTTTAAAGGAAACGGCGGGGTTTTTGGAGAAGATCCCTGAAAAACCAGCCTTTCAGAGGAATCGAATTGCCAGTGAGATTATTGATACTTTAACGCTGGCACAAAGTACGGGGGATATGGTGATGATTACGCTTGATGCGGGCAGTGGTAAGACCGAAACCTGCCGTCATTATCGCTCTACCCGCCCGCATGTTTATCTGGTGACAGCCAGCCCGCATACGCGCAGTGTTCACGGTATTTTGAATGATATGGCAGCAGAATTGGAAGTGGTGGAATATAATCCCACCCGCTTAACACGTGCGATTGGTAAGAAATTAGAGCGCGTGGGCAGTGGTACGTTGTTGATTGTTGATGAAGCGCAAAATTTAACGGATGAAGCGATTAATCAGTTGCGCCATTTTGTTGATATTAATGGTACGGGGCTCGCTTTGGTTGGGAATGATGAGATCTCGGGGCGGTTGGTTCATCGTCAAAATGGTCCCTCTTATGCGCAAATTAAAAGCCGATTGGCGATGCATCTGAAACGGCGCAAGCCCTATAGTGAGGATATTGCTGCGCGCATTCATGATTGGGGGATTGAGGATGTTGGTGCGATAAAGTTTTTGACAGGGATTGGCTTAAAGGCTGGAGCTTTGCGGCAAATTGATAAAACCATGATGTTGGCACGCATGGCAGCGCTTGGAGATGGGTGTGAGGTGACCCTGAAACATGTCAAAGCGGCATGGAAAAACCGTGACGTGGAGGAATTGGCATGATCTCTTTATGCGACAAAGAATTATCCGATACGCTTGTTGGTCTTTATGACGATTATCAATGCGGTTTTGATATTGGAGAAAAGCTTAAATTGTGTGTTGATTTGGCGTTATTGCTTGAATTGGAGTTGAGTGTTCACCGTTTGGGGGAAGCGGATGCGGTTTTGGAAGCTGAAGTTGCAGAAGTTTTGGCTGAGTGTGAAGGCTCTGATGCGGATGAGAGCAATCGTGTGATTTATATGGATTTTGGAGGAAGCAAATGATGGAACGTAACCCTTATATGGTAAGAGATTGCTTGATTGCTTTGCGCTCTGCCTTTTTACAGTATGAGGTGAATGGCATTTTTATGCATGGACAAGATGTTCGAGAATTGAATGAGTATTTGCGTCGTTTGGCAGGCTATAACCACGTTTTAAGTCATGAGCTTATGCGGTGTCGTTGGCAATTGAAAGCGGGATGTGCGCCTTCTTCAGGGGATGTTGTGCCATTTCGTCGTTTTCAAAAAACACAGGAGGAAGTTGGTGATGAATCCACAAATTGAACTTGAAGGTACGCGTTATATGAAGGATGCGAAAGGGGCTTTGGTGCCGGTAAGTTTGATCCGCCCTGCGGATTTGTTAGAGGATGAAACGGTGCGCAAAATTATGGGTTTTGCGAAAGAATTATCGGCAAGGATTGCACGTTTTAACAACCATACGATTGCGGATTTGAGTGATTTTGATAGCTTGCTTGCGCAAGAATATGGTGTGGAGCGGCGTGGCAAAAAGGGCAATTGTACTTACACAAGCTTTGATGGTTTGCAACGTATTAAGGTGCAAGTTCAGGAAAGTGTTGATTTTGGACCGCAATTGCAAATTGCCAAAAGCCTTCTTGATGAGTGTTTGAATGAATGGTCTGCGGATGCACGCCCTGAAATCCGTGCGATTATTACGCGTGCTTTTAATACGGATAAAGAAGGCAAGGTGAATCGGGGCGAGATCTTTATGCTGTTGCGTTTGGATATTGATGATCCACGCTGGAAAGAGGCGATGCGTGCCATTCGTGAAGCGATCCGTGTGACGACATCTAAGGAATATGTGCGTTTTTATGAGCGCGATACATTAGAAAGCGCTTGGCGTGCTGTGACCATTGATCTGGCGAAGACATGAGGGGGGAGAGATGTCTTTAGCTGTCCTTCATATGGGAAAACGCGCGTTAGGTCTTGATGATGAGACCTATCGCGCACTGCTCTATCGCTTGACAGGCAAGCAATCGGCGAAAGATTTGAATTTTTCAGAAAAGCACTTGGTTATCGCTGAAATGAAAGCGTTTGGTTTTAAGCCGAATGGGAAGCGTTTAGAGGGTAAATATGCTAAGAAGCTCCAGGCGCTTTGGATTGCTGGGTGGAATCTTGGCATTATTCGTGATCGTTCAGATAAAGCGTTGCTTGCCTTTGTGAAAAGACAGACAGGGATTGATCATGTTCGCTTTTTACGCGATAGCGATGATGCATGCAGAGCTATTGAGGCATTGAAAGGTTGGTTGCAGCGTGAGGGTGGGGTTGACTGGAGAGGAAAAAACCGCGAAGATTCATGGAGGAAGAAACCAAGCATTTCCATTTTGTGTGCCCAATGGAAGTGTTTGAATCCCGATGCTGTGTTTGATGTGGAATCTTTTCATCAAAGTGTTATGGCGTTAAGTGGTAAAGCTTTTGGTGAGATGAGTGGGGGCGACTTTAGAGAAGTGATGAATGTTTGGGGGCGGAAAATCCGTAAAGGTGTTAAAAGCGAGGGGTAAGCATGTATGCAAGAGGAAATCTATAGCGATTTTCCTGCCTTATTGCGTGAAATAGCTGATGTTGCGGGCAGTGAAGCAGCATGGAATATGATGCGGGCTTTTGGTGGACGAGAAGTTTATATACCCGGGCGTCTTGAGAGTGCGGATTGGTTGATTGAAATTGTTGGGTTTGAAGAGGCGCAGCAATTGATCAACCATTTTTGTTTTAATGGTTCGGGTGTGCGCCTTCTTATCCCCCTTGGCAGAGATGCTGAACGGCGGCAAAAAATGGTGCAAGCGTTGCAAAAAGGCTGGTCGGTTGATGCTGCAGCTGCTGTTTCTGGTATGCATGTGCGCACAGCCTATCGCTTGAAGAAGAAAATTTCTTCAAAAGAACCACAAGGTTTATTATTTCCAGAGTTTTATGAGTATTGAGAGTTTTGACTGACAGTGTCAGGCTTATATTGGGGGTTTGAAATCCGATAAACTGCGCATGGATTTTTATGCATTGAGTGGTTTGTTATGGTTTCAATAGATGCTTCTTTTCTTCATCGCCTTGCGCCTAAATTGGCGCATCATGCGCGCCAAGATTTTATTATTGTTGAAATGGCACGCGTGTTGCCTAAAGCTTTATCTTATGGGGCACTCACAACACCGTTGCGTATTGCCCATTTTTTAAGCCAATGTGCCCATGAGAGTGATGGCTTTTTTACCGTTTGTGAATATGCCTCAGGGCGCGCTTATGAGGGGCGGCGTGATTTAGGCAATGTCAACCCTGGGGATGGGGTGCACTTTAAGGGGCGTGGTTTGATCCAGTTGACGGGGCGCAATAATTATCGTCGTTTTACGAAGTTTTGGCGCTTAGTCGATGAACAAGCGGTTGATTGTGAGGCATTTCCGCAAGAGCTGGAAAAGTTTCCAGCAGCGCTTTGGTCTGCTGTTTGGTTTTGGCAAATGAAAGGCTTGAATAGGCTGGCTGATCAAGATGATTATTTAGGGATTACCAAGGCGATTAATGGGGGAAGAAATGGACTTGTGCAACGTTTGATTTATTTAAACCGCGCCAAAAAGCTTTTGGGACTTGGAGGCGAGGTAAAGGCATGAAACCTTCTTATCGTGGTTCTAGGCTCTATTTATGGTGGTCCTTTTGGTTTGCTTGGGGGGTTATTTTTTTGCTCGTTTCTGGTGGTTTGTGGGGGGCTCCGCATATTGTTGATATGGCGAGCATTTCTATTCCTTCGATGGTGGCGATTATTGTTGGCAATCTGGGGGTGCATCGTGGCTTTGGCTCGTTGGATTTTTCTAATAGGAAACATTCCCATAAGCGGCATAGCAGCTCCTATGATGGGGTGGAGATAACGAGGTGGGGAGATAAAAGCAATGTTTAGCCCTGTTTCAAAACTGTCTTTTGGTTTGTTGTTTTTGGTCAGTGTGATGTTGGCGGCTTTTGGCTTTATGAAAGCGCAAATTTTAAAAGCGGAAAAGGCGCGTGATTTGTATTGGCAGTTGGAGATTGCCAAGGCTTCAGCACGTGCACTGCTTGTACAAGAGCGACAAAGACAAGCAGCGTTGGAAGCTGAGCATCGAGCGCAAGGGGTGATTTCGGCTTTGGAACAAAAGCTTACAAAAATGGAGGAAGTCAATGCAGTATTGCCAACTACTGGCGGTGGCATTGGGCTTGAGCGTGTGCGCTTGCTCAACACACAAGCCGGTGGGTAGCCTTTCTTATCATTTTTTATCGGTTGAGTTGCCGCCTGTTGTTCGCATGGCGTGTGCCCGCCCAGCTTTATTGCCAGAGCGTGCTTTGAATGCGCGTGAAGTGGTGCACTATTGGGGGCGTGATCGTGCTGCTTTATTGATTTGTGAACAGCGCAGAAAAGCTGCGGAGCGGGCGATTTTAGGCAAAAGAGAGGGGACTTTTAAGTGAATTTGGATATCAGTGTTGCCAATGGCTGGTTGTCTTTATTGTTATCGGTTATTGCAATTTGTGGGGTTTTGAGAGCCTATTTTTCTTCAGGTGCGCGGGAAATGCTGAAAGATATCACGGCGCTTAAAGAGCGTGTGCAAAAGTTAGAAACAGAGATGGACTTTTTGCCTGATCGTGATGCGCTGCAAAGATTGGAAGTGAATATGGAGAAATTGAATGGTCGTCTCAACACGCTTTCTGCACAATTACAACCGGTGGCAGCCATTGGTGAGCGCTTGCAAGAGTTTTTGTTGGAGAATGCCAAGAAATGAAAGCAGATATGGATAAAATCATCCGTGAAGAAGCGCGGTTGATTATTTTAAAAGGGCTTGCTTGTGAGCGCAGCGAAACTTTATCGAGTGCGATGATTGAGCGGCTTTTATACAGTTATGGCATCAGGCGCGATCGCGATTTTGTGCATAATGAATTGGCATGGATGGAAGATCAAGGTGCTGTTACGTTAAAATGTGTGGGTTCGGTTTTTCTTGCGGCATTAACAGAACGGGGAGCGCGTCATTTAGACCGAAGCTTTTCCATTGAGGGGATTAAGCGGCCTAAACGTTCATCAATAAAAGACGAGGTGAAGGATGCGCAAGGTCGGGCGTGGACGTTTAACGGCGATTGATTTATTGCCGCAAGCTTGTGATCAAATTATTGCTGCTGCTGCTGAGGCTTTAAATGGGCGTGAGAAGACGCAAAAAGCCATTTATGATGAATTTAAAGCAGCTTTGAAGGCTTTAAAAAAAGAAATGGGTTTAAGCTTTTCTATACCCTCCTTTTCCAGTTTTAATCGTTATTCTTTGCGGCTAGCCGTGATGTCACGGCGCCTAGAACAGACAAGAGAAATTGCAGCAAGCCTCTCGCAGCGCTTTGATGCTAAAGCTTCTGATAATATCACTCTTTTGACGGCGGCAGCGATTAAGGAGTTGATTTTTTCAACGTTGAGCAGTGGGAAAAACCTTTCGCCAAAGGCAGCACAAGAATTAGCCAATGCGCTTAAAGGGGTTTTGGCGGCTGAACATTTATCGACCACCAGACGGCAAAAGTTGGAAAAAGATTTTACCAGCAAAGCAAGCAAAGCGGTTGACGCTGCAGCAGCAGCGGCGGGGCTCTCAGAAGAAACAGCGCGGGCTATACGTGCGCAGGTGTTGGGGGTTAAAAATGGCTGAACAGCCCTTTTCAAAAAGTCATGTCTTTGATCATCAGAGTGGTTTTGATATTTGGCAGAGAAGTACTTTTCCCAAAGAGAGTGATCCCTTAGCGGAAGGTGTTTTGATGGCGCATCAACGGGCATGGATTGAAGATAAGTCCCCATTAAAATTGGTTGAAAAGGGGCGGCGGACCGGCATTACTTTTGCAGAAGCTTTGGATGATACACTGATTGCAGCGGCGGCACGTGAAGCGAGGGGCGATAATGTTTTTTATATTGGTGACACTAAAGACAAGGGGCGGGAATTTATTGGCTATGTGAGCAATTTTGCTTCGGCAATTACGAGCCATAGTGGGGATGTTGAGGAATTTTTATTCTCTGATCAAAGGGCGGATGGTTCAACAAAATATATCTCTGCTTATCGGGTGCGTTTTGCTTCGGGGTTTCGGGTTGAGGCGCTTTCGAGCCGCCCTGAAAATATCCGTGGGTTACAAGGTATTGTGGTGATTGACGAGGCGGCGTTTCATCAAGATGTGCGCGCTGTTTTGGATGCTGTCAATGCTTTGCTCATTTGGGGAGGCAAGATCCGTGTGATCTCCACCCATAATGGTGTGCTCAATCCTTTCAATGAACTGATCCGTGAGGCGCGAGCGGGAAAAGTGCCTTTTTCTGTGCATTGTTACCCCTTTGGTGTTGCTGTTAAAAATGGCTTGTTTAAACGGGTTTGTGCGATGAAGGGGGAGGTGTGGAGTTTAGCATCTGAGCAACAATGGGAAGAGCAAATTCGTGCCTCTTATGGGGTGCGTTTGGCTGCGATGCGCCAAGAATTAGATGCCATACCAGCCGATCAAGAAGGGGCGGCTTTAACACGTTTACAGATTGAAAATTGTTGTGCGCCTGACATTGCAGTGTTGCGTTTTGCTTGTGTGGATGATTTTAAAAATCAATCGGAACATCAACGAAGTGTTGCTGCTTTTGCTTGGTGTGAGAAACATATAAAACCTCTTCATATTGGGCTTGACCGGCGGCGCCAACATGTTTTTGGTGTTGATTTTGCCAGATCGGGCGATGCGACATCGATTGTGGTGATGGAGGTGGGACAAGATTTGGTGCGCCGTGTCCGGTTTATGGTGGAATTGCGCAATACGCCGTTTGATCAACAAAGAGAGATTTTATTTTATGGGGTGAATGGTTTGCCGCGTTTGATGGGCGGCGCGTTAGATGCGCGGGGCAATGGGGCTTATTTAGCCGAAAAAGCGGCGCAACGTTATGGGGCTTGTGTGAAGGAAGTGCCCTTGTCACAAAGTTGGTATGGCAAGGAAATGCCGGCTTATTTAGAAGCTTTTGGGGATGGGACGATTGTTTTGCCGCGCGATAGTGACATTGTTGCCGATCATCAAGCGCTTGCTTATGTCAATGGCATTGTGAAAATTCCAGACAATCATCGTTTTAAAGGCAGTGATGGTTTTATGCGCCATGGTGATAGCGCGATTGCTTGCACTTTGGCTTATTTTGCCAGCCGCCAAACTCCTGAAATTTATGATTATACACCTGTGAGAGAGGCTTATCGTTTTGATGAAAGCTCGCTCTTTTCAACGCCTTTTTTTTCAACAATGCGATCAAAGATTTATTGATGGGATGATGAGATGGTAAAACTTTTAGATCAGTGGGGCAGGGCGCTTAATATCAAAGGGTTGGAGAGGGAAGTCGCAAGCCCTACCGTTGGCGGTGTTCGTGATGTATGGTCACAAACCATTGTCAGTGGTCTGACCCCTGCGCAACTTGCTGATATTTTGCAACAGGCAGCACAGGGGCATCCAGAGCAGTTTTTTCAACTTGCCGATGATATGGAAGAGCGTGATTTGCATTATCGTGCTGTGCTTGGCATGCGTAAAAATGCTCTCACAGGGGTGGAGCCTGGAGTGATTGCCGCAAGCAACAGTGCACAGGACAAAAAGATAGCAGATGCGGTGCGGGAAGTGATTAGTGCGCCTACTTTTGTTGATGATTATGTCACGGATTTGTTAGATGCTTTGGGAAAAGGCTATGCGGTTGTTGAAACTTTGTGGGACAAGAGTGCCAAGGAATGGTGGCCGGTTGCTTGGAAATGGCGTGACCAGCGGTTTTTTCAATTGGATCGACGGGATGGCTTTCATTTGCGTTTAAAAGAAGAGGGGTCTTTTAATGGAAGTGAATTGCCTGCTTATAAATTTTCTATTCACAGACCCAAGTTGAAAAGCGGTTTGCCTATTCGTTCTGGGCTTGCGCGGCTTGCAGCTTGGGCTTTTTTGTTTAAATCTTATACCTTAAAAGATTGGATGGCATTTTTAGAAGTTTACGGTATGCCTTTGCGTGTGGGTAAATATGGGGCAAGCTCTTCTCATGAGGAACGGCGGGTTCTCATTCAAGCGGTGCGTGATTTATCCAGTGATGCGGCAGCGATTATTCCCAAAGAAATGGAGATTGAATTTATTGAAGCGGCAGGGGGCAGTGGCAATGCGGTGTTTGCTTCTAAGGCGGAATATTTAGATCGACAAATTTCTAAAGGTGTGTTGGGACAAACGATGACGACGGATGATGGTTCGTCCTTTTCGCAAGCGCGCATTCATGAAAATGTGCGCCATGATATTGCCAGAGCTGATGCACGCCAATTAGCTTTAACGGCTAATCGTGATTTGATTGTGCCCTTTGTTGAGATTAATTTTGGGCGCCAAGAGCGCGCTCCCCTTGTCTATTGGCCGATTTCGGAAAATGAAGATATTAAAGCCATCAGTGACGCTTTGGAAAAACTTGTGCCCTTGGGTTTGCGTGTTGGGGCGCAAGAAGTGCGCAATAAGATTGGTTTTTCGCAACCAAAAAAGGAAGAGGATGTTTTAAAGGCTCCTGATAATGCGCTTGATGATGAGAGGGGAGAAAAGGCTCATGTTTGTGCTGATTGTGGAGGTGTTTTTGATGTTTCTGTGACAAGAGAGAGCAAGGGTGCAAAAGAGAAGGGTGGGAAACATCACGACGAATTGGACCGGCTTTCACAAGAAGCTTTAAGCGACTGGGAAGAGGACTTAGAACCCCTTTTAGAGCCTTTTAAAAAGCTTGTGAGAGAAGCAAAAAGTTATGAGGATATCCTTAAAGGCTTAGATGAATTATTGGGTGAGATGGATCATCACGCATTAGCAGCGCGCTTGGCAAAAGTACAAATGATTGCACGTGGGCTTGGGTATCATGGATGAGGAACTTTTTAAAACCGCCCCCAAAGAGGTCACTCGTTATTTTGAAGCCAAGGCACTTGTTCCAAGCTTTGATTGGCGTGATATAGCACCAGAAGAACATGCCTTTTCCTTTACGGTGGCAAAATCGCTAGGCTATGACATTTTGGATGATTTTAAGCGAGCGGTTGGAGAAGCCATAAAACATCAAGTTCCTTTTCAAGATTTTCAAAAAAATTTGATGCCGATTTTACAGGAAAAGGGTTGGTGGGGTAAAAAGACCAGCATTGACCCCAAAACTGGTGAAAAGAGCGTGGTACAATTGGGCAGCCCACGGCGTTTAGAAACGGTCTATTGGGCCAATACCATGAGTGCGCATGCGGCAGGTGAGTGGGAGCGCACACAAAATAATAAAGAATTTTTGCCCTATCTCACCTATGCTTTGTCAAGTTCAGAACATAAGCGTTTAGAACATGAAAGTTGGGTGGGGTTTACCGCACCCGTTGATGATCCGGTTTGGGATTGGCTTTATCCGCCCAATGGCTGGCGGTGTAAATGCAGTGTGCGACAGGTAAGCCGTTATGAAGCAGAAGATTTAGGCTATGAAGAGGGGGCAGAGCCACTTCATGTTGAAAAGCAGGTTTGGCACAATAAGCGGACGGGGAAAGTTGAGAAGATACCAAAGGGCATTGATCCTGGTTGGCATTTGAACCCTGGGAAACATCGGGCGCAAAATTTAAGCCGTTTTTTGAGTGATAAAATTTCTGTGATGGGGGACAATGACAAACGCATTGCCATTGAAGATATTGTGGGTTCGCCGCTTTTGGAAGCGATGTTTGAAGGACGTATGCCTCGCGGGTTTATACCCATTGCACCTATACCACAAAAGGTGCGTGATGTTTTTGCAGCGGAAAATTCTCTTATTCGCTTATCCGCAGACAGTGTGAAACATATTTTGTTAGAGCATCAAGCGCGTGATCTTCGCTTGGATGATTTTCGTGGCGCCATTCAAACACTCATTCGCCCCCATGGTGTTATTAGACGAAAAGATGCACAGAGTGTTGTGTTTTTGGGTGAAAATGGTGGGGCATGGTGGCGCTTTGCAGTCAAATGGGTAGCAAGCAAACAAGAGTGGTGGCTTATCTCGATGCATAAAAAGAGCTTTCGCGAAATTCAACGTTTGTTAAACGCCGCTGAAAAGAAGGATGAACGGTTGTTGTAAAGAGAACACCGAAAAAGATCTGCTGGCTTTTGTGAAAAGAGAAGGCGTGGAGGGCGGTCAACTCCTCACAGATCCGGCAAAGCCGCCCTGGCATAACTGGCTCACGCCTCGCAGGTAATCTAACAGTTTCAACGTTCAAAAGCAATCTTTAAAAAAACGGCTTGAGAGAGGCTTTTTTTGTATAAGACGATAAATTGTACCTCTCACTTGACAACGGCGCTCTATCGCCTTTGAAGTGCCTTTGAAAACGATTTTATGGGATGGTTTGGCACGGGGGGTTCTCTCACAAGGAGAAGAATAGGGAAAAGAGTGCTTTTTTGAGAAATGCTCTTTTGACTGACAGTGTCAGACTTATAGTGGGAGTAAGTTTCATGCATTGTATTGCCAATGACAATTGTAAAGCAATAGGCAATGTATGGAACAGGAATTTCACGAAGATCAAAAAGATGGGGATGCAGAAACATTTCATGCTGCGTTAATAGATCTTTGCCAAGACGCTACCGTTAGCCAAGCGCCTGAGTGGGTAGAGCTTTTGCCCAAAGCGCCCCATGTGAAGGCACGTGATGGACGACAATGGCATTATAACCCGCAAACTATTTTAAAAGCCTTTGCAGCCAATAAAGGACCGCTTGTGATTGATTATGAGCATGGGCAACATCACCGTGCGAGAAATGGTTTAGAAGCACCTGCCAGTGGCTGGATTGAAGAATTAGTAGAGCGGGATGGTGCGATTTGGGGGCGTGTTAAATGGACCGATATGGCCGCTAAAAAGATTGTTGCCCGAGAATATCGCTATCTTTCGCCTGAGTTTCGCCATTCCAAGAAAGGTGAAATTTTAAATTTAGCCGGTGCTGGTTTGGTGAACCGTCCAGCCCTTGTCATGACGGCTTTAAGCCGTGAACAGCCCTCCCCTATAACTTTGACGGAGAAAATGATGGATTTGACAGCCATTGCCAGTGCACTATCGCTGGCAGAAGATGCTAAAGCGGATGAGGTTTTAGCAACGCTTAAAGCGCGCGAAAAGGAACGCGTGGAATTAAATGCCCAATTAACAAAGATGCAAGAAGATTTAGCGCTTTTGCAAGAAGAGCAAAAAAACAGTGCCATTGAGAGTCTTTTAGATAAGACCATTGAAGAGGGCAAGATTTTGCCGGCTGCTCGCGAGGAATATCGTGCGCTTTGTGCCCTTGAAGGGGGGATGGAACATTTTAAAAGTTTGGTCGAGAAGTTGCCGGCGCTTGCCTCAACAAGCCCTCTAGAAGTGTGTGCCTTAGCACAAGAACCAAAGCTTGCTCCAGAAGAGGTTGCCCTTGCGGCACGCCATTATCAGGAAGAGCAGAAGAAAAAAGGCTTCGACATCACCATTAGCCAAGCGGTTGAGTATATTAGCGAGCAAAAGGAGCGCCAATCATGAGTACGATGATTTTAATTAAATCTTTTCGCGCTGGAGATGTGATCTCACCTTATTGCATTGTTGCAGCCCGCGGTGAGGGAATGGTGGCAATGGCTTCTGGTAAGGGTGATAAATTATTAGGGACTGCTGGGTCATTGAGTGCCAAGGCTGGTGAGATGATTGATGTTGGCCAATGTGGTTGGGGCGAAGTGGTTTGTGGAGGCAATGTTTCCTTTGGTGATTTTTTGACCTCTGACCCCAAAGGACACGCCATTAAAGCGGAAGCCGCAGATCGCACCATTGGTATTGCCATGAGTGATGGTTCTGCTGGTGATGTTATTTCTTTTAAAATTAATTAATCGAGGCATAAAATGAACAGACCTTTTCCCATTGATCCAACACTCACCGCTATTGCTATTGGTTATCGCAATCCAGCAGGTTCTCTTATTGGCGATAAAGTTTTGCCACGCGTTTGTGTTTTAAGTGAGGTGTTTAAATATAGTGAATTTCCTTTAGCGGAAAATTTTACCGTGCCTGAACTTGAAGTTGGGCGAAAAGGGCGCCCGAATGTGGTGGAATTTTCTGCCTTTGAACGGGAAGCCAGTGTCAAAGATTACGGACTTGATGATCTTATCCCCAATTCAGATATTGAAGCAGCGGCACGGGCACGGGCGGAGCGACGCTCTCGTTATAACCCCGAAAAGACAGCTGTAGAGGGACTTGCCAATTTGCTAGAATTGGGGCGTGAAGTGCGTGTTGCAGCTCTTGTGCAAAGAAGTGAAAATTACGCACCAGAGCGGGTGATTACGCTTAAGGGTGAAAATAAATTTAGCGATTATGAGAAATCTGACCCTTATGCCACTTTAGATGAGGCGATGGATAAAAGTCTCGTCTATACGCCCAACACCATTGTGATGGGCAAAGTTGTTTGGTCAAAACTCAAACGTCATCCCAAAATCATTAAAGCCGTTAAAGGGGGTGGCACTGCTGATGGTTTTGTCACCAAGGCGCAATTTGCTGATCTGATGGAAATACACCCCGATCGTTTACTCATTGGTGAATCGCAAGTGAATTTGGCACGTAAAGGGCGTTCGGCACAATTGGCACGCGTGTGGGGCAATAAGATTGCACTGCTTTATATTGACCCCACCAAACAACAGGCAGATGGTTCGGTGATCAGTTGGGGTTTTAGCGCCCAGTTGGGCGAACGTTTGTCTGGAGTGATCCAAGATCCAGATATCGGCTTATCAGGTGGTAAACGGGTGCGTGTGGGGGAACGTGTGTGTGAATTGGTTGCCGCAAAAGATGCCGGCGTTTTGTTGCAAGAAGTTGTCTAAGGGAAACTTTTAAACATGGCTTATGCAAGCAAAACATTGATTGAAGAGCTCTGGGGTGATGACTTCTTGGATGATTTGTGCGGGATGGATGAGAATTCTGATCCAGTTTTTTCAGAGCAAGCCATTGCCCGCGCGCTCGAACAGGCAAGTGGTGAGATTGATGTGCATTTGTCTCATCGCTACTCAATCCCCATTGCTGGACAGCCAGCGGCTCTGGGTATGATCTGTGTCAATATTGCTGTTTATAATTTAGCCATACGCCATACGGCACTGACCACGACTATTGAAGATCGTTACAAACAGGCGGTTGATTTGCTGAAACGTATTGCCGAAGGCAAAGCGGGTTTAGGTATAGATGAACCTAAAATTATGAGCGAAGATGGTCCCGTGCGTGATGGGGCTTTCTTCCATGCCAAGCCGCGTTTGATGGGAAGATAATATGTCTGTTGCAACCCATATTGAGATTAAAGAAACAGGGCTTGAAGCGGCTTTATCCTTTTTGCAAAAGGGAGCTGATCGCTCGATGGGGACTTTGGCACAAGGGGTTGGGCGTCTCATTCAAGAAAGCACAAGGCGGCGGATTCAAAGTGAAAAAATGTCTGCTCAAGGAGAGAAGTGGAAAAACAATCATGCCCGCACCTCCATTCTTTATGCCAGTGGGGCGCTTTCACGCTCCATTGATATGAAAGCTTCACCAGAACAGGTGATTGTGGGCTCTGGGTTGGTTTATGCGCGGATTCATCAATTGGGTGGGGTTATTCGCCCGAAAAATGGCAAGACACTGCGCTTTTTTCTTAAAAGCGGCAATGCACACCGCTTTGTTTGTGTGCATCAAGTGACCATGCCCGCACGCCCTTATTTGGGGCTTTCAGAGCACAATAAAGTGGAAATTGTCAAAGCAGCAGAAGATTGGCTGGGGAGAGTATTTTCATGAGTCAAATGGTCAAGCAAGCAGGGCGCATTAATCAGTTTCGTGAAGCGGTGATAAGAAGCCTTAAAAGGGCTTTGCCGGATGTGCGTGATTGCGGCTGTCAATTTGGACGTTTTAATTTAGAAGAACTTGAAACACAAATGCTGGTGGCTCCAGCAATACGGGTTGCGGTGTTAGAAAGCCGTTTGAATCCTGTAGCAAGTGGACAGATGAGTGCTGATCTTCATTTAGGGGCTTTTATTATTACCACAGGTAAAGAGCGTGATGTTTCCAGTTGGCTTTTAGCAGAAGCCATTGCGGTGCTTTGTCATAGCGGGCAATTGTGGGGACTAACGCATTTGAGTGCCCCGCGTGAGGTGCAAATTGAACCGATTATCTCTGCGGCGATTAAGCAGCGTGGTGTATCGATAAGCGTGGTGGAATGGCACCAAGATTTGCATCAGTTGGGACAGGATATTTTTTGTGATGAGGGACAACTCAAAAGTGGTTTGATTTCATGGGACAATGAGGTGGGGCATGAATGACGCACATCTCTTAAGTGATACCTTTCGACAAATCATGAAGCGTCTTGATGCGCTTGAACGCTGTCTTGCCAACCAGCACATGATCGGGCGGGTTGTGCAAGTTGATGGCCATAGGGTGCGGGTGAAACTTTCCGAACAGGGTTCCAATGGACAAGCGGTTTTATCGCCTTGGTTGCAAGCGCAAGAAGCTTCTGGCGCTCTCTCAAGCAATATGCCCCTCCATGTTGGTGATCCGGTGCGGTTGTTAAATCCCCATGGCGAAATTGGTTCTGCCTCTCTGGTGGTGCGCGATAGCTATAGTGAGGATGCGCCTAATCCCGCACGCTCTTTCCAAGAACTTGCTCTGTGTTATGCCGGTGGCGCTTTGCGGATGACAAAAGATGAACTTATTCTCTCCCATGGGGAAAATCAAATTCATTTGAGTGCACAAGGTTTGGTGCTTTCTCATCAAGCAACCCGTGTTGAATTAACGGGCAGTGTGCACATTCAAGCAGAAGATTTACAGCATAATCAAAAATCTGTTGGCGCAAGCCACAAACACGGTGGGGTCAAAATGGGTCCCTCCACAACCTCTTCCCCTCTTTAAAGGAGTTTTATCATGCGTGAGAACACTTATGTTATTTTAACCAATGCCGATTTTGTTGCAGGCAAGCGTTCACCAGGCAAGGGTGAGGAAATTTGTTTAAGTGAGGAAGCGGCTAAATATCCGTTGCTGCTTGGTCAGATCGCTGAAAAACCAGCCCCTGTTGTTGCTGCGGCCCCAACGGTCTCTACCACAAAGACAAGCAAAGGCGCTTAAAGCATGCGGTGCGGGATGAGCGAAAAGGATGGCTCTCTCTTGTATGGCTTTGCGCATTGTCAACAGTCACTTCGTAAATGTCTGACGACAAGAATTGGGACACGGGTTTTGCGTCGTCATTATGGATGTGATGTTGGAGCATTCCAAGATGCCAATGCTGATCCTGCGACGATGATGCAGCTTTATCAAGCAATTGTTGAAGCACTCGATGATCCAGAGTGTGGAGAGCCTGGGTTTTCGTTGCAGAGGATTGATCTGACAAAAGCAACGCGTGAAGGCACATTCCATTTTGTTTTAACGGGTGTTTTTTATCCCAATGGGCATTTGGGGGATTGGTCACACCAAGAGCCAATGAGCATCAATTTAGAGGTTGGTGATGACAGAGCTTGAACCTTTTCCTCTCCCACAAATTATTGAAGAGCTTTCTGTTGAAGCAATTTTAGAGCAAAAGATCACGCGTTTGACTGAGCTTTTTGCGGCGCATCATATTCCTTATAATGTGGAAAAGACCGCTTATGATCCCGTGGTCATTCAATTGCAAGCGGCGGCTTATGAAGAGTTGCTGTTGCGCCAACGGATCAATGAAGTGGCGCGGGATAATTTACTCACATTTGCTCGTGGAACAAGTTTAGACCATTTGGGGGATTTTCATGGGGTCACGCGCCTTTTGGATGAAGATGATGAGCGGTTTCGCCGCCGCATTCGCTTGAATAGACAAGGACATTCCACAGGGGGCACAGCGCCACGTTATCAATATTTTGCGCTCTCCAGTGATATCCATGTCAAAGATGCTTTTGTTTATCGTGTGGGCAAAAGCCCGATTATTCATGTGGCTCTTTTTAGTGATAGCCCATCAGGGGTGGCAGATGAAGCTTTAATTGCCAAGGTGCAAGCCGCCCTTGATGCCCCCCATGTTAAAATGACCAATGACCACATCCTTGTGAAAAGCGCGGTACAGCGGATGATCAATGTTTCTGCTGATTTTTGGTTGTTACCGGATGAAGGCTCCTTTGTTTTGGAAAGAGCGGAGCAGAATTTAAGAGCAGAATGGGCGCGTGCATGGAGGCTTGGGCGTGATTTGTCTTTAAGTTGGATACTAAGCCGCTTGATGGTTGAAGGCGTTCACCATGTAAACATAACGCAACCTTGTGAAGATATTTTGGTCGCACCTGATGAAGCGGTCGCACTAGGGGATATTGTTTTGTCTGAACGGGGGCGTGCTTATTGATGCTTTCCTCACTTTTGCCCCCGAATTCTAGCTTGTTTGAACGTTGTTTTGCAGAAGCAATGGCTCTTGACCTTCACGTTAAAACTGCACTCGAAGAAATACCTCGCGCGAAATTTATCACGCGTCCGCCTTCTTGGTTGCCCTTTTTAATAGACGAATATGGCTTACAAGAATTAACCCCTTATTTCTCTAACCTCTATGATTTGATTGACCAAGGGCTTGCATGGCAACGCCTGCGCGGGTCTGTTATGGCAATAGAGATGGGGCTTCAATGGTTAGAGCTTACAGCACGCTTTCAACCCGCATGGACAGGGCGCGCATGGTGGAACTCCTTTCAACTTGATTTTGATCAGTTGCCTGAACGTAAAAGCCTTGAAGCTATTGAAGCGATTACCGACCTTTCCAAAAGTTTGCGCTCTGATTTTCGCCGTGGGACCTATGGTTATGATGTGCAAGCCTTGGAAGGCAATATGTCACGCCTTGATGACAGCATGTTGGAGTATGAAAGCGGTGTTCACTTAACAGCTGGGGGCACTTTGTTTTCCTTTGGGCGCACAACAGAAATCAATCACACGCTCACAAGAGAAGAAGGCAGGCTTATTGGTAATTGGATAGATGACTTTGACGAGGAGTTAAGCTGGAACCAAATTGATTATCCTTGGGATTTGGCAAATTTTCCGTGGTGTTCGGTTAAAAAACATGAACGCGATATACTCATGGCAGAATGGTTTCATGGTCGCACGCTTTATCTCGTGTTAAGAGACAGCCAAAATAGCGTGATTGGGTTTCGCAGATGCTATGCTGTAGCGCCTGTCGAACAGGCTTTGGATGGTGTTTATAACCATTCAAGCGGCAGATTCCAGCCCTCCCCGATGGGCACGGCGCTTCTTGTTGCAGCCCGCACAGATTTTCACGATGTTGAGGACAAACAAGCAGCATTTGTTTCTATTCTCGTTCACGGCATTCCCAAACAAGATATCCCCCTTGGAAAGCTTTGGTGTGACGTCAATGAACTGAATGGTGGTGTAGAGATACTCAAAACGCCTGTCACTATTCCTTTG
>NZ_JBHIRC010000015.1:0-29833 GCF_042196985.1 Bartonella sp. AA97HXZ | reverse complement strand
GCAACAGACCATTTATTAAATGCGCTTTTTTTGCTTTGTTCAACATCCTGAGGGTGTAGAGAAAGATTTCCATAGTTCCCCAAAACTCCAAAGAATGTACGACCATATAAACTCTCAATCTCGTTTAACAAAACACCTGCTTCAAGTGCATTATAATCGAGCTCAGCACCATAGCCATATTCAAAAGCAGATAAATTGGAAGCATAATGATGGCTCCCCCCATAAGCACGCAGAAAAAAGGCTGTCTTTTCATTCTCTTTCCAAGAAGAATGAAAAGCATTCCGCATTGTCTCCAACGTCTTATTTTGCGTGATCATATCCACTAAACCAGCATGAAATAAGGCATTTGGCAAAAGAAGATAAGTTGGAACCTGTGGAACAACAGCTCTAATTTGGAGATTAGACTGAACATCAAGCGGTATAGAGAGATTAGATGAAGGATCTAAAGGTTCAGAGGACTGAGAAGGCTTTGGTTCAACAGGGACAGAAGGAGGAGAAACAGTATCCAGAGATGAAGTGTCCTCCGGAACAGAGGGCTTAGATGGCATAACCTCATCCGTAGAAGTCTCAACTGGAACAAATGGTGCAGGCATAGGCACAGCAGAAGGATTTTCTGGAACTGTTGGTACTGAGGGAGACGGAACTGGTGCAGAAGGAGTCAGCGTCGAATCCGTAGGGATAAATGTTTCAGACGGTTCAGATCCCTCAGGCAAAGAAGGTGTAGATGGTATAAGTGGAGGCTCAACAGAAGGGGGTTGTTCAGGTGAAATAGTCTCTGTTGGTCGTTTAGAAGGAACCGTCTCTTCTTCAGATTGAGGAGGTAAAACTGTAGACGTTGGCTTAGAAGCAGTTTCAGAAGAATCTAATTCAGGACCAATGTAAACACTTTCGAGACGAAAATCCCAAAAATCCCCTTCTCCAACAACCAATCTATTCTTTGGATCTGCATTTCCAGAAGAAGAACTTGGACCATAGACACGAAGTTTATATTGATAAGGAAATCCATTCACCGTAGTATAACTATTGGCTAACTTAAAAGAACTTTCCTCTGCTGTCCCAGCAACTTGAACAAGTGAAATACTTTGACTTCCTTTATTGCCAGCTTCTCCTTCTAAGGTTTTGGAAAATTTCTCCATCATGAGCAGTGTACTTCCCAAAACATTCCCGTAGATCAAAATACGATCAGTTTTTTGAGGATTAAACGAGCCGTCATTATTCACAAACGCACTCATCTTAATCTGCACATTTCCCTTTGCATTATAGGCTTCTTTATCATACTGTATCCCCTCTATTGGATTTATGTCATTTAGATTACTTCCTTTCTCAATATATACTTTTCCAATATATAGCGTTTGATAATCTTGAGATATAAATTTATCAAAAAAAATTGTGCTATCAGAAATGCTTATAGACGAAAGTAATGAATCTACAGGAAGAGATTCCTGCAAATCTGTATGTTTCCTTTTGGTGAGATACCATGCAGAGCCATTTGTTAATTCTAAGTGAACAGTTGATGCATCCTCAACACGAATACCCCCTGTAAGGGTAGAATCCTTTGCTTTCACCAATAGAGAAGAATTATTTTGAGCCTTTAACAATAAATCACCAGAGATCTTTGTCCTTTCTGTTAATTCAATAGTAGCTTCAGCTCCATAAATATCATCCCCCGTACTATAAATGGCAATACCATCAGGAACTGAAAAAGCTGTCTGTGACAAATGCAAAGATGCTTCACCCCAAACAATTTTTTCTACTTTTGAAAGTTTTTCACTCCCTACCTTAAACATATCACCCCATACATCTGGACCTAATCCATAAAAATACAGACCGTATACTCCCTCACCCTGAACAGAAATATTGTTTTTTTCTATCTTAATACTTGTCTTTTTAAACTCATTTGATGAAGCGTATTCTTGAACCAATTTACCTTCAGCATCTGCATAACCTGCAAAATTCGTAATCAAGAAGCCATGCATATCAGTGAGCTGAATAGAATCACCACGCAAATGAACATCACCACCCTGTGATATGTCAAAAGCTCTTGGAAATTCATCAATAGTTTCATTATCAACTACAATCGTATGTTTCTTACCTTTTCCCTGAATATTGGTTGTATCAATAAGATATTTTCCCCCAAATTGTGTTGAAAACGCACCAATCTCATGAAAAGTAATAGTACTGCCTGACATCCTAACGAATGCATCAGAACTACTCACAAATCCAATCCCTTTTGCATTCAAATTATCTGATACAATATCAATATTTACGCTCACTAAAGCAATATCGGTTTTTTTTCCTTCTGCACATACAGCTTGCAAACTACCTTCAATCTTCCCTCTATTCATCACAACTTGCCCGTTCTGAACACGAAAACCGGACATATCCTTAATATTTGAATTGGTTAGAACAAGCTTGCCATCATCTTTTACAGATGCACTATATAAAAATGACTGCTTTGGCCTATGCGAGATAATATTTGTCTCTAATAAATTTAAAACAGTTCCCTCTTTTTCTATAGAGAAGACAGCAATAAAATCATCTAGAGAAGAGACAGAAGGAGTATAATTTTTATTACTTATCGTATGTTTTTTACTATCGCTATATGTAAAAAAACTCCCTGATACATTACAGGAAGTTCCTAAATTATTAGGATTCGCATTAACACTCACGATTGGCAAAAAAGAAACAATAGCCGTTGTAATAAATAAAAATCTATACCCGCTTAATACATTAACCATAACTTTATTCCCAATTTGCCTTTCTCCCCTGTTAGTTAAAAATAAAAAACATTCCCCATAACATTAAGTTAAACACACTAAAAATAGCAAGTATAAAACTTAAATAATCACTTTATACTTCATAAAACACTCTATAACTTATGTAAAAATTACTCTATATTTCATAGGCACCTAAAAACGATAGTATAAACCGCCTGAAAAAATAATCCCTGAAAAACCACCTTTTCTAAGGCAATGCTGATAAGTTACATCTCCATGCAAAGAAGAGTTTGAAGACAACTGAGCCTTCAATCCCATTCCAGTTTCTAGAGAAGAGCCAAAAGCCCTTATTGGAATTCATCTCCAAACCGCACACGTTGTTTTCCTCTAAAACTAATGGCAAGCTGAAGCTTGCAATTGAAAGAAACAACAAGAGCCTCTTCAAAAGCAGCAAGCATCTTTCTTAAAGACCACCAACACGCATCACCCATAAATCAAGTTTTCCCATCTCAATATCAAAACCATCAATATCAGACGCCTTATCAAACCGCACATTTTGATAAATAACCTAAACCTGCGGATCAAAAATAACCCCTTTATGCCCTGTCATAAATGACTTGCCCGCAATCAATGAAGCACTCAAAGGTGTTTCCTTCAATGTTGCTGTCTTGCCTCTTGCTTGCGTGAGAACATCCCCTTTAAATAAACCATAGGAAAAAAGGACATCTATATAAAAGCCTGTATCATGCTGCATGCTGCCATATACTGTAATAGACCATTTATCAAATGTACTTTTTTGCTTTCTTTAACATCTTGAAGTTGTAGAGAGTTTTTTTCCATTATTCTTCATTATTCCAGAGCTCAAAGTGTGATGTGTATCCTCAATCGCATTGAGCAAGACACTTGCCTCTATACCATGAACATCAGAAACCTGAATCTTACCTTCATCAAAGGAAAGAACCACCCTGCTTCACACCAAACACAGATTGAGATAACGTAGCATTTCTACCACTTTTCTTTTCGCCATTTCCTGTAATAGAACTCTTTTTAAAAGAAGTTTTATTATCTTTTGACACAACCACTGCTGATGTAATCTTCTCAGATCTCTTTAATTCTAAAATTCCATCAGTTCCTGAAAGCCTTTTTCCCCTTTACTTTTTTGCGGCTTAATAACTATGTTATGAGTTCGTATTGTAAAAATAACACCTGTAGTCCTCCTATCCAATCCACTCATATATAACTTATTACGACTTCCAAAAGTACGAGAAGCATCAACTGTATCACACGAATGCGACTTAAAAAGAGAATTACACGAGGGGTTATAATCTTCTGCACTCACATCTATATTGTGCACGAAGAAAGAAATAGAGGTCGTAAGAGAACACACACACATAGCGTTTTAGTACTTTAATCATAATTTAGTCTAAACTTCCTTTATTTTATTCATAAAAAACTGAAAAGACACACCTAGTTCATCTACTTATTATGCACCGTTACATATAATTTGTTTTGTATTATATGTAAAGTCAAAAATCAGAAAAACGACACAACAAAACCGTGTTTTGTGCTTATGTCTTTCACAAAGGATGTATTAAAGAAAAATACAATTAAAAATGATAACTTAATCCACCAGAAAAATGCGTTCCGGAAAAGCCGTCACTCGTAAATTTATGCTGATAAATCAGATCACTATGAAAAATAATTTTGGGAGATAATTGCGAAAAAACACCAAATCCAGCTTCTAAAGAAGTCCCAAAGGAACCAAGCTGGAAGGCATCTTTAAAATATACAAATTGTTTATCATCAAAACTACGAATGAAATGAAGCTTACCATAGAATGAGAGAACATGTGCATCTTTATCTTTAGTAAATGTAAGTGTCTTCGTTAAATACCCACCAATACGCATCCCCCAATGATCTGGACTTCGCATATCAATATTAAAATTATCAATATCACGAGTCTTATGAAACTGGAGATTTTGATAAACAAACTGAACCTGTGGTTCAAAAATAAAATATCGGCTGCCTATCATAAACGTTTTACCAGCAATTAAAGAAACACTTAGGGGCTTCCCTCTCAATGCAGCCGTTTTACCTCGCTCAAGTGTGAGAACATTTCCATTAAACAAACCATAAGAGAAGAGACCATCCATATAGAGACCCGTATCATGCTGCATGCTTCCATATGCTGTTATTGTCCATTTATCAAATATACTTTCTTGACTTTGTTTAACCTTTCGAGGCTGCAAAGAAAGCTTGCCATAATTTCCCATAATCCCAAAAGATGTCGTACTGTATGCACTTTCGATTTTCTTGAGTAAAATACCTGCCTCTAGTGCATTATAATCAAGCTCACCGCCATAATCACCATATTTAAATGCAGACAAATTTGAAGTATAATGATGATGTCCACCGTAACCGCGCAAAAACAAAGCGGGATTTTCATCATTTTTCAACAACCGACCAGGAACAGTTCGCAGCGCTTGCAACTGCTTGCTTTGATTACTGATATCCATCAATCCAGCATAAAATAAGGTATTTGGCACAAGAATATAAGTCAAAACCTGTGGAACAACGACTCTCACATTTGGCTCAAAATGAGAAGAAGGCTCAAAAACAGATGCCGGAACAGAAGAACCAGACGCAGGTGGAGTAACAACAAAAGGAGTGGGTGAAACAGATGGCGGAACAAGTGAACCAGATGCAACTGGGGAAACAACAGAAGGAGTGGGTGAAACATGCGGCGGAACAAGTGAACCAGATGCAACTGGGGAAACAACAGAAGAAGTGGATGAAACAGATGACGGAACAGGTGAACCAGATGCAACTGGGGAAACAACAGAAGGAGTAGGTGAAACATGCGGCGGAACAAGTGAACCAGATGCAACTGGGGAAACAACAGAAGGAGTGGATGAAACAGATGACGGAACAGGTGAACCAGATGCAACTGGGGAAACAACAGAAGGAGTGGGTGAAACATGCGGCGGAACAGGTGAACCAGATGCAGGTGGAGAAACTGGATTAGATTCAGCAATAGCGGGAACAACAGGTGCAAGAGAGGAAAGAGGATTGGGGATCTCAAGTACAAAAACATCAGATACATTAGGTGTGGTCGTAAGATGGGAATCCCTATCAGGAGAATCTACAGGAGAAGAAAGACTTGGCTCCTGAGACTTTTGCTGAGAGTTAGAATCAATAGAACCATCCTCACCTCCAGTAATATTAGGATGAATTTTAGAAAAAGAAGGAATATCATCAGAAGAAGGGGGGACAACCAAATCAAGAACAGGAAAAACTTTAGTGGAATCAACAAATTGACTTTCAAGTCGGAAATCCCAAAATGTTCCAGAGTTTTTAAGCACTCTTTGATTGGAATCTGCCGCCCCTAAAGAAGAGCCTGGACCATAACTCTTAAGATGATACTGATAGGGGGAGGCTTCAAGTGTGACATACCCCCCCTTTAACTGAAAAGAATCTTCCATGGCTTTTCCATAAACCTGAATAATGGAAATCCCCTGATTATTACCACCATCTCCCGTCAATGCCCCTGGACTTCCAGGAATCTTATAAACATGAACTGTTGTTTTTCCTTCAAGATCACCATTGATTAAAAGCCGGTCAGTTTTTTGCTCTTGCAGAGCTCCGCCTTTATCCAAATATGCATTAAGATAAAGATTCACATCACCGTGCGCTTTATAGACAGTCCCAAATCCTTTTCCAATGAGAAGTGTCTGATAACCATTTGTTTTTTTAGATTTTAATTCTTCAAAAACAAGAGAACTATCCGTAAGATTAACCGATGAAATAGAAGAATAATCTTTTAACCTAGAACCAGAAGCATCAGAATTTTGCAATTTGTCATATTTTGGTCGCGATAAAATCCACTTTGAACCATTTTTTAAATCTATCTTAGCTGTAGAACTTTCATCAACATGTGCGCCTCCTACAAGGGTAGAAGCATCAGCCTCAATCTTTACATTAGAACGCTCAACAGCTTTCAGGAGTGAATCTCCAGAAATTTTTGAATGTTGTGAGAGTTTAACAGAACTTTCGAATTCACGACTATAAATAGCCGTACTTTCTGGAGCCATAAAAGTTGTCTTTGTCACATGGACAGTCCCTTTTCCAGGTATAATTGTTTTTTTATCATTTAAGACAGCTTCCCAAAAAAAGTGCATACCATTAAATCCATTCCCTCTCACAAAAACATTGGAATATTTTATATGAGCAGCATTATGGTTATTCCCCTGCACTACAATGCCATGAACATTGTCGACATTAACGTTTCCCTTCTGGAAATTAAGAGAGCCTTTCCCCTGAAGCATACTAAAAGCAGAACCTTCACGATGATTATCTGTATTTGTTCCCTGTTTCCCCCTCCCAGTAATAGAAACGCCCTCTAAATTAATTTCTCCATCTCCTCCTGTTTGAACACCAATACCATCAGCAAAATCAATTTTTCCTCCTTTCATATAAATTTTTGCACCATTATGACTCAAAAGACCTATCGCATCAGAAGATGTCTTAATCTCTGTCTTGGTCAAAGAAACAAACGACCCTTTACCCCCAACACTGATCCCCATTCTGGTTGCTTTAATCACCCCATCCTGCATTTCAAAAGCTCCCTCATCATTAATATCGGCCCCTATCGACACGTTATTTAACATGGAATCAAATAGAGCAACGCCTCCCCCATTTGAGGACTTTACAGCTGTTGTCCAAGCGTTTGTTTCTGAATGTCCATGTGCATTCGAAATACCGTTAATGATTATAGCCTCTCCCTCAATGACTGTATTTTTCCCTGATGCCTCTATGGCAGCATCAGAACTTTCACCCGTAAGTTGATAAGTTTTCTTGGTAATTTCATGCGTTTTACCATCATTACAGCGATAAAATGAGGCACTTTCGTTACATGAATATGGCTTCTTCTCAGAAGAAATCTCACCTGCATCAGTATTGTATACAAAGAAAAAAATAACCGTTGTAAAATGATATAAAGAGAGATGATTTTTAAACATAATTTTCTACAAACTTTCTTCCCCTTCTCTAAAAACAAAAAACACGCGTTCTGTTTAATAACTTTGGTTACGCGTGATAATTTAAAATACGTTTTGTATTTTATATATCCACCCTATGTTTTATGTAAAGCCAGAATCCCAAAATATCACAATTTAAAATTGTATTATTTATAAAAACGCGTAAAAATATAGATAGAAATAAAAATTCCACCCCAAAGCAGTGATTTCAAGAGAATTTAATAAAAATAAACTCAAAGAAGAAAAACAGCATAAGAAGCAAAAACTGCAAACCAGAAAGCCTTATCTCGTTTCTAAAAAGAAACAAACTAGCTCATGCAAAAAAACATTTTTTTAAAAAACTTATTTAAAAAGTTGCAAACAAATAATAAAAAACCACAAGCATAGCTTGTGGTTTTTTAAACAACTTACCTCAAGATGATCATCCTAAAAACGATAGCGCAATCCACCAGAAAAACTGATTCCAGAAAAACCACCTTTACTTAACTTATGCTGATAAACCAAATCACCATGAAGCGCAAATTTTTGAGACAAGCGAGCATTAAGACCTAATCCAGCCTCTAGAGAAGAACCAAAAGCCCCTAACTGGAAAGAATCTTTAAAGCGCACAGACCTTTCTTTTCCAAAATCATGGGCAAAATGAATCTTTCCATAAAAAGAAACATCACGATCTTTTTCAGACGCAGTAAGAGTCTTTATCAAGCGACCACCCATACGCACCATCAATTGATCAAGTTTATCCATCTCAATATTAAAATTATCAATATCGCGGGCCTCATTAAATTGAAGATGCTGATAAACAACCTGAACCTGTGGATCAAAAACAACACCTTCATATCCTGTGGCAATTTTCTGACCACTCATCAAGGAAACACTTAAAGGGTTACCCTTCAATGTTGCCGTTTTACCCCGCGCAGTTGTCAGAACATCTCCCTTAAACAGACCATAAGATAACAAACCATCAACATAGAATCCTACATCATGCTGCATACTTCCATAAACTGTAGCAGTCCATTTATCAAATGTACTTTTTTGGCTTTGTGCAACATCTCGAGGTTGTAGAGAAAGCTTTCCATAAGACCCCATCACCCCAAAGGATATAACACTGTCAACATTTTCAACAGTTTGTAGCAAAACACCTGTCTCTAGTGCATAGTACCCTAGATCTCCCCCATAACCATATTCAAGCGCAGATAAATCTGAGGCATAACGATAACTTCCACCATAGCCACGCAAAAATGAAGCAGAATTTTCATGAATTTGCAACATTCCACTAAGATTAGTCCGTACTATCTCCAACTGCTTGTTTTGATTGCTGATATCTATCAAACCAGCGTGGAACAAACTATTCGGCAAAAGTAGATAAGTTGGCACCTGAGGAACAACAGATCTTACACCTCGTTGAGACGGAGAAACATTTTCAATTTCAGAAAGACTATCTGTAGAAGACGCTGGAACAACATCACCAGAAGATTCGGGAATAATATCCTCAACAGAAGCACGTGCAGGAGGTGTACGTTGAGAAACCATAGGAGTTTCTCTATAATCAGCAGTTTGAACATATTCATTTTCTAAACGAAAATTCCAAAATGCTCCTCCGTTCAAAGCAAATCTCTGTTTAACATGCTCCTCCCCTCTAGTAACACTTGGGCCATAAGAACGAAGAACATATTTATAAGGCGCGCCATTTAATGCAACATACTGCCCATTCAGTTGAAAAGAGTCATACGATGCATCTCCATAAACTTGAATAATTGAAACACTATGCGCTTTTTCGTTTTTTTCTTCTAAACCTCCCGCAACCCCTTGTATATGGACTATAGTTCTTCCCTTAACGTCACCATGAATGAGAAGCCGATCCGTTACTTGATGATCACTTGTATCACTAGGATTTAAACGTGCATTCAAATGAATCCAAGCATCACCAAAAGCCTGATAAACAATACCTGTTCCTTTTCCAATATAAAGCGTTTGATATGCATGATTAGTACTGGACTTTGGTTTTTCAAAAGTAATGGAACTATTAGAAAGGTGTACCGATGAAATAAACGAAACACCTCTATAATTAGGATCTTGTAATTTTTTCTGTCTTGGTTGCAATAAAGCCCACTGTGAATTATTTCCCAAGATAAGGTCGACTTTAGAACTGTTATCAACCTGAGTTTGACCGACAAGTGCAGAAGCATCAGCAACAACCTCTATAGAAGAGTTACGATCAGCCTTCAGCAACAAATCCCCAAAAAGCTTTGTTTCCTTTAAAAATATTTTAGATTTTCCAGATTGACTGCTATAAACAGCTATACTATCTGGAACGACAAAACGCGTCTTTTTCAAATCAACGCGCAATGATTTTCCCTCTGACGAACCTTCTGATGCTGCCACACCTTCAAAGTGTATACCATAAAATGCATTACCTTTCACTGTAATATTGGAATCTCCAATATTAATCTGAGGAGCTTTATCTCCCTGCAATAAAAGCCCATGAGCATCAGTAACATCAACAGAACCTTTCATAAACTGAACATAACCATCTTCAGATATATGAAAAGCTGCCTGACGACCTGCATCCAGCCCTTGATCATCCTTGCCGGTACTCCCCTTGCCGGTAATAGAGACACCCTCTAAAATAAGATATCCTTTTTCTTCTGCTTTAACCCCAACTCTCCCTAGGCTAATTTGCGTATTCGTTAAATCAACACCACTTTGAGATTTTCCTCCAGCAAAAGCCCCCACTTTGATTGCATCAATTGATCCACCAGACATTACGATGAATCCACCTTGAGCTTCCACCCCCACTAAAACCCCACTCAACGTGGAATCGCTCAGAAAGACGCCCGCTTCTTCTGATACCTTTACTCCATATTTCCAAAAATTGTTTTCCGAGTTATTCTTTTCATCCAAAATACCCTTAACAGTTATATTCTTGCCACGAATAATTGTACCTTCCTTAGACGCCTCCATGGCTCCATGAACACCATTAACATTTTTATCCATTAACGAATAAACTTTATTATTAATTTCGTGCGCTCCACCATCAGAACACTGATAAAATGCTGCATTCTGATCACATGAAGACTGCTTTTTTCCAGAGATAACCTGAGATTCAGCATTGCGTGCAAAAACACCAACATTGTGTGTCAAAAAAAGAAGTGCCGTTGTAAAAGTACATAAGGAGAAGCGATTTTTAAATAGATTGACCATAATTCCACCATAACCCCCCTCTTCTTACTAAGATCTACACATAACGTATCAAAAAACTTAACCAAAAGAAAAATATTTAATACGTTTAGGTTTTAATATCGTGAGTTTATTAATATTTTTTGTGTTTTATGTAAATATGGAATAAAAAAATTACTCGAAAATACAATCTAAATCTGTCGCTTTTACAAAGAATTTGCAAAAATATAACTGAAGAACGACAGAAAAATCACCTTTAACGTTGTTAGTCAAAAACACCCTTAGTCAGTTGACATGCATTAAGAACACCTACTTTAACTGCCGTCTAATCACCGCCAGAACGGATATAATCAACATCCTTACGATAATATTATATTGAAACAGTGTACACTCTGTAAGCAGACAAAACATATGCCAAAATTGAGAAACAAGAGTTCACATATGCCTTTTAGGCAATCTTCATGGTAAGACAGTCTAATAAAAAGTAGGAACGTGTAAAAATCAGTTCCGATTTTACCTTTTCCTTTTAATTCAACTTTACAATATTCAAAAACATTCAGAGCCATATTTTAAAAAGTGAAGATGACACATGACTTCATCTTTTTATTTATGCATTTAAAGAAAACACACTTTCAAAAAACAATACGTCATTATGTTTCTCATTCACCAATTTTCTCAGATATCTCTCATTTTTTCCATCCCCATTTCACAACGACAGCGGATATAATATCAAGTTCATCGGATACAGCCCTCATTGTGCCTGAGTAGCATCTTTGTCTTTGCTAATTTCTAATATTGTAAATCCTCTCCTCTTAATATAATTCCCCAAATTATATTGACTCCTTTCTTAAATGATTATCCACCTGCCAATTTTACATATAATAGACAAAGGAATGCTTTTTATGGATTCATCATAAAATCCTTGAAAATATTTCAGCACCCTAAATTAAAAATATCTTTATAAATCAAAACATTATAAATAATATAATAATCACTCTGAAATACGCGTTTTGAAACAATAACGTACAAACTCTTCAGACTTTTCAAAAAAATGAAAGAAGTCCAACCTAAAAGCATATTAAAGATATGCAAAGTCATACTCTCGTAAAAATGCTATAACACAAGATGAATAGATAATGAGAAAAGCCACAAGTACAACTTGTGGCTTTTTGAAAGATTAATCAAAAACAGGAACAACACTAGAAATGATAACGCAATCCACCTGAAAAACTCGTTCCAGAAAAACCAGCTTTCGTTAGTTTGTGCTGATAAACCAAATCGCCGTAAAGCGCAAATTTTTGAGACAATTGGGCATTAAAACCTAATCCTGTTTCTAATGAAGAACCAAAAGCACCTAGCTGGAAAGCATCTTTAAAATGCACAAATTGTTTTCCTTCAAAACCATGAGCAAGATGAAGCTTGCCATAGAAAGAAACAACCTGAGCCTCATCAGTAGCAACCAGCCTCTTTGTTAAACGCCCTCCAACACGCCCTACCCACTGATGAAGCTTTCCTAAATCAATATCAAAGCCATCCACATCACGCACCTTATTAAATTGAAGATATTGATAAACAACCTGAACTTGCGGATCAAAAACAAAACCGTCTTCCCCCACCATAAACGTTTTACCAGCAGTCAATGAAGCACTTAAAGGGAAACCCTTTAATGTTGCCGTCTTGCCACGTGCAGTTGTTAGAACATCACCTTTAAACAAGCCGTAAGACACAAGACCATCAACGTAAAAACCTGCATCATGCTGCATACCACCATATGCCGTAACTGACCATTTATCAAATGTACTTTTTTGACTCTGCTCAACATTCAAAGGTTGCAAAGAAAATCTCTCGTAAGCCCCGATAACTCCAAAAGAAGTGGAACCATACATATTTTCGATTGCTTTCAGCAAAACACCTGCCTCTAGTGCATTATAATCAAACTCGCCGCCATAACCATATTCAAGCGTGGAAAGATTTGAAGTATAACGATGATTGCCGCCATAACCGCTCACAAAAAAGAGAGGATTTTCACGACTTTCTAATAAGCCCCCAGAAGTAATTCGCAAAGCTTCTAACCGCTTATTTTGATTGTTAACATTCATCAAACCAATATGACGTAAGGCATTAGGCAAAAGGAGATAAGTCGGAACCTGCGGAACAACAGCCTTAACGCCCGGCTTAGGACGAGGATGAGGCTCCGGAGCTGGTTCTGGAGAAGGTTCTGGTCTCGGAATTGGCTTAGGAGCAGGATCTGGTTTAGGTTGAACATCAGAATCTATAGACCTACTTTCAAGGCGAAAATCCCAAAATTCCCCGTTACCTTCAACTAATCTCTGATCCATACTTGCTTTTCCAAACTCAGATTCTGGACCATAACTATAAAGCTTATACTGATAAGGTAATTCGTTTAAGGCTACATAACCACCTTCCAACTGAAAAGAATCTTGCTTTGCTTCTCCAGAAACCTGAATGATTGAAATACCTTCAGCATTCCCCCCCTTTCCCGTATATCCTCCTGGACTTCCTGCAACTCCATGCACTTGGAGCTTTGTTTTTCCCGAAACATCACCATGAATTAAAACACGATCAGTCTTTTGATGATTAAGAGCACCACCACTATTCAGATATGTATTAAGGGAAATAGAGGCACCTTCCCGTGCTCTATAAACCTCACCCTTTCCCTTTCCAATACGAAGAGTTTGATAATTATCAACAGAAGAAGATTCATGTCTTTTAAAATTAATAGAGCTATCACCCATAAGACTAACGAGTGAAATAGAAGAATCATGTGCAGCCCCATGTTGATCTTTTTGCAGCGGTTGTTGTAAAATCCATGTAGAACGACCTCCTAAATAAAGTTCGGCATTAGAGTCTTTATCAACGTGTGTGCGACCTTCAAGCGTAGAAGCATCAGCCAAAACGATCACAGATGCCCCTTTCTCAGCTTTTAATAAAAAATTCCCTGAACGAAGAGTGCTTTTCATCAAACTCACCGCACCAGAAATAACATTGCTGCCATAAAGAGCGGTATCGTCTTCAACAGAAAACTCTGTTGTATCCAAATTAACAACTTCCAATCGTGGTGGAGCTTTTTCTTCCTCTAATGAAATCTCTTCTTTTTTACCTCCACCTTCGCTCCATGGCTTCTCTCCCTGAAAATAGATACCATAAGATCCCTCACCCTTTACTGTAATAGAAGAAGACTTAAAGTTAGCCTCGGTCACATAAAAGTTATTCGATAAATCTTCAGTTTCATCTTTTGAGTCAGAGCGTTCTGGTACAACACTAAAAGGCTTGACGGGATTTTCTAATAATATACCATGTGCACCCTCAACCTTAATAGTCCCCCCTGTAAACTCAACACGCCCCCCTTCATCCATTAAAAAAGCTGCATCATTTTTGTCTTTGTGGCCCTTTCCAGTAAGAGTGACACCATCGAGAATCACCGTCCCTCCCAACATCGCAGAAATCCCATGACTGTTGGTAAAGTTAACCTCCCCACCTTCCACCCAAATATCTGCCCCGCTATAACTGGAAAGACTTGCCTTCCCATCACGCGTATTAACTTTTGCACCCTCTAAAATAACCAATGAATTCCCCACAGCTTCAACAGCCCTATCACTGTCCTCTATAATCCCCTGCTTTACCTCAATGATTCCATTATGAGCAAAAAGAGCTAACTTTGTATTTTTAAGCGTCGTTTTTTTCAAAACAATCTTTCCATCATCGGATACAGCCACACCACGCAAAAAAGATTTATCAGAAATTTCACTGCTAACAGTTACATTTTCTCCATCAACTCTGGACCCTATCCGCTTCACCGTTATAGCAGTAGGATCATCAGGATAGTTGGAAACATTTTCGTTCGTAATTGTATAAGATTTATTATCAATTTTAGATTCCCCGCAATTATCGCATATATAATATAATCCACTATAGTAATAAAACCCAGGATTTACTCCTCTTCCATCAGAGTCTGCATCTTTAACAGAGTTATCTACATTATCCTTATGTCCATTCCATCCATCCACTCCACTCAGCTTACGATAGTCACTCCCCCCACGAATACCCTCATCGTTATTGCCAACATTAATCATATTAGAAGGGTAATAATTATCCCCACTCTCTCCACTAAGAGGAAGCTTATGCTTATTATTCCCGCTAAGATAAGGAGAAGAATTAGCAGAGACAACTGGGATAACCTTTATAACATAAGGTTTACTATCCTTCCCCTCTGCAGCCGCATACACTTCTCTTCCATTTTGAAGCAAAGAGAGGATAGCTGTTGTACAAGCACATAAACATACATGATTTCTAAAAACTTTAATCATAGTTCCCTCGAAACTTTCCTTCCCCTCTCATTAAAAACAAAAGCACTTACAAAACACCCCCTTGCACACCTCAAAAATACGAAAAGTGTAACAAAAGAACATGCCTCATGCTTATTTGAACTGTGCAATGAATTATCCCAATAAATTTGGCAAAAGCTCTACGCTAAAAACCATCTATAAGAGAATAACAACAAAACACAATTTATAAGTGTATAATGCATTCTGTATTTCGTGTAAAGAAAAAATGAAACCAGTGCGTGCAATTAATTAAAAACACAATCTAGCCTTGTGAACTTTAAAAATTAATCCACAAAGAGATGAATGAAACAATGATTTAAATCCGTAAAAAACAAACTCTCAAAAACGAGCTTTAGAAAACATCAAATATTATATTAGATAATATCAATACAGTATCAAAAAGGATCACGTAACGCATACCGGTCTGCTGAACGCTTAAAAAGCCGATAAAAGCGAAGCACTCTATCGCATCAGTAGCAGCATAAATTTTAAGAAAATTCGCTTTAGCGGAGAAAAGTGCTCTCATACACAAAACAAACTATGTTTTTTTTGCTCAATCAAGAAGACGAAAATCTTTTAAAGACAACACAAGTTGTTACAAAGAAAAAAGGCAGCACAATGTGCTGCCTTTTCTAAAAAGGTACATAGTGTACCTTATATTAAAACTGGTAACGTATTCCTCCGGAAAAACTTGTTCCCGAAAAACCAGCCTTATTAAGCTTATGTTGATAGAGAATATCAGCATGCAGAGAGAACTGTGGCAACAATTTGGCATTAAAACCTAATCCAGCCTCTAGAGAAGAACCAAAAGCTCCTAACTTGAAAGCATCATTGAAATGCACAGACTGTTTTCCTTCAAAACCATGAGCAAGATAAAGCTTACCATAGAAAGCAATAGCATTCACGCCTTCAGAACCTGTAGGAATCTTGGTTAAGCGTCCACCAACACGTGCTACCCACTGATTAAGGTTACCCATTTCAATATTAAAATTGTCGATATCACGGGCCTTATTAAACTGGAGATGTTGATACACAACCTGAACCTGCGGATCAAAGACAAAGCCCTTATATCCTGTCATAATTGTCTGACCACCAGCTAAAGAAACACTCAAAGGATTACCTTTTAATGTTGCTGTTTTACCCCGTGCAAGGGTGAGAACATCACCTTTGAACAGACCATAGGATAAAAGACCGTCGACATAGAAGCCAACATTATGCTGCATGCTACCATATACCGTAACAGTCCATTTATCAAATGCACTCTTCTGGCTTTGCTCAACATTCACAGGCTGCAGAGAAAGTTTTCCATAAGTTCCCATAACGCCAAAGGATATAGCACTATCAGCATTTTCAATAGTTTGCAGCAAAACACCTGCCTCTACACCATTATAACTAAGATCACCTCCGTAACCATATTCAAGTGCGGACAGATCTGAAGCATAACGGTAACTTCCACCATAGCCGCGCAAGTATAAAGCGGGATTTTCACGAACCTCTACCATTCCTGTAGAAGTCATCCGCAACGTCTCCAATTGCTTATTTTGATTGCTAATATCCATTAAACCAGCGTGGAATACACTATTAGGCAAGCTGAGATAAGTTGGAACCTGTGGAACAACAGACCTTACAAATTGTTCAGGAAGGGCAGCAGATCCAACAGACTTAACATACTGATTTTCTAAACGGAAATTCCAAAATTCTCCACCATCCTTAACAAATTTCTGCTGAACATGCTCCTGTTTCGAAGTCGCTTCTGGAGCATAAGCACGAAGGGTGTATTTGTAAGGTGAGTTTCTCAGTGCAACATAATTGCCATCGAGTTGGAAAGAGTCTTTCTTCGCTTGACCATAGACCTGAATAATTGAAACAGTATGAGCAATCTTGGCATTCGCTTTACCATCTCCTACATTGCCCGCATCACCTCGTACATGTATTTTTGTTTTTCCAGAAACATCACCATGAATGACAAGCCGATCAGTGACTTGCTGATCACTCCGATCACGAGGATTTAAACGTGCATTGAGATGAATTACAGCATTACCCTGTGCCGCATAAACAGTTCCTTTCCCATTTCCAATATGGAGAGTCTGATATTTTCCTTCAGATTCCGAAGGTGCAAAATCAATAGCACTATTTACAAGACTTACAGAAGAAATGCATGAATCCACACATCCTGAATCTAGAGCCCCCAAATTCCTCTGTGCACTTCTTTTTAGAATCCACTGTGAATTATTAGCCAAGTCTAATTTTGCATAAGAATTTTTATCAACGCGAACACCGCCTGTAACAATAGAATTATCAACTGAAACCAATATGTTCGAATCATTCTCAGCTTTTAATAACAAGTCACCAGCAAGAGTTGTTTTATTTTCTAATGAAACACGACCACCAGAATTATTACCATAGATAGCTATACCATTTGCAACTTCAAAATCAGTTTTTTTCAACGAAACTGTCCCTGTTATGCCTATAGGCGTTTTTTCCTGTTTGGACACAGTACTCCGCTTAACAACATTTGTTTTCTCAGTTGTTAAATCCTGACTTCGATTTTGTTGACTCGCTTCCTTCTGTGTTCCCCCATCAAAATATATGCCGTAGACTCCGTCACCTTCCACTTTAACAGTAGAAGACTCGATATTTACGTGATTCATAGTAGGACGAACGTCAGAAGATCTCCTTCTCCTGGAAGAGCCGGTCTCAACCACATTATCATCAGACTTTATAATCCACAAACCATGAGCATCAGTAACAACATTTCCATTCTTAAAATCAACAGAAGCATTATCACTCACCAAAAAAGCTGCACGTCCAAATTTCTCTGTAGAATTCGACTTTCCTGCTTCCTTTTTCGCAGTAATATTAACTTTGTTTAATCTTACACGTCCCCCAGCTTCTGATCTCACAGCCACTCCATTTGTCAGCATAACCGTTCCAGAGTCCATAGTTACCTCACCAGCCTGACTCGCCAAACCAGCCACAGCTAAATCCCCCGTTACGTTAATTTTCGTATCCTTTAAATTAACAGATGATCCAGAACCCGCCAAAGCGCCTACATAACGCGCATTGACTGTTCCAGCATGCATTGTAACCTTCCCGCCACTTTGCGCTTCAAGCCCAATCACAGAAGAGGTAATTGTTGATTTATTATCCAAAACAACTTCTGCCCCCTCTTCTGCAAGCACAGCACTCACGGCATATATTTCATTAAAATCAACATTATTTTTGCTATCAGAAAAATCCGCACCACTAATTGTGGCTCCCTCTAACTTAATAACCGTATCCTGATTTTTTGCATGCATAGGATGCTGAGTTTTATCACTTACCTTCAGTGTCTTCCCTGTTATTGTCCGCGATTTACCATCTCTACACAAATAAGTAGTCTGTGATCCCTTCTCACCATTATTCATATCATCACATGTAGAAGAAACCGTTTCCTTAGAAGAAACATCTCCATTACCAGTACGACTAAGCATAAGAACACGCCCAACAGCTCTAGAAGATACAGCAGATGTCTCAGAAACCACAGGAGAAGAAGCATTCGCAGAAGCCCCATTAGAAGATATAACAGCTATCTCAGAAACCACAGAAGTAGAAGGCTGCATAGCAGAAGCTCCATTAGATATAGCAGGTATCTCAGGAGCAGAAGGCTTCATAGCAGAAACTCCATTAGAAGATATAGCAGATATCTCAGAAGTAGAAGACTGCACAGCAGAAGCTCCATTAGATATAGCAGATATCTCAGAAGTAGAAGGCTTCATAGCAGAAACTCCATTAGAAGATATAACAGCTACCTCAGAAACAACAGGAACAGAAGCATTCATAGCAGCCTTCATAGCAGCAGCTGATTTTATAGGTGATGGCCTCTTAGATACAATATGATCCCCAGGTGTTACAAAAATTTCATCGGCAGATATTACAGGTCCTCTACCTGTATCAGATCTCCCACTTAAATTAACTCTTGGAGGTACTAAAGGTGCCAAATTTCTGGATAAAGAAGGAGTAACAGATGATGGAGATGGAGTAACAGGTAAAAAGGTATGCACTACAACCTCAGATGTTTCAGATTCCGTAAAATCTTCGTCATCATCATCTTCATAAAATTCGTCAGATGTTTCAGATCTCAAAAGTGAATTGCCTTGAACAGAGACTACAGATGCAGATTCCCCAGATACAGGAGGAGTTATGGATTCACTATTTACTTCACCAGCACCAGTGTCAGCATTAGTATTTATTGCAGTTTCAGTAGAAGCATTAGTAGAATCAACTGCAACAAGTGGCTTAGCCTTAAAAGTAAGTTGAAAATTAGCAGTAGCAGTATAAGCAGAAACGAGAGGTATAAAATATTCATTTTCTAAACGAAAATCCCAAACACTTCTACTATTTTTAAGTAATGTCTTATCAAAATACTGCATTTTCGGAGGAGTAGTTGGACCATAAGCACGAAGAACATACTTATAAGGTAACCCTTCTCGTGTAATATAATCACCTTTCAGCTTAAAAGAATCCCTCTCTGCATTTCCAAAAACCTGAATAATTGAAATGCTATGAGGTGTATCCTGACTTTGTGATATACCATCAGAAGTATCATTCACAACTACCATTGTTTTTCCAGAAACATCACCATGAATCAACAATCTGTCAGATATTTGAGAATTTTCTGTATTGCTAGGCATCAAATTTGCATTGAAGTAAATTGTAGCGGCAGAAGCAGCACTATAAACTGTTCCATCCCCATCTCCTATACGAAGGGTTCGATACTCAATATCTTTATTAGATGTATTTTCATTTTTCAAAGAAGTAAAAAATCTAACATTACTATCTACAAGATTCATAGACGAAAGACATGAATCTACACAACCCGTATTTGAATTTTCCAAACTATTATGCAGATTCTTTGTTAAATACCACTCTGATCCCCCAGATAGAAAAAGCCTAGCTTGAGATTTTTTATCAACGTGAGCTCCCCCCATGACGACAGAGTCTTCAACAAAAACCGACAAATGCGACCCCTCTTCAGCTTTCAACACTAAATCACCCGAAAGAGTTGAGTCATCTTTTACAACGACGTACCCATCCAAACTGTTACCATAAATGACCACACCATTAGGAACTCTGAAAACCGTATTTTTCAAAAGAACTGCATGCAAACTATCTCCATCATCTTTTATTCCACCCTCTCTCAGATTTTGACCTACATTTTGACCACTTTCTTGTCTCACACTCGTTTGATCATTTTTTCTCCTCACATTCGAAGGTATATCACCAAAAAATACACCATAAGACTTACCTTCAACTTTAACGGTTGAATTTTGAATATCAGAAACTATTAAGTTGACAACTCTAGAGTTTGCATCTGGCTCAGACGCCACCACTGCAGAATCTCCAGCGCCAGCTCCAGATGGTGCACTAGTACTTCCAGAATCTGCACCGCTTCCTAAAAAATTCTCTATAGGGAATAAAGCCTCAAAATACGCGGAACCAATATTATTAAGGACAGCGCCATCTCTAGATTCAATAGAGATGACCTCACCAACGAAAGAATCACTATTAGCGTCAGAATCCTGTTGCGTATCATTGCCATCCTCACTCTCCGCTTCTACTCTATTAGAAGCTCCAGAGATATTATTCTTAAAGCTATCACTTACCAAAAATGCAATAGTATTAGGAGCTCTAAGTTTTCCATTTTTAAAGGAAATAGTACCTCCAAGTGACAATAAACCTATATTCGTCTCCGAAGTACCAACTTCTGTAGTTTTTGGTTCCTCAGCAACATTGATAACCGTCCCGTCTAGTAGAACAGTCCCCTCTTTTGTAGAGATAACTCCTATTCCACCCTCTTTCACGGTAATTGCTCCAGACCTCATCTCGATAACGGATGGACCCAAACTAACTAAACCGATTCTTTTAACATTAATATCTACATTCTCTAAAACAATCCACCCATTATCACTAGCAAGAGCACCTATATACGCATCTCTGATTCCTCCCCCCACCATTGTGATCTTTCCAGTCTCTTCAGCCCGAAGTCCAATAAAAAAACCCTGAATATTTGAGTTTTTCAATTTAACCTCCGCACCCATATTTGAAGCAGAATCTCCGACATATACACCAACATAAAGCGGATCATGAATATATAAACTACCTATGTTCTCTATACCTACTTTATAATCCTGTATACCTACTGCAGATAAACTTTCAGAAAGTTCTTTCCCAATATTCATACTTTCAATGGATACTTCGTCCAAATTAACAACTACTTTCCCATCATCAAGGGGAGATTCCACATTTACAGCGCTCTCACCTTGATCCGCTATAATAGTCCCCCCTATTAGAGCATATACTCCGGACTGATCACAGGAAATAGATCCATATATTCGCTGATCACCATTGAGTAAATCAGCCAATCCTTTACCTGCCTCCACAGAATCTATAAATTCTAGAGCCCCAACACCATCACCAACCGGTGTAGATACACTCACACCAGGCACAAAAAGACCTGCTCTATCAGGTGTTAAAGAATTCAATACAAAACTTGATATACCTGGCATACCAATAAGACCATCTGCACTCGCTTTTTGTACTCTTAGCGCCTCTTCCCCCACTGGAAAATATGTTTCAGCTAAACTATCTTTTTTCGGAATATTAAATAATGTCCAAACATCTACATTTCTTGGAACATCTAGTAATCTAACTAACTCTCCACCTACTCCACTTGGCACACCTGCATGCCCCTCACGTGCTCTCTTCCCACTTGCTATTGCTGTTTTTGCTTCTTTTGCCTCCACATTTTCTGCTCTTGTTGCTCTTGCCTTCCTAATAGATACACCGCCTGTACCTGGAACACCTGGCATACTATTCAAAGCACCATTTGATATAGTACCTGGACCAACACCTGGAATAGCAGGCAGATTCGTTGTATCTGCCCCACTCGCAACACCTGATATAGCCTTTGGTCTTTGTTGACTTACAGTGTTTAATCCTCCTCCTGCTATATTACCTGATAATAAAGTATCTTGTACAAGAGCTAATGAGCCATCAAAGCCAGCTGGTACACCTGCTTGCGGCACATTTACTACTGTTTCCATCCTAGTAGATAAGACGCCTGAACTAGGAGTAGATAGGACACCTGAACCTGGGACCCCTGGCACAGCACCTGTACCACTCGCAACACCAGGTACTGCACCTGCACCACTCGCAACACCAGGTACTGCACCTGCACCACTCGCAACACCAGGTACTGCACCTGCAACACTCGCAACACGAACACTACTACTTGCAACATTCCGTATCATGCCAGGAACAAAAATATTATTCTTTCTAGAATGACAAGCACTAATAGGTCGAATATGATTTAAAACAGGCACAATCTGAGCCTGAGCCTGAGCCTGAGCCTGAGGCTGAGGCTGAGGCTGAGCAGGACCACTATTAACAGTATCACCGACTCTAGGTTCTGCTCTTCCAGAAACCTCCACTCCTCCGGGTGGTGTTATAGCCCCTGTGCTCGATCCGCCAATGAAAGAGGTAAATGATGATAATGATGGCAATGAAACTGAAGGAAGGTATGATGAGAACCAACCACTCCCCATAGAAACATCTACACCTTGTAAAAAGAAGAAAGCACTTGTTGTCAGTGCGTACAAACGTGTACGCTTTTTAAATACATTGATCATATGTCAAACTTTCTAAATAATGTTGCAAAAACACTAGAATTAAGTGAAAATGAGGTAAGTGAACGGTTTGTAACATATGTTAGTCAACTTTACAACATAGTGTTATTTATCAGTGCGTCATTTTGTGCATAAAAATACCAAAGTTAAGTTTTTAAGTGCACAAACCCTTGTAATATTAGATAAAAGGATAAAATCACGATGATAAAATATATGAAATGGATGACTTCTGTTTTACTGGTTGCAATTAGTTTTGCAACGATTTTGTGGACGCATACGAGTATTGCAAATACGAGTACCCAGACAAATATAACAATTGATCATGTTTCAGGCACGACTTCTGTTCCCACTTCTCCCCAAAAGGTTGTTGTGTTTGATCTTGCCTCGCTAGATAATATGAATCGCCTTGGTATCCAAGCAGTTATCGGCCTTCCTGAAGGAAAAAAACCTTCCTATCTGCAACAATTTGACGATGCAAAATATGAAAGAATTGGAACCGTTTTTGAGCCAGATTATGAAAAAATTGCCACTCTTCAACCCGATTTGATTATTATTTCCTCCAGAACTCAAGCAAAATATAAAGACTTATCCAAAATAGCCCCAACAATTGATCTAACCGTAGAAAACGAAAATTCTCTTGAAGATATAAAACGAAATGTGTCTATCCTTGGAAAAATTTTTGGTAAAACACAAGAAGCAGAAAAGGAAATTGCAAAAATCAATGAAGCTTTTGCTGAAGTCCGTAAAAATACCCAAGGAAAAGGCACCGGGCTCATACTCATGACCTCTGGTGGAAAAATCAGTGCTTTCGGACCCAAATCACGTTTCGATATTTTTCACTCCGCTTTTGGAATTGCCCCTGCAACCGATAAACTTACCGTGCAAAAACATGGACAACTCATTTCTCCTGAATTCATTCTTGAAACCAATCCTGATTGGTTGTTAGTGATTGATCGCGATGCAGCCATTGGACGGGAAGGACAATCCGCAGCACAATTGCTCAACAATGAGCTTGTTCACCGCACAACAGCAAGCAAACAAAACCAAATTATTTATTTGGACTCTTGGAGTTGGTATCGTGCAAATGGTGGTTTAACAGCACTCATTGAAACCGCACAGCAGATCAATGAAGCCTTTACAAAGAGCAAATAAGCGCACGAAAGAGCTTGCTTGCTATATAAATAAAATTTAAAAGCAGAGGTTGTTTATTAAGCAGTCTTTGCTTTTTGTATATTTTGTTAGAAAATGATTTAACGTGAAGAATTACTGGATAACCATAACACTTCTAATTTTCCTGTCTATCCTCAGCATTTTTGTTGGTTATTCTGATGTCACACCTTCTAACCTTTTTGCAGCCGATCCCCATGCGTGGCTTATTTTTTGGCAAACACGTCTTCCTCGTACCATTGCAATCCTTTTAGTAGGCGCAGCACTTGCACTTTCAGGCATGATTATGCAACTATTAACACGCAATCGCTTTGTCGAACCATCAACCACTGGAACCATTGAATCTGCTTCCCTTGGCATTCTTTTTATTATGATTTTTTGGCCCGATATTCCTGTTTTAGGAAAAATGGTCGTTGCGACAATTTTTGCCATGGTAGGCACTTTACTTTTTATGTTTTTATTGCGACGCATTCCTCTAAAATCTGCTCTCATTGTACCCCTTACAGGGATTATGCTAAGCTATATTATTGGCTCTTTAACCAATGCCATTGCAGATTATGAAATGTTACTTCCTTCTCTTCAAGCTTACTTATTTGGCAGTTTTTCGATGGTTCTTGAAGGAAAATATGAACTCTTATGGCTATCTCTTCCCCTTTGTATTCTGGCCTATTGTACTGCTGATCGCTTTACGGTTGCAAGTTTGGGAGAAGATTTAACCAATAACCTTGGATTGAATTATCGTGTTGTCATGTTTTTTGGTCTTTTTATTGTCGCCTCAATCACTGCTGTTGTTGTGTGTACCATTGGCCGTATTCCTTTTGTTGGGTTGATTATTCCAAATATTGTTTCAAGTTTCATGGGAGATAATATGCGCTATACCGCTCCTTGGGTGGCCATCAGCGGTGCAGGATTGGTCTTGATTTGTGATCTTTTAGGACGAATCATTCATCCCTCTCTTGAAATTCCCATCAGCACCATAATGGGTGTAATCGGTAGTTTTATTTTTATGATACTGCTTTTACGCTGGAGAAAGCGTCTTGGATAGAAGAAGAAAAACAATATGTGTACTAACAACACTTATCATCATAGCATGCACTGTCATTAGTCTTTACATGACGTGGAATATCAATGTTTATACATGGAAATTTCGTCTTACAAAACTTTCCTCTCTACTTCTTATTGCCTATGCAATAAGCGTTTCCACGGTTTTATTTCAAACAATCGTTAATAACCGTCTTCTTACTCCTTCAATTATGGGATTTGATCAGCTTTATATTTTAATAAAGACTGCCCTAATGTATTTTGTAGGCTCTCTTTCTTTGCCCTTTTTGAATGAAGAAGGACAGCTTGTTCTTGAAGCCCTCATTCTTATCCTTTTTTCAATAAGCCTTTTTCGCTGGCTCTTTTCAGGAAGCCTAAAAGGACTTCATTTGACGCTTTTAATCGGTGTTGTTTTAGGCGGATTTTTTTTCAGTTTACGGATGTTTATGCAATTGCAACTAAATCCAGACCAAATGATGAATTTAACCGATATTATGTTTGCAAATTTTAATAAATTCAATACACCATTAATAAGCTTTGCCACAATCATTGTCTTCATTGTGAGTCTGATTGGATGGCATTCCCGTCATCTTCTTGATATTTTGGCTTTGGGACGTGAAAATGCTCTTAATCTTGGCGTTAATTACCACAAAAGTGCGACAGCTGTCCTTATTTTTGTTTCCATTCTCGTATCCATTTCCACCGCATTAGTAGGCCCCGTCACCTTTTTTGGACTGTTAGTTGCCAACCTTTCCTATGAACTTTCTCCTCAAGCAAAACACAGTATTGTTGTTCCAATTGCAATATTATTGGCTATTATTTGTCTGGTGGGGGGACAATTTATTTTAGAACAAATTTTTCATATGGCAGGGCGTTTAAGTTTTATCATTGAGTTTTGTGGGGGAATTGTTTTCTTAATGTTACTGATGAAGGGAAAACTAAAATGATTGAGATCAATCATCTTTCCAAGGCTTACGGAACACGATTGATTATCGATAATTTATGCCTTCATCTTCCAAAAGGGGGGATTATTTCTCTGATTGGCCCCAATGGTTCGGGAAAGTCAACTCTTTTAATGCTGATAAGACGTCTTTTGCCACACCATAATGGTACAATTCATATCGACGGCTTTAATATTGATAAAATGCCCCACGATATTTTGGCTCAAAAACTCTCAATTCTGCGTCAAGAAAATCCTTTGTCTTTTCGCTTAACCGTGTACGATTTAGTAAGTTTCGGACGCTATCCTTATTCAAAAGGCTGGTATACACATGAAGATAAACAATTTATCGACAGTGCGCTACGCTATCTCGGCTTACAAGATTTAAAAGACCGTTTTTTAGATGAACTTTCTGGCGGTCAGCGTCAACGCGCTTTTATAGCCATGGTTATCTGCCAAGACACTGATTATCTTCTTTTAGATGAACCATTAAATAATCTGGATATGAAACATGCGGTTTCTATGATGAAGCAATTACGCCGCACAGCTGATGAATTGAAAAAAACCATTCTTATTGTTATGCACGATATTAATTTTGCCTCATCTTACTCAGATATGATTGTTGCATTGAAAAATGGGAAAGCGGCCTATTGTGGGACTCCAAAAGAAATTATGCAACCAGAAATTCTTAAAGACATTTATGATGTCGATATTCAAATCAAAACAATTAATGACATCCCTATCGCTCTTTATTATCGATAATCATAAAGATTTTTTGCGCTTGCATGCACTATAGAATCTACTAGGGATAGTAAAATTGGCTTATTGGGGAATAGTTTAATGGTAGAACAGCGGACTTTGACTTCGTCAATCTTGGTTCGAATCCAAGTTCCCCAGCCCGTATTTAATGATTGTAGCTTGTCATCGGGTTTTGTATAATTTGAAAGCAGATTTTGCATCAATTTATTTTTTTCAAAGGATCTTCAAAAACTTTCAAGGGTTATTTAAAATCCCTTTAATGCATATTTTCTCTTCCTCTAAAAATTGCAATTTGAGATGATAAGCTCTTGAGCCGGTGCGGATTCTTTGAACCACATGTATAAGATGTGCCAACCTCTTTTATCTTAAATTGGCTAAAGATTTTTCAGATCTGAGACACATCATTGAGAGAGAAGAATTTTTCTCTTGCGCAAGCAAAACAAACATTGTCTGGTAATCCTCTCGCAAATAAATCCTTTCCATAGTAATACACGTATATCTGGCTCTGTTTACGGGAAAGCCTTATCTAATAGCTACAAACCTATCTAAAGAGAGAATTCAAAAAAGAAAGCCGAGCCAAATGATATGACGCGGCTTTCAGATATTGATTATAAGATTCAAATGAATCATCCACAATGGAGTAATAAATTCATATATACAAAACGTATCATATTGCAAGTGCTCTATTTAGAAATATGAAAACTTATCAAAAGAAACGTAAATGATAGCTATGATTTGATATCATTCATTAGCATTATAGAATCTATAAACGCTTGGTAACTTTATCAATCCAATCAAAAGAAAATGCATCTTAAATAAATGTCTTCTCAATAAGGCTTTCATAAGTATCTTTTCATTTTGCACTCAAATGTAACTTCTTTGCAAATTAACCAGCTCAAATTTGAGTTGGCAAAATTAACCAATCCAATTTTGGAGGCGTTATCTTTAGAATAGCCATCTTTAAACATTATAGCTTTTGACTCAAAATTGAATAAAATCCCATACCTTAGATGTTACAATGGTTTTGAATTTTGCTGCCTCATCTTTTTTTCAATAGGTGCCCCCCAAATTTTGAGAGAGCTCATTTGGTTTCGTATTTTTAAACTGTAACTTTTAAAACGTTTTTTTCTCGCTTGCTTGCGTTATATCATTAAAAGGCTTTCAATTTCATAAGACATAACATTGTGATTTTCATTCTATATTGTGATGATAGTATCTATATAATGCCTGCCTATCATTTACTAACTTTTTAGTAAGTGTTTTTAAAAATGATCTTGTCTTTAAATTCTTTTATGCAATCTTTATGAACTCAATCTATAAGCTTATGATCGTTTCAAACGATTATTCCTTTTAAGGTTACACTCAAATAAAGAGCAAAACACATCCATTCTTAAACGTATACAATTTATGTTATCGATAATTCCAAACGACTGAAATTTAAAACAATGTGATTTGTGCTATAATAAAAACGTATCATAAAATTTATGAACTGTTATGAATGATAACCGCTTTTCATTTCATTTGAATGCACCTATGCGTTATAGTATTTGCATCATGATTTGCTTTTTATAGTCTATACATCCATGGCAATCTTATATAAAAAATGATCAATTCAAACATGCATAAAAGTAGGGCTTCTTAAGTGGATTCATATAAAATAATTGTACTTAATATATTGATTTTATTAGTTTTTATGTACAATGCCTTTTTAACTTCATAAAGATATCAATTTCCTTGTAAAGAATATTCCTCCCATTCCAATAAAAGACTCAATATAAGTGCGATGAGGGATAGCTTCTATGATTTTACAAGTACTGATCGCTGGCCATGCAATAACGCCGACTGATGTCCAAGCCAATTAGACCGCCTGTGGAAACAGGCAGGTTGTGGGGCTGAATATAGTGGAACAGCACCGAACGGATAAGCCACGCGTCGTAAGTAAGCCTCTTAGCTTGCATAGCTTATAGGTTTTGGAAACAGACAATTATTATAATTCAGGTATTATAATTCAGACAATTAAAGATCAGATCTCAAGCTTTTTAATCCAGTGGACAAACACGAATAATATGTCCGTCTGGATCTTTGATTAGGAAGATACGTCCAAATACATCAGTATACGGTTCCTTCAAAACATTTATCTCAACAGTGGTTTGCTCTTTCCATTCCGCATAGAGCTTATCTACGTCCTCTCCAGTAGGCAACATAATGCCGATTTCTGAAAAACGAGGTGCATTTGCCTCAGGCGTATCGCCCCCAGACCAGAGAGCAAAGAGAGCATCCCCCGAAGAAGCAAATGCAACATAGCGTGGCGAGGTAAACACAGGTTCTTTCTTGAAGATGAATTTGTAAAAAGCCGTAGAATACTCTATGTTTGAGACGTATACCAACTGTAGGTTTGGGGTAACAGGATAAGTAGGGATATTACTCATAAATTCTCCATGATTTAGTAGTAACTGCCTGACATGATACACCTATATTAGGGAATATTCCAAAAAGAGTTTATGATGCCTCCGTTCGCGGTGTGTTCTATTTGTATGTTTTTACTCGCTTATTGCTATATGCTAAAATATCGAGGACGCCCCTACTGGGATTATAATGATATCCCTATCGCTCTTTATTATCGATAATCTAAAGATTTTTTGCACTTGCCTACACTATAGAATCTGCTAGAAATGGTAAAATTGGCTTATTGGGGAATAGTTTAATGGTAGAACAGCGGACTCTGACTCCGTCAATCTTGGTTCGAATCCAAGTTCCCCAGCCAGTTTGTATGTAGCTTGCCAGCGTGTAGCTTGCCAGCAGGTTTTGTATAATTTGCCACTGTAGCTTGCCAGCAGGTTTTGTATAATTTGCCACTAGGTTTTGTACCAATTTATTTTTTTCAAAGAGTTTTTAAGGGGTTCTCAAAGGGTCTTCAAAGACCTTTCAAAGATCATTTAAAGCCTCTTTTTCTTTTCTGCTCAAAATCACAATTTGAGATGAT
>NZ_JBHIRC010000014.1:0-33495 GCF_042196985.1 Bartonella sp. AA97HXZ | reverse complement strand
AGTAATCACCGTACTGTGATCATCACCTGAAACATCCCAATGTGTTGCTAAAGCGGGAACCATTTTAGCAGGATCATTTGTCGCAGTACTGACCAAATTATCACAAACATTGCGAACAATTTCACTTCCATAAACATCATTAAGTTGTGCGGGATCAAATGTACTAATTGCATCAAGATTCCAAGCCATCACAAGGGTATCAGCGGGTGTTTTTGCTGAAACTTGTTGTGCAACCATCGCCAATGCCATAAGAGCAGAAACAAGAGAGCTGCTATTTTGTAATATTTTTTTCTTCAAGTTCATAGACTTTTCCTTTTAAAGTTTACTATATAAATTTCCCACACAACAAGCACATGCTTAATAATAAGGTTAGATGATCCATAAGCGCCTCAAACAAAGTATTATTAAAACCTTCAAACAACACCACTTACCAACCACGGACTTCTACCCATGGCTACAAGCCAAGACAAACCAAAACATGCAACAACAAACACTCTGACATACAATGAATGCTCCCCATAACAGAGCCTATTCATGATGTCATAACGCCTACGATTGAAGACTATAAAACCACTATTTTCTCTCTTTTGTCGGGTAAGCTTGTCTCTTCTTTCCTCTCGCCTTTTTATGCCATCAAAAGACTCTTCTTTGTTAGCTTAAGCGCCTTAATAACAAAGAGCTCTACTAACAATTTGACATTTTAACAAAACAGGAAAATTCACCCATCAACCGACATGATCTCCTCCCCCTACAAGAGGAATTTTGAATTTTTCCATAATCCTCTGCCAAATAACAGCTTTTAAATTATATTTTATTTCTAAATAAAAGGAGCATAGGCTCCCCCTGATATTCCTTTACGCACCCACACATAACAAAACTTTTTTTCACATCGTATTTTTAATATCTTTGCTCCTTTAACAACACTCAATTCATTGCTTACATTTTTTCAGAAAAAAAGATCTTTTCAATGCACTAAGGTTGAAATATCTAAATATAATACCTATATAAGCACACCCTTATTAGAATAGATAGTCTTTTTTTAAGTAAACTGTCTTGAAATATTATTTCTATACACGACAATAATAAGTTCGTTACAAAATCTTCAATATACTAGAACTCTCACTCTGATAAGAAATGCTGAAACGTTATAAAATTTCTCTACAAATTCTCGAGACGAAAGGATATCCCTTCATTTAATAAAAGAAGCGCCATGAAAATATCGCAAAAAATGCAATAAAACATGTGTATATTTCAAAAACCAGCACCGTTAACCAGACTAAGGTGATAAACTCAAAAAGTAAGAAAAAATAAAAAAATGTTTTTCCTTTGTGATAATAACATCGCTGTACCATGATAATACAATAAAAAACACGATCTTTGAAAGTATATTAAAATGAAGCGAAAAAAAAAATTATTAGATTCTTTTCATGCGTTTCTTGGAGGAAAATCACGCCGCGTTAGTCTAAAATTGCTTATCCTTTCATTCTTCATTGGTATCGTAATGAATTTTTTGGGATGGACACCTCGAAACCTCATACAAAAAATAGTCGATTTTTTTCAATCACTATGGGAAGCAGGATTTATAACGCTTACAAATTTCTTCCATATAACTATGACAGGAGCTATTGTTGTTGTGCCTATTTTTCTTATCTTACGAATTTTTCATAAAAAATAAAAGCCTTAACATTTTCCTTGCGTTAATCTTTTCGAAAAATCAAACGACACAAAAATCCTGTAGTAATAGCAATAATCACTGCAACAATACCGTATAAAAAACGATACTTGTGCGCTGCATAAAAAATTGTATAGGTGATATGTGCTTTAACAATTTCAAGAGTCGTTGTTGCACTATCAATAAACTGTCCATCACGAAAAAGATAAGCACGAACTTTATAATGTCCAACTGGGATATTTGCTGGCAAACGAAAATGCGCTGTGAAAAGTGTGTCAGAACCAAAACGAACCCCACCCACTTCCTCATAATAAAGGCTTTTAGCTTTTTGCAATTTTATAAGTTCATCGCGAAAGATTTGTATTTTTTTCTGATCTTGTTCATCCGTCTGCAATGGCAAATAGAGTAATCCTAACCCTAAGCGTTTATAATCTTCAATGCTCGTAATATCGTCAATTTCACGTGTTGTGACCATAGAGTAAAAAAGAGGAACCTTTTTAAAAATAAGAGAATCTGTATTGACCCATACACCGGCATTGCGTTTTTTTTCTCGCATCACCATTGTCCGATCTTGTCCCTCCAAGCTTACAACAATATCATAACGGTTCTGTCGAGAATATAACGGATCAATATTTTCTAAAACACCAGCAATATAAAGATCACGACCAGCAAAATTTGCATCCACAGTAATCGTATTCGTTGTTACAATAATTTGGACAGTTTCGTGGTCAACTTGATCAATGAATGTAGCTGGCGTCCCAACATGTGACCATGTAGAAAAAGAAATAAAACAAAAGCAACCTGTAATGATGTATAAAGAAAATAATCTACCCATTTTTATCTCATAAGAATATCCAGAGAGAAAAGATTATCAGGGCGTATAAATAATTGAAAAGCAAGACGCATACACACAATCAACACTAAAAATGCAAGTGCCATACGCAATTGTTCAGCCTTTAACTTCCGTCCAACCCGTGTTCCATATTGCGCACCAATACTTCCTCCAAGCATTAACAAAAAAGCCAAGACAATATCAACGGACTGATTAGTCATACTTTGCAAAACTGTCGTGAAAGAAGACACAAATGTAATCTGAAAAAGTGAAGTCCCAATCACCACACTGGTTGGAACACGCAGAAGATAAATCAATGCTGGGATCATAAAGAACCCCCCACCAATTCCCATAATAGAAGACAACAACCCCACGATGAGACCAATCCCTAAAACTGGAATAATGCTAACATATATCATAGATGTCCGAAAACGCATTTTTAAGGGTAAGCGATGAATCCAGTTATGTCGACCAGCAAGACGAATATTGGCTTTTCCTACCTTACGCTTGCGCATCATATCATACCAACTTTCAACGATCATCAAGCTTCCTACACTTCCAAGAAGAATCACATAAAGAAGCGAAATCATTAAATCTAATTGACCTAACTTTTTCAAAACAGAGAAAACCTGAATCCCGATTAAAGAACCAATCCCTCCTCCAAGCGCCAAAAGAATACCAAGTTTAATATCGAGCGTACGTCTTCTAAAATGTGTAATTGCTCCTGTTACAGATGACGCAATCATCTGGTTGGCACCTGTTCCAACAGCAATAGCAGGAGGAATATTATAAAAAATCAATAACGGCGTGATGAGAAACCCACCACCGATTCCAAAAAGTCCTGAAAAAAAACCAGCAACGACTCCCATACCAATCAAGATCAGCATATTGAGTGACATTTCAGCAATTGGTAAATAAATACTCACTTACAGAACCTTCAAGATAATTTGAGGTTTTTTTACAATTAGAGAATCCTTCTCCAATTATCCTCTTTTCCAATAATCTCTGTTGCGTGTTTAAAAGGATAATTTTAGTTGCTATAGCTTCCGCACAAACACGAATGCGCAATACATTTCACATCTATTAACATCAACATCATAAAAATTAAAAAAAACGAGCTCCTTTTAAAAAGCTATAAAAACATAACGTTATCGCTACCACAAATGCAACGGTTAAAAAACAAAGAACACCTTTTTTTAGCAAATAAGATAAAAACGACACATGTTCCCGAGACTGCGTCCTTAAAGAAGAAAAATCATTCTCAATGCAATGATTAGATGCCTGAGCACCCATCATCCCCTTTTCTTTTATCACAGCATGCTTCACTACTCCCTCAACCTTTTTAAAAGAAGATTGCAGAGCATCACTGGGCAAAGGGCTTCTATTTTCTTGCTGCAACGTATTTTCAACATTTGTTTGGAGTGAAATTATGCTGTTTTCTTTCGAATAATTTTGCACCTTTTGAAGTAATAAGCATTCTTGATTTCCCTCACATTCCATGTGAGCAAGTTTTTGTACAACAGAATCAGGTGATTTTGAACGAGACACCCGTCGTGTTACCGCTGCTTCTTCTAAGCTTTTTTTTTCACTCTGCAAACTTTGAACAATTGTTTTAATCTGCTCTAAAGACTGGAAAAGCTTTTTTTCTCTTTGACGTCGTATATAATGTTCAGCCAAAATGGCCCGACTAATATCATCTAAGTAAGATTTAAAATGCTCTTCTACAGAACTCTGCTGCATTAAAGAACGAGGCGAATGCTTCATTTGCATTTGCGCATAAACGGTGCGTAATTTTTGAGCAATATCCGACATCGTTACTTCTACAGAAGTATCCATTCTCTCTTTCTGTTCAACAAAAGAAAAGACTTTATCGTTCCTAACCTGTTTGGTCGCTTGGTCGATCGTATGACCCTTCGTATTCACAAACGCCTACCCCTCATTAACCTTTTTGAAAAGAATCGCAACAAATGATGAGAAAGTGTGCTCTATTTTAGTAAATAGAGCTTTAAGAACTCCCAAAAACTTTTTTGTTAGAAATATTTTCCCCAATCTTTATCTAAAATATTTGAAAGAAAGATCTTTAATTTTTCTGTCTTCAAGATTTGAAGAGCAAAATCATTCCCCCATTTTTATCTTTTTCACTTAATTTTTCATTGCATAAAGGACCTATTGCACCATCATAAATAAAGCATAAGAAACTAAAAAAGAATATTCTCACAAGACAGATTGATTTTTTTACTTTTTATTCAAGCAAATAAGGCAATTATGGCAATGCAAAAATATGAAGATTGAAAATAACGACGAGAAAGTACAAGTAAACATAAAAAAGCTTATACGAAAGAGAACACAAGTTATAAATTGAGACTTCATTCTAAACAATTTGGTTTCTTATGAGTATTGCTATAAACTTGTAACATACAAACAAAGAGGATCATTATGAAGATAATTGTCGCTGTCAAACGTGTTGTTGATTATAACATCAAGATACGCGTCAAACCGGATAGTACAGGCGTTGATCTGTCTCACGTAAAAATGTCTATGAATCCTTTTGATGAGATAGCCGTGGAGGAGGCCATTCGCCAAAAAGAATCCGGTAAAATTTCAGAAGTTCTTCTTGTTTCAATTGGCCCAGAAGCAGCTCAAGAAACTCTACGAACAGGACTTGCAATGGGAGCTGATCGCGCACTTCTTGTCACAACGGATCAAACACTTGAACCCTTAGCAATTGCTAAGATTCTCAAAACCATTGTTGATGAAGAAAAACCCGACATGGTCTTTTTAGGAAAACAAGCAATTGATGACGATAGCAACCAAACAGGACAAATGCTCGCTGCTCTTCTTGGGTGGGGACAAGCAACTTTTGCCTCACATCTTAACATAGAAAATGGGCATGCTACAGTTACTCGTGAAGTTGATAATGGAACACAAACCCTTTGTCTTCCCCTTCCCATGGTTATGACCGCCGATCTACGGCTCAATGAACCGCGTTACACCTCTCTCCCCAATATCATGAAAGCAAAAAAGAAAATCATTGAACAAAAATCTCTTACTGATCTTGGCGTCGATACGAAAGCACGCTTAACAATTTTAAGCGTTGAAGAGCCAAAACCCCGTCAATCCGGTATAAAAGTGGCAAATGTAGTAGAACTTGTCAGAGCCTTAAAACAGAAGAACTGCATTTAATATTCTCACCACTAGAGTAAAAGCAACACTCACATAAAAGGGCAAAAACTTATGGCAATTCTTTTATTGGCCGATCATAATACAGAAGAAACAGCAAAAGTACTCACCGCTGCACGCGTACTCAGTAATGATATCGATATTCTGGTTTGCGGAGAAAAAATCCAAACGATAGCGGAAAATAGTGCTAAACTTAATGGTGTGCGGCAAGTTCTTATTGCAAAAGCAGACTATTTAGCCCATCAACTTGCCGAGCCTATGGCAGATACAATTCTCATGTTAGCAAAGGATTATGATGTGATCATGGCAGCATCCAGCAGTACTGGGAAAAATGTGATGCCGCGCGTAGCAGCTCTTCTTGATCTTATGCAAATTTCAGATATTACCGCCATTCTTTCACCCAACACCTTCAAACGACCAATTTATGCAGGTAATGCATTTGAAACTGTACGCACCAATGATTATAAAAAGATTATAACAGTTCGCACCGCTTCTTTCACCCCAACGCCTTCCCAAAATAATTCTGCTCCCATTAAAACAATAACACCAGCTTCCAATCCAAATCTTTCTTCTTTCGTAAAAGCAGAAACAAACAAAAGTGATCGTCCTGAGCTCACCTCAGCACGTGTTATTATATCAGGCGGGCGTGGTCTTGGTTCTCAAGAGAAATTTATGGCCCTGCTTCTTCCTCTTGCAAACAAATTAAATGCTGCTTTAGGTGCCAGCCGCGCAGCAGTGGATGCAGGCTATGCTCCCAATGATTGGCAAATTGGACAAACAGGAAAAGTCGTTGCCCCTGAACTTTATATCGCCGTTGGCATTTCCGGTGCAATCCAGCATGTAGCCGGTATAATGGATGCACAAATTATTGTTGCCATTAATAAAGATGAAGAAGCTCCCATCATGCAAATTGCCGATTACACCCTTGTAGGTGATCTCCACCAAATTATTCCAGAATTGGAGAAAGCTTTATAAGCCATGAAAGCACTTCTGCATGACCAACGTGAAAGTATGGAGTTTGACATAGTCATTGTCGGAGCAGGACCAGCAGGGCTTTCTGCCGCAATTCGTTTTAAACAAATTAATCCTGAGCTTTCTGTCACAATTGTTGAAAAAGGGACCGAAGTTGGTGCACATATTCTCTCTGGCGCAGTTGTTGACCCCATTGGTATCGATACACTCTTACCAGAATGGCGAAATGATAACGACCATCCCTTTACAACCCCTGTCACACAGGACCAATTTTTTTTTCTAAAGCCTCAAAAGTCCACAATATTTCCCAATATTTTGCACCCTAAAATCTTATCAAATAACGGATGTTATATCGTTTCGCTTGGGAGCGTCTGCCGCTGGCTAAGCAAAAAAGCTGAAGCGTTGGGTGTTGAAATCTATCCTGGTTTTGCAGCAACAGAACCCATCATCCAAAAAGATAACGGAGCTATCATTGGTGTTCTCACCGGTGATATGGGGCTTAACAAAGATGGAACTCCTGGAAAAAATTATATGCCTGGGATGGCTTTATTGGCAAAATATACTCTGATTGCGGAAGGAGCACGCGGCTCAATTGCAAAACAACTGATACAACATTTTAATCTTAGCAAAAATCGAGAACCACAAAAATTTGGTCTTGGTCTCAAGGAGCTCTGGGAAATTGCCCCCAACAAACACCAACGCGGTTTAGTACAACATTTCACTGGTTGGCCCTTAGACAATAATACCGGTGGCGGTGGCTTTATTTATCACCAAGAAAACAATATCATTTCTGTCGGTTTTGTTGTGCACTTAGATTACAAAAATCCTTATCTTTCTCCCTTTGAAGAATTTCAACGTTTTAAAACACATCCAAAACTCTATAAAATCTTTAAAGGCGCAAAACGTCTTTCCTATGGTGCACGTGTTATCAGCGAAGGAGGTTGGCAATCTGTACCAAAACTCACCTTTCCTGGTGGAGCGCTTATTGGCTGCTCTGCTGGATTTGTCAATGTTCCTCGTATCAAAGGATCACACAATGCCATCTTATCTGGCATATTAGCTGCCGATAGAATTGCTACCGCTCTTGCACAAGGGCGTGCCCATGATGAGGTTAAAGAAATCGAAGAACAGTGGCGAAAAGGGCTCATTGGCAAAGATCTTTATAAAGTGCGAAATGCCAAACCGCTCTGGGCAAAATATGGGACAAAATATGGAATTAAACTTGCTGGTTTTGATATGTGGTGGCAACAACTGTTCGGATTTTCCTTATTTAAAACACTCTCCCACGGAAAGGAAGATTATGCATGCCTTGAACCAGCAGAAAAATTTCAACCCATTTCTTACCCAAAACCAGATGGCGTTGTAACCTTTGATCGCCTTTCAAGTGTTGCCCTTTCCAATACGCATCATGAAGAAAATCAACCTTGTCATTTAAAAATAGCCTCATTAAAAAAGCAAAAGGACTCTGAATATGCAATCTATGGAGGACCCTCTACACGCTATTGCCCCGCCGCTGTCTACGAGTGGCTAGAGGATAATGATCATCTGACTTATATGATAAACGCTTCAAATTGCATACATTGTAAAACATGCGATATCAAAGATCCAAACCAAAATATCACTTGGATCTGTCCGCAAGGCAATGAGGGCCCCTTCTATCCCAATATGTAATTCCCCAATGTATAATCATTGTTCATTTTCCTAAAATTGAAATATACAAAACGCAATGGATAAAAATATTTCCCTCAGATCAGAAATCTATCAATCACCTTCCTGCATACGTTCTTTCACAATGTAAAAAGAACTCTATTCTCATATAAAATACTCTCTTCACCGTATGAATTTTTTCAATAGAAAAACATAACATATTTTTATCAAAATTTTTTTATTTAAATGACAAAACAATAATAAATATATTCTTGACAATTCTGCGATAAAGGAACAGCCGCGGTTCTCGAAAACCTGAAGGAAAATAAGCCCGTTCTACTTTACCCCCTCTCCCATATGATCCAAAATACTTTTAGCCCTCTCATAAGAAACATCAATCGTTTTAACTAGCCAAGAGCCCCCTGAAGATGCGCTTCACATTTATTTCTTCTCCTACACTTTGCCAAGTAATGCTCACTCAAGAAAACCACGAATGAATGTAGAAAAAACATCGTGAGATAAAGAGATAAAGAGCATACTCGTTCAAGCCCTTTATAATGTTTCTACTGATAATGACACGAAAAAATCTTTAATCTCACATTAACCTTTTATTTTTGCATTAAAGATAATCGCCTTGCATCTAACCTTTACCAATATACTGCCCTTTACCAATATACTGCAATGAATGTGTACAAATACCGTAAAAATAAGCAGATGCCAAGCCATGGAGACTATCGCTATTAGCAAAACACCTGATAAAAAACAAAATAGCTTTCATGACCACTCTATGACGCGTTTTATAGAGTTGTTTTTTTATAAAGCTTGTGCTTTCGCTATTGCTTGTAAATCAACATCCAAATTGAACACAAGTGGTATATTTAAAAGAAAGATTAAGGTGAATGAAAGCTCTGCACGCCGTTCCAGCTTTTGTAGCTAGAGCAAAAATATTGCATATTCTATTTGAGTAATCTCTGAAACGAAAATACAGCTTCATTTAGCAAGAACATCAAATCTGAAAGGAAAAAACTGTTTTCCTCTTTACTATCATCTGTCCATTCGGTTTTAAAACTTTCAAAAGCATCACAATATCCTCTAAAAAGAAGAGATAACGTATTGTCCCCGCTTTTATTACTTACGTTTTTTTATGGGAGCATATCCTTCAGAAAAAATAAGGTATCCAAAATTAAAGCAGACTTGTGTTGTTCAGTCATGGGCTTGTTTTTAAGAGATAGCTCTCATATCAAACAATAATTTTGCGACACTATTCGAAAAAGGTATAACGCAATCCTGTGAACGAACAGTTCCATATTTATGAAATAAAAAGTACAAGCTAACAGCATTATTTTCTCTGAGATCTCCAATGAGGCGATAATCTTTGTTTTAAGGAGGTTTCAAGATGCACAAAAATGATTTTGATTAATTGACTATAAGAAGAGCTGAGATAATGTTACGATATTTAAAGCTCCTAATTAATAGGCAAAATAATAAATTTTCCATTATAAATCAAATATTTAAGATAAAATTTAGCCTTAAACTTTTCTAAGGTACTCATTATACTGTATACTGTTAAAGCTGTAGAGAATATGAAAAAATAAAGTATTTTGCTGATAAGAGCTTATATTTGATCAATAACAATACAGTCAGCTGCCAGTTAACTGTATGTGTTTCAAAAGGGGCTGTTTACATTTGCTCAGAAAAACAGTTTGGATATCAATAGAATATTTGAAAAATCGGCGTTATGGAAATAATCTAAAAAGCTTAGCTTTTCAAAGAGCACAAAGAAGCATGAGATTATAACATGAGTAAAGTTGTTTTTTGGTTCTCGAAGGAAAAACTTTATAGAAAATCATGGGGCTGATAGAATATTGGTTACATTTGGAATTTGTTTTACTGGAAAAAATAACGCGGATCAAAATAGATAATAATGTTAAATTAAGACGTTAAATATGAAATTATCTTATTGTAGTGTAATCGATTATTCGAGTAAGGTAAGCCTTTGTAATGATAAAAAATGTGCTGGTAAAAAATGAGCCAAAATGGCTTATGAGTATGGATAAAAATCTTGTGGTGAGGAGAATTTAATGAAAAGAAAAGAGCATGTGTGAAAAAGCATATTTTATAGGTGCGCATGCTTATTCTGCACCCGTTATAGAATCAGGGCTTTATCTTGTGGCAACACCTATCGGAAATCTTGCAGATATTACGCTTCGTGCTTTGCAAGTGCTTGCAGGAATTGATATTTTAGCGTGTGAGGATACGCGAGTAACACGTGTTTTGTTGGAACGTTACGGCATTCAAAAAAAACCTTTTCTCTATCATGAATATAATGCGCAAAAAGCGGGTCCGAAGCTCTTAGCGGCTTTAGCAGAAAACAAAACAGTAGCACTTGTTTCAGATGCCGGAACACCACTTATTTCTGATCCTGGATTTCGATTGGTAGAAGAGTCCCGTAAAGCTGGTCATAAAATTATTCCTATTCCTGGAGCATCCGCTCTTTTAGCCGCTCTTATACCGACAGGGCTTCCTACGGATAGCTTTTTTTTTGCAGGTTTTTTGAGTGCACGAAAGCTACAGCGCCGAAAACGGTTGGAACAATTAAAAGAGATTCCAGCAACTTTGATTTTTTATGAATCACCGCATCGTCTTGTTGAAACTTTACAGGATATGGTCACACTTTTTTCGGCTAATCGACCTGCTGCCATTTGTCGTGAATTAACAAAAAAGTTTGAAACAGTAGATGTTTCCAATTTGGGAAATTTGTTAGAAAATTACAGAAAACAAGCACATATTCGTGGGGAAATTGTTGTACTTGTTGGAGAATCATCTTCTTCTTTAAATGTGATAAGTGATCAAGAAATTGATGAAATGCTATTAGAACGCGCACGGATACATTCTGCTGCTCAAGCGGCAGCTTTTGTTGCAAAAAAAACCGGTTTAAAAAAGCAAGAACTTTTTCAGCGATTAATCTTTTTAAAAAATGCGTAAAATAATACAAAAAAAACGCAGACAAAAGTCTTTTTATCGAGGGATTCGTGCAGAAAAATTGGCAGCTTGGTGGCTACGTTGCAAAGGGTTTCACATTGCCGAAAGGCGTTTTAAAACAAAATGTGGAGAAATTGATTTAATTGCACGACGCGGAAATCTTGTGTTAATCGTTGAAGTTAAAGCACGTTCAACGTTGGCTGAAGCAATGGAAGCGGTTTCCCGAATGAATGAAAAGCGAATTGAGGCAGCTGCCGATATTTGGCTCGCACGGCAAAAAGATTATGCCCTTTTGTCTGTACGCTTTGATTTAATTGCAATTTTACCTTGGCGTTGGCCACAGCATATCCCTGCATTTTTTACATCTGATCAATAAAAGGCCTCCCCGTTTTAACCATATTCAATAAAAAACATTTCGTTTTTATGTGCATATGCGTTAAAAAGTGTGTAATAATTGAGCGCTATAAGGAGCGAAATATGGATGATTATGAAAAGTTTGCAACAGGTTTGCTCATCATTTTTGGAGCGCTAATTATTGGTGGGTTAATGGCAATGCATATTGTGCTTATGAATAAACCAGGTTTTTTATTTGCATTAGCCGCAGCTGTTGTTGGTTGGTTTTCTGCTTTTGCCGTTCTCTTTGACAAGCCCAAAATCTATTTGGTTTTGATTATTCTTGCTATGTTATGTGTTGCTTCTTCAATTAGCGTTTATGTTAGTTAAAACACCTGAGATGTTGATTGAAATTCCTTTTAAAATATGAAACTGAGAAATAGATAATGAGACTTGGCTTTTTGGGAACGGGTACAATCAGTGCTTCAATGGTGAATGGCTTAATGACAAGCAACTTTGATGTTTCTTCCATTATTGTTTCGCCTCGCAATGCACAAACAGCAAAGCGCCTTTCACGTACTTATGATAAAGTTATGATTGCTGAAAATAACCAAGCGTTGCTCGATGTTAGTGATTGTGTTTTTCTTTGCTTGCCCAACCAAATTGCAGAAGACGTTTTGTGCTCTCTTCGTTTTCGTCCAGAACAGCTGGTTATTTCCGTACTTGCTATGGTAAAAGCAGCAGAAATAGAAGAGTGGATTAATCATAAAGTTTATCGTGCTGTTCCATTACCTTTTGTTGCAGAATGCAAAAATTTGACACCAATCTATCCCAATCATCCCTTTTTACGCACTTTATTTGATGCATTGGGGGGCACATTGGTGCTGGATAAGGAAGAGCAGTTTAATCTTTTTATGACAGCTGGTTCACTTATGGGAGTATATTTTAATTTTATAGAAACTGCCCATCAATGGTTTATAACACAAGGGTTAAAAAAACAACAATCAGCAGAATTCCTTACCATGATGTTTGGAAATCTTACAGATGAAATGCGTAAAACTATAGCAACGGATCGTTCTGTATCTCTCGATTTTTCACTGCTTGAAAAAGAGTTTTCAACAAAGGGTGGAACAAATGAATTTTTGTCAAATTACTTTTCTCAACAAGGGGGAAGGAATGCTTTAACAATGGCTCTTGAAGCTACTTTGCAAAAAATGAATGCTTCTAAAAAGAAATTTTAAGATTTATATCAAAAAAACTCGTATCAAAAAATGATTTTTAAAATATTTTTTACAACCTTTTACAATTTTTCTAAATTATTTTTATTTTCGGTCTTCTTCTTTTTGCCTCAAGTCCAATATTTTTTCTACCTCACGGCTCTAGCTCTTCAATTTTGTTCCCCTTCAGGTTATCCAAACGCATGAATAATTTTTTGTTTATTTAACCTATATATTCCATTCACACATTAAAACTTCCTCTTACAAAGAAGCGACTATTTTTATGTCTTTCATGATTGTGTTTTAATAAACTCTCTTAAACACCCCCCCATTCAAAAGAGTTGATTTTTTATTTGATCAACAATTTTACGATATAGTTTAGCATGCTCTTCACTAGGCTTAGCAACAAAAATAGGGATTCCCTCATCTGAAGAAAATCGTAAAGCTGCATCAAGCGGTATTTCCCCTAAGAAAGGGAGTTCTCGACGTTCCGCTTCTGCCCGTGCACCACCATAGCCAAAAATATCATAGCGTTTTCCCGTATCAGGAGCGATAAAATAACTCATATTCTCAATGAGTCCTAAAATAGGAACATTAACTTTCATGAACATTTCTATTGCTTTACGTGCATCCACTAAAGCAAGATCTTGGGGCGTAGAGACAACCAACGCACCTGTTAATTGTACCTGTTGGGCAAGCGTTAATTGTGCATCCCCTGTACCGGGCGGCATATCCACGACTAAAACGTCCATAGGGCCCCATACAACATCTCGTAACAATTGCGTTACAGCTGCCATAACCATAGGACCACGCCATACTACCGGCTTTTCTTCCTCAACCAAAAATCCCATCGACATCAATTTAAGTCCAAATTTTTCAAGAGGTTGAATCTTTTTTTCTCCAATAAGCTGTGGTTTTTGATTAACAAGTCCTGTCAAACGTGGCAATGAAGGACCATAAATATCAGCATCCATCACCCCCGTTTTGAAACCAGAATCTTGTAAAGCTAAGGCGATATTTATTGCCATCGTAGATTTTCCGACCCCTCCTTTTCCAGAAGCAACAGCAATCACATGCCGCACACCTTCTATGGGCATTTTGATCGGTAAGAGATTTGCTCTCCGACTAGGTGCTTTCTTTGTTATTTTTTCTGCTGTAAGTGTAACAACAGCAGATTTCACTCCCTCCAAAGCACATACCACCTTTTCAGCAGAACGACGCAATGATTCCCATTTTTGCACACCTCCATCAGGAACTGTAATGGAAAAGAAAACCTTACCATCAGCAATCAATATTTCTGAAAGAAGACCCAACGACACAATATCGCTTTCAAGATCTGGTCCTTTGATTGTACGTAATACGTTGCGGACAGCCTCACTTGTGATAAGATCCATGTTCTTTCCTCTCTATAAAAATACTAGCAAATATAAGCATAAGAACGAAAAATACTTACAAGGTTCATCACCTGATAATTTTGTTCATCACTTGATAATTTTCTACTTTACTCAGCATTATAAAGTATACATCTCTTATCTCTTTAAAAATATGAAACCATCCTTAAAATAAAGAAGCTCAAACATAAAATCTGCTATAAAATCCTATCAATCACATTTGTGCTACAATCACTTTAATGAATATTCTGATAAAAATTTTGTAAAAACAAAAACTGAAAAAAACTCTTAATCTTAAAGGATATTTTAAATTGAGCATACAGTAATCAGTCACACCTTCTTTAATTCTTTAAGGCCCTAGCCATTTATGTTCTGTAGATTCAATCGTTATTTTCTAACACTCCTACAGTATTGTAAAAAAGCGTTACAAATAGTTATAAGGTGTTTTGTATTCTTTCAAGAGAGAGAAAAACAATCTAAGATTGACTTTTTTTATATTTTTCCTTATGGGTTAACAGCCGTATGATAGGATAAAATTGTTTATCTCGCGCATAACTATTCATAAAACGAAGATTAAGAAGGGCCGCACTCCGCGGTATTTAAATAAATGAAACGTACTTACCAACCCTCTAAACTTGTCCGTAAACGCCGCCATGGGTTTCGTGCACGCATGGCCACAGCTGGAGGACGTAAAGTTATTGCTGCAAGACGTGCTCGTGGACGTAAACGGCTTTCTGCTTAACCATTTAAATTTTCACAACCGTTGAGGATTGCTCATCGTTTCTTCGTTGTGAAACTTTTATTATGAACCTACAATGTCTGCTTGCAGGCATTTAATGAAATTGCGAAATATTCTTTTATGAAGAAAAAACATCCCTGCCGTATTCGCAAAAGAGCAGACTTTTTGGCTGTCCGTACAGGAGAAAAACGACGTGGTCCTTTATTTTTGCTCGAAGTTAAATCTCGTGAACAAACAACAGAAAGAAAAGATTCTCTTTTTGCACGTGTAGGCTTCACTGTTACTCGTAAAAACGGTAATGCTGTGAAACGTAATCGTATTAAACGGCGCTTGCGTGAGGCCGTGAGAGTTGGTGTAACAAACCACATGGAAGCAGGAACAGACTATGTCATTGTAGCGTACCGTGATGTGTTACATGCACCTTTTACATCCTTGATTAGTGAATTAAATCGGCGAATAAAACCAAAAATAAAACATCAGCAACAACAAGGGTGTACGGATGGAATATAACCGCAATTTCTTTATCGCTATTGGCTTATCTTTCGTAGTGCTCATCGCATGGCAATTTCTTCATGTTGCTCCCAAACAAGCAAAGTTACAAAAACAACAAATCATCGCACAGCAATTGTCAAAACAACAATCAGCCCTTTCTACTACCACGACAGATTTTTCTGATGATATCTCAACGTATCAAGCTACATCTATCATCGAACAGCCCATGACACCTGAAATCCGGAAAGCTGTATTGGACAAAACAGAGCGTATTACGATCAAAACCAATGAATTGGAAGGCTCTATTAATCTTGTTGGTGCACAATTTGATGATCTTCACCTCAAAAAATATCGTTTAACAGTCGACAAAAAATCACCGGAAATCGATTTGCTAAATCCTAAAGGCTTCAAAACAACCTACCTTGCTGAATTTGGTTTTGCAAGTGCGTCTTTGCCAGCAAAAGCCTTGCCACAATCGGATACAAAATGGCAAATAGAGGGAAGCAATACAATCCTGACTCCTTCAACACCCATCACTTTAATTTATAATAATGGACAGGGACAAATCTTCCGGCGGACCCTTTCTGTTGATAATCATTTCATGTTTACCATTGAGGATTCTATCAGCAATGAAAGTGATCAACCAATACATCTCTCGTCCTATGCCCGCGTTGCACGTGCAGCACCACCAGAACATACAAATGCAACCTATTTACTTCATGAAGGTATGATAGGTATTGCAGGAGATTCGCTCAAAACTGAAAAATATAAAACCTTAGCAGAGCTTGACCCAAATCCTGATAATGGGCAAAAAAGCATGACTTTTTCCAAGGTAACAGGAGGTTGGATTGGTATTACCGATAAATATTGGGCTGTAGCAGTTATTCCCCCGCAAAATAAAGAATATACAAGCCGTTTTATTTATTTTGATCGTTTGCAAACGCATTATCAGTCTGACTTGCTAGGGTCGCTTTTAACGATTGCCCCAAATGAAACAAAAACTGTTACAAATCGTCTTTTTGCTGGTGCAAAACAAGTTGAAATTATTAATAATTATCAAAATGACCTAAAAATTAAAAAGTTTGCTCTTTTAATTGATTGGGGCTGGTTTGATTTCATCACCAAACCAATGTTTGCCCTCATTGATATTCTTTATAAGCAAACAGGAAATTTTGGTATCGCCATCCTTCTTGTCACAGTGCTCTTAAAAACACTTCTTTTCCCTCTAGCCAATAAATCTTATAAATCTATGGCGCGTATGAAACTTATACAACCGCGGTTGCTAGAAATAAAAGAAAAGTATCCCGATGACCAAACCAAACAACAAAAGGCAATAATAGATCTATATAAAACCGAAAAAATAAATCCCCTTGCAGGCTGTTGGCCAATGTTGGTTCAATTCCCAATATTCTTTGCTCTTTATAAAGTTCTCTATATCACTATTGAAATGCGCCATGCCCCTTTCTTTGGCTGGATTAAAGATTTAGCGGCACCCGATCCAACTTCTCTTTTTAACTTGTTTGGTCTCTTGCCATATACAACGCCAACATTTCTTATGATTGGTGCATGGCCTTTGATTATGGGAATAACGATGTTTTTACAAATGCGTATGAATCCTGCTCCTCAAGACCAAACCCAAGCGATGATATTCACATGGATGCCTGTTGTCTTTACTTTTATGCTCGCCTCTTTCCCTGTTGGTCTCGTCATCTATTGGGCATGGAACAATATATTATCAATCATTCAGCAAGGTATCATGATGAAGCGCCAAGGAGTTAAAATTGAGCTTTTTGATAATCTGAAAGCCATCTGGAGAAGATCACCCAAAAAAGAAGTGCATGAATGACAAGAGATTCTTCCCTTTCTGGAATTTTTTCTCGCAATTGGATTTTTATTCGTGGTGTACCAGAAATACGCTTTCTCCCCCCTGAAGGACCACCAGAAATTGCATTTGCAGGTCGTTCCAATGTTGGAAAATCATCTTTAATCAACGCACTCGTCCAACAAAAAAGCTTAGCACGTACCTCAAATACACCAGGACGGACTCAAGAGCTTAATTATTTTGTCCCCGATGGATTCAGTGGGCAACTAGGAGACCTTCCCCCTCTAGCATTAGTAGATATGCCTGGTTATGGTTTTGCTGCTGCTCCTAAAAATCTTGTTGATGCGTGGACAAATTTGATTTTTAGCTATTTACGGGGGCGCACAACGTTAAAACGTGTATATATCTTGATTGATTCACGGCACGGAATCAAAAATAATGATGAAGATGTTCTTGCTCTCCTTGATAAAGCAGCTGTTTCTTATCACATTGTTTTGACAAAAAGCGATAAAATCAAATCAAATGCTTTGGAAAAATTAATTATGAGCACACAAACAAAGCTTCTTAAACGCCCAGCAGCTTATCCTGAGCTTCTTGTAACCTCTTCAGAAAAAGCTATCGGTTTAGAAGAATTACGTGCTGCCATTTTGCAAACCATCGCATAAGAGAACAATTCCTAGTCATTAACAATTTATTAATTATAATTACTAGCAACTACTAATGATCTTGTACTTCTAGTCAAGCATCTTTATAAAAATGATTACTTGAAAGAATTCTCTTCAACTCTATTTGATAGTGTAAATTATGCTGACACTTTTTCACTCTCCCCTATCCTCTGCCTCGCGCTTCATACGCCTCATTCTTGGGGAATATGGTGTAACCACTCAACTGATTGAAGAATATGAATGGGCAAGAAGACACGAATTTCTAGCCCTCAATCCCGCTGGTCATGTTCCTGTTTTTCTCGATGAACACGAGGTTCCATTATCAGGTCCTCTTGTTATCTGCGAATATTTAGACGAAACACATGGAAGTTTACGACAAGAAAATAAGCTCTTTCCAGAAAATCCTTTAGATCGTGCGGAAGTACGCCGTCTCAATGACTGGTTCTTAAATAAATTCGAAAATGAAGCAACGCGCCATATCGTACGAGAACGAATCCATAAACGTGAAATGCCACTTGCCATTGGCGGTGGTGCTCCTAATTCACAAATTTTACGCAATGCACGTGCCAATATTTTACCACATATGAACTATCTCAATTGGCTCTGTGCCTCTCGCGATAGCTTAGTCGGTTCTGCCTTGTCCTATGCAGATCTAGCAGCAGCAGCCTCTATTTCTGTACTTGACTTTCTAGGGGAAATTGACTGGGAACAATCTCCTGCTGCCAAAGACTGGTATATGAGAATTAAATCACGCCCTTCTTTTCGTTCTCTTTTAACAGATCGCGTCCGCGGAATTGTTGCAAGTGCTCACTATGCAGATCTTGATTTCTAGCCTTTTCTCACAAACAAAAATAAAAGTGATATTTTATCTAAAGGATATTTATAGGTTTATGAATTTTTATGCATGCGTATAAACAATATAATAATACATTGATTTATGATCGTATTAAACAGAGAATAAAACCCATTATAATTGAATCACAAAAATCACTTTCTTATCGTGCCACAAAAAAGATCAGCACAGGGATAAAAAATACTTAAGAAAGGATTTTAAAGACTCTCTTTAAATACAAGAGCTGTAGCATCATTAGAAGCTAGGCAAATAAAATAACAATACTTAACGCATGTTATACTCCCATTCTCCCCAATATATGAAAAAACGCATTGCATAATATATCCTATTTTCTCTATAATAAACAAAGCCTCATCATGCGTTTTTACAACATAACAATTTTTTCAACTGACTTTCCTAAAAGATGAAGAATCAGCCCAACTCTCGTGTGTAAACAATCCAACTTCTTGTTAGCCCTTGCCCCCCTTTTACGTGATTTTATTTATGGATAACGTATTGATATACAATGATAAATAATCGTTTTCTTATGCGTCACAAATGGAATTGATGAGTGAAAATGACTAAGTTAAAACATTAAAGGCTAACAAAACGTATGATAATGTTGGTTTACTCTATTTATGAAGCATAAAGATAGTGGCGCAGAATAGATTTTATATTATTCATGGATATTCTCTCGTGATACCACTCACGAGCACTATCATAAAATAAGTTTAGAAGAATTGATAAATATTTCTTTAAGAAAAGCGCATGAATTGACGACATAGGTCTATTTTGTTTGGGAGATCTTATTTTGCATGAAGAACGCTCCCCTTTAAAGAACGAAAAAAAAGCGTAAAGTAATACACAATCTTCATAAGGTTTCATAAGCAAACCTTACTTAAGAATATTCATCTCACACTCTAACGAAAAACATCTCTATTTAAATTTGTAGATCTTATATCACTTGCTCTAAACAACAGTGTTTTACAGCACAACAAGATAAATTAAAGAAGGAAAAAAATTCTATAAAGAAAAAGAACCATTGGAAAGAAGGCAAGAATTTGCCTATACTGCACAGTAAAGTATCATAAGGAGATAAAAATGCGCCTTACAGTTGTTGGTGCAAATGGAAGAATGGGACGTGAACTCATTACAGCAATCCAGCAGAGGAAAGATGTAGAGCTTTGTGCTGTTCTTGTACGTAAAGGCTCACCGTTTGTAGGAAAAGATGCCAGTGCATTAATTGGTTCAGATTCTCTTGGGATTAGTATCACTGACAATCCCGAAAATGCCTTTTCTAATACAGAAGGTATTTTAGATTTTTCACAACCAGAAGCCAGTATTCTTTATGCTAACTACGCTGCTCAAAAAAGCCTTGTCCATATTATTGGCACCACAGGATTTAGCAAAACAGAAGAAGAAAAAATTGCAGATTTTGCGAAATATACAACAATTGTCAAATCCGGAAATATGAGCCTTGGAATAAATCTTTTAGCCAACCTTGTAAAGAAAGCCGCTAAAGCATTAGAAGCCGATGATTTTGATATCGAAGTTTATGAAATGCATCACGCTAACAAAGTTGATGCTCCTTCTGGAACAGCCCTTCTTCTTGGCCAAGCAGCAGCTGAAGGCCGCAATGTTATGCTTAAAAATGTGTGTGTCAACGAACGCAATGGTCATATAGGTAAACGCAAAAAAGGCGCCATTGGCTTTTCCTGTTCACGTGGTGGGACAGTTGTTGGAGAACACAGTGTCATTTTTGCTGGTTCCAATGAGCGCATTGTTCTTTCACATACAGCGCAAGAACGCTCTATCTTTGCCAATGGCGCATTAAAAGCAGCTTTATGGGCACAAAATCATGAAAGCGGTCTTTATTCAATGTTCGATGTTTTGGGATTGAACGATGAATTTTAAACAATCAATAGAATAGAGGCAATTTATAATGGGACGCATACTTACACTAATTCGTCATGGACAAAGTGAATGGAATCTCAAAAACCTTTTTACCGGTTGGAAAGATCCCGATTTAACAGAAAAAGGTCATGCAGAAGCGATAGCAGCAGGAAAAAAACTGAAAGAATATGGTTTGAGGTTTGATATCGCTTATACATCTGCCTTACAGCGAGCTCAAAAAACCGCTCAGCACATTTTAGAGCAAATGGGACAATCAGATTTAGAAGCGATAAAAAATCCCGCATTAAATGAACGTAATTATGGTGATCTTTCTGGTTTAAATAAAGATGAAGTACGCCAACAATGGGGGCAGGAGCAAGTGCAAATGTGGCGCCGCTCCTATACGATTGCGCCGCCGAATGGAGAAAGCCTACGCGATACCGGTGCACGCATCTGGCCTTATTATCTTTACCATATCCAGCCTTATATTTTGCGCTCCCAAACTGTTTTGATCGCAGCACATGGAAATTCTCTTCGTGCTCTTATTATGGCGCTTGAAGGTCTCTCCGGTGAGGAAATTATATCTCAAGAATTAGCGACCGGCATTCCTATTATTTACACATTTAATCCGGATTCAACAATTTTATCAAAGACAGTCCTCACACCTTAAACTTCTAAAATCATGATCTCCCTCAAAAGTTCAATGCTATCGTTTTAAGCTGAAAAAATAAATTCTATAATTTTATTGACAGAGTTGCTTCATGCGCTTAGATGGATTTTATAAGCCCAAATGGCGGAATTGGTAGACGCGCAGGTTTCAGGTACCCGTGCCGTAAGGCGTGGAGGTTCGAGTCCTCTTTTGGGCACCAAATTTTATCTTTAATGTATTGAAATATATAAATTTTTTCTTTAAACAGCCATTTTTAGACCACCTTTTAGACCACCCTTTACGGTTTATACAACTTTATCTAATTTACTCCTATTTGTTCCTTATTTTTCTTTGGAGTGAAGGCTAAGATCTCTTTTTTTCTCCATCTCACTGCTCTCCCTAGCTTATATGGCTCCGGAAACAATCCCTGAAGCACCCAATTGCGAATCGTTGTTGTGGATACACTAAAAAGCTGTGCACACTCACGTGTCGTTACATATCTATCTCCATCATCAAATATCATCTCATTACCTTTCTCTTTTTTATGTTAATTAAATGGGTGGGGGCTGGAAGGCATGTGAAGCACTCCAACTTTTAAAAATCTGCAAGTTTATTTTTTAGATGTGTTCAATTTCATATTTCCAATCAGGCAATTGAGTAAAAGCTAATGCGAGTTGTCCTCTATGACACATGCATACATTGGCTTCAAAACAGGTGATTGCAACGCACTTTTTATTTAAAAATATTTGATATAATTTGTTTATTGCACAAGAATTATTCTTGAGAGTTGTATTTCGATAATTTTTAAAAAGGCGGTCATAATCTTTTTGTGTTTTCAAATTTCTTCGTTTTTCAGAGGCAATTCCAAGTTCAGGCATATGCATATATTCAATATCAATGTTGCTTACAGCTTGCTCTAATTGTCTTTTTGAAAATCCGTGTTTTCTACTTATTGGATTTTTACGAACATCACATAAAGTTTTGATATTGTTTTCTATGAGACAACTAAGATAATTCTCAAGGGACCTACCTTCATAGCCAATGGTAAAAAAACAAAATTCCTCATCTTTAGCAGGCTGTATGATAATATGTTCGATGTTACACACGTTTAATTTCCTTATGTGAAAGGGTGGGGATGCTCGTAGATATGCGGGGAACAAAACACCCCCATAAGGTTAAGCAGCTTTTGTTGAGAGTTGTTTTATCTCTCGTTCTATCTCTGCTAAAAAGGTTTCAACAGCTTGATTGATCTGTTCAATTTGTTGATCATCACGGAGAACACGCTTGACTTTCATGCGTAAGTGAAAGAATTCCCCCGTAAAACGTGGGTCATAGCTTACGAAATCACACCATTTTCGTCCTGTACAAGCCATTTGGAATTGCATTTGTGCGTGATATTCTGGTTTGATTTCGTCACCTATACAAAAGCGCATATGTGTTACTGATCTCGGGCATTTGACTTCGATTAAACCGTCTTCTCCAATGAGACCATCGGGGCTAGCCCCCGCCATTTCTATTGTGGGGTGTTGGATAAAGCCGCATTTTGTTATATTGACATCATAAATGAAACCATATTCTCTCAAGGCATCTTCTTCATGTTCGATACCTCATCTCATATCTTCAGTTTCATAATAGGGGCTTGTTTTGCCTGTTAAACGCTCTGTTATGAGTTTGATTTTGTAGTCTTCATATTTGCTCGTAGGCAATCCTTTTGTATTTTTATTGAGTATGTTGTAAATGTTTGATGCGATGACTTTCCCTAGACTTGCTTGAAAATCATTCTGCTGTTCGTTGCTCCATCTCACACCGCCGTTTGTTGCTCTTGTGATGGGAGCGATTGTAGAGCTTTTTCTTTTTGAATATTTTTTCTTCTTTCCAAATGCCCCAAAACCAATTCTGCTTTTTCACAAGACATATCTGTTAGTTTTCCTGCTTCTGCAAAATAGAGAAGACTAATTTCATTTGTCCCTGTTTCTTTAATTAATTATTCGATTTGCTTTATCTGTTTAGAGGAAACTTTTTGATTATTTGTATCGCCTTCTTTGGTTCGCGGTTGACCATCTGTATCGTCTTCTTTACTTGCTACATTAAGAAGCATGCATAACAGGTATCTCCCGTAGGTAAGTGTAAAACCAACTGATCGTATGCTATTTTTAGAGCCTGTACTGTCAATTGGAAATGTTCCTTCTGTTGAGATTTGATTTCCTGAAGGATGAGACAGAATTATTTCTATGGTAACGTTTTTTTTCTGTTTAATATATTTGTATTTTGCAAGCCCGTCCTTTACAGCATCAATGTACTGATCAAGCATAGCGTATTTGCTGTTTGTATGGGTGATTGTAGAGTTTTTTCAATATTTTGATATTTTGTTTGCATAGCCGAAAGATCACGGACAAAGTTTTGGCGCTCTTGTCGTTCTATTTCTTTTTCTCTTAAATCAAGAAGACGCTTTAAGCGGTCAATACTGACATCACTTTCTAAGGCTTTATTTAAAATACATTCCATAGCAGTTTGTTCGACGGCTAAATGATGTGTTTCTTCAATTTCTATTAGGTTAGTGTTTTGTTCACTCATTTTGATTTCCTCCATTACGCGCAATTCACGTGTGGCGTGAATCACGCATGTTTTAAAAGGCTGGTTTGGCTGTTAGAAAGGGCTTATACGCTCTGTCTTTTCCTAGGGATATGTTCGGGCTTTTCTATTATAACTAATATGTGTGTTGCTTGAAATACATGTGTTACCACATACAACAGCATCACCACCAATATGAGCTTTTTCACAAATATTGCATTGCCGTGAATTTCGGCTATTCCGTAAACTTGCGTATTATCGAAAATATGTGCATTGGATTCAACACAAACGTTCCCAAAGTCTCTCAGTGCACGCATGCGACGAACTGGGCGACGATAGAGAATGTCTATTTCATCAGTAAATTCGTATTTTTTTCCATGGTTTATTGCCTCTCGCCCTTTGTGATGATTTCATCATTGATGATCTCTGCGTTTCCCTGAATAAATGCATAACCATGGATTTTGGCATTTCCTCCAATTTTTGCTCTGATAGAAATCAATGGACTGTCATAAATTTTAGCTTTTCCACTAATAAATGCAACACCAGAAATCTGTGCATTTTCGTAAATTTGTGCATTGGCAAAAACACGAATATGTCCAAAAATCTGCGCATTGCCAAAAATATTAGTTTCTCTGGTAACAGATTCACTACCAAAAACACATGCATTTTCATAAATACCAGAAATGTTATCAATATAAGCATCACCAAAAACCTTGGCATAACCATAGACTTTTGCATCATCACCTACCCAGCAATTACCATCATGACTGAGGTTGTCTTCTTTTTGTATAAAGCCGCCTAGGTCGCCTGCTTTAATAGCATCAAAATCTCTTAAGGCTTTAATTCAGTGAAGAGTTTTTCCAGCAAACTCTATTGTTTCATCAGTCATTTCGTATTTCTTTTCCATGATTGTTGCTCTTAATGCATGCTTTATCTTTATAAGCTCTTGAAACTGTAAACCAATGCCTTCTGCTGCTGGTACAACTTTTTCTATTCCATTTGCGGTTTGAAGTGGATGGTCGGACAATCCATAAGTTGCTTTTGGATTTTGTCTTGATACGGTAGCAAATTTCCACCTGCTGCTCGTCTGTAAAACCACCCTTTTTGCTGTAAGAAGAGAATGAATTGTTTTGGTTGTATCTCGAGTATTTTAGCGGCTTCTGTAAGACCGAAGAGTCCGTTGTGACGTTGCAAACTTTCAAGAGCAGCTGCTTTAGGTTTAAGGATACCCACTTCACTTTTTAAAGTCTCTAATTGTGTGATACTTTCTAAAAGCAGTTTTTTCACAAAGAGAGAGTCTTCTAAAGCGTTTGCAAGGTCTAAAGGTTTCTTTGCACGCCGTTCACATTCAATAAAATATTGACAGGCTTGTTTACCTTTTTCATTACGTTCTACCATGGCGAGCTCTTTTGCCATGTCTAATGTGGGGTGATAGTCTATGGCTGTAACAGCTCTAGATTTTGCGCTCCCCAATTTTGTGGACCGCAAATCTTGTGTTTTTATAAAATCACTTTCCTCTTCAAATTCATATTGATGAATACGATCCTTAATTCAAGTAGAGAAATCTTTCCCTATTTCCAAAAATTCATGTAACTCACGTGCGTTGACCGTTTGAACGGTTTCGTGTTTGATTGTATTGTGCTGGATAGCAATAGGCTTTTCCATTACGAACCTCATGTTGATGGGATTGATGAATGAAAGGGGGCGGCGCTTTTAAATGCGCCCTTCAGAATTTAAAGCACATCACAAGGATGCAAACGGTGTTGTTGTTCGTAAGAATCATACATTGCATCGTTATATTCATGCTGTTTTATATCGTCTAAAAAAAACGTATGCTGTAATGTGTAAAATAACGTCATGAGGTATGTTTCCGTTAAAACACTGTTCTTCATGTTCTCTAAGATAAAATTCTGCGATATCTTCAGATATATCTTCGCAGCTCTTTTAAGAAGGATTGATGCGAAAGATTTGGATTTCATTATTTGCCTCGTCAATAATTTTTAGAACTTGGCTTTCATCCAGAGGTCCTGACCGACCAATGTTTTGATCATCATCGTAGACAACTAATAAAATTTCATCAGAATTTATAAGAATTGGATTTTCCATAATTTCTCCTCTCTAACGCCTCTTGGCAATTGTTTGTGCGTGGTTTATGGATACCAATGTAGCGATTTTGAAAAATTTTTTTAAAGTAATAAACTAAAGGCTTGCTTGAAGAGAAGTATAAAAATATTAATTCATATTTTGGCTGGCTTAATCCAGTCGATAGGTGCACACCATTCTAATTCTACATCTACGATATCGGCATATTTTCCATTTATACTAGATAAAACCCATTTCCCTTTTTCTTTTCCGAAACGTAATACTTTGATGTAAACTTTTCCACATTTAGTTTTTATGATAGCGCGGTTGTTAATAAGATCTTCTGATAGCAAATGATAGGAATAAAAAAGACGACTTCCTTCTTCAATGGCTGGAAACATAGAATCACCTACCACGCGAACAGCAACAGTTCCTTTAGGAGCATATGGCGGGGCTTCTACTTCTTCTAGACAACCAGAATCTATTGCGATTATTTCTCCTCCGGCTCCTACAGATCCAATCAAAGGAACTAAGTGATTAGTGGGAATAGAAGCACCTGTAAGCTTTGATATTTCTAATAATTCTCGAGCAGAAATATCTCTTGTTCCTTTTAGCATTTTATTGACGGCAGCACGATCTATTGAGCGACCTAAAGAAGCGGTTAGCTGTCTTGAAAGCCCTAATTGGCTTAATCCAGCTTCAGATAAGGCATTTTGTAACCATTGCGAGATACTTATTGTCATATCTTTATTGTAGGTACGTTGTATACAATCGTCATTTTCTAATTTAGCAACATGTAGTTTCATTATAAATTTTCCTTCTTGATATTGTTTTTATAATCGCTACATAACGTGCTATGAAACAATTTTCGGAAATAATAAATCTGTTAGGTGGGGTTCGTAGGGTAGTATCTCAGCTGCTTGGGGTTCATAGAACACGCGTGTATGCCTGGCTCCGTCCTATATCAAAAAGTGGAACTGGTGGGAGAATTCCAACAAAACATATCCCAATTCTTTTGAATGAAGCCAAAAGAATTGGAGCACCGATTAAGGCAGAAGACTTTTTCTCGTTTTTTTATAGGACGCAATCATGTGATTCTAAATTATCTTCACAATCTGCTTTTATTGCTGCTTCTACAGATAGTAATGAACATCAACAGCATCATTCACACTCTTAAACAAGCATTAAATAAAGAGATCAAATTAATAGATTACGCGTCACCATGCGCACGCATAAATACGTAGAGCCTTAAAGGGGATTATGATCACTAACGCACAAACTATTTTATGTCTTGATCTAGGGACCAAGACAGGCTGGGCGATCGTAGTGCAGATGGTCACATAACAAGCGATACAGAAGATTTTCAATCACGCCGTTTTGAAGGCGGTGGTATGCGTTATTTACGCTTTAAACGGTGGCTCACTGAACTAAAGAGGTCCGTTGATGAAATTGACGCGGTGTATTTTGAAGAGGTGCGCCGGCATGTGGGTACAAACGCTTCTCATATTTACGGAGGCTTTCTAGCAACCTTAACAGCGTGGTGTGAACATCATCAGATACTATATGAAGGCATTCCTGTTGGCACAATTAAGAAGGCAACAACAGGAAAAGGCAACGCCTCAAAAGAAGAAATGATTAAGGCGGTATGTGCAAAAGGACATACGCCTAAAGACGACAACGAAGCAGATGCTTTAGCAATTTTATATTTAATGCAAGAAGAGGGTATACATGTCCAATAAATTACCGTGGACGGAGGCTATTTGCAGATAAATGGATTCTTGATCTTGCTTGTTTATTTCCCTTTGAGTGCAAAGTTTACATAAAGTTACGCTTGCAAATGCTTTATACTGGAAAACCACTTTTAAATAATATGAAGGTCCGGGCTGATTACACTGGCTGTTCAGTAAAAATGTTCATGAAAGCGTTAGAAGTTTTAATAAGCACAGGTCATATCGAACGTTTAGACGATGGGTGTTTATGGAGTTTAAAAGTTGAAGAAGAACTCAATAACTCTAATGAGAGTTTAGAGAAGGTATCGAAGACGTCACGGTCAAAGACGTTATCAGAGAGAGCAAAGAAAGCAGCGTAGGCAAGATGGGATAAACATACAAATGATGCTTGTGATATGCTTAACGATGCTAAAGCAATGCTTAATGATGCCCATATATAACATAAACAATAACAGTTATAATAAAAAACTAATACTATCGTATTAGCAAAAAAGAAATTTGTTCTGAAAATTTAGAAACAAACGAACAGGTTCATGAGTCAATAGAGATTCATGCTTGCGGAAGCTAACCAGAGCAAATCACAACGGATGTAGAAAACCAACCTCCCAATCACAAGCAAAAGAACGTTCCCCAAAAAGCGAAGCGGACTAAATCAAAAGATGATTTTCGCTTACCTGAGGATTTTGAACCTAATTTGCAATACGCAATCGATAAAGGCTAACCCATGATGAGGCGCTGTTAGAATTCGAACGGTTCACAAATTACTGGATAGCAAATCCAAATAAAAATGCAAACAAACGCTATTGGCAAAGGACTTGGTACAATTGGGTTACAAGCCCTATCGGAATGCTAGCAAAGAAAAAAGCAAGATTAGAACAGGAAAAACGGTTAGGTGGTCATTATGGAAAATTCACTCATAAAACTTTCACAGAACAGTTTGCAGAAGGCTTCAACGAACTCAGAGATCATCTCTCATCTGGAGAAGATTATGGAAATGATCAGTCCGGGGCATCCATTGACGCTGAAAGCTGGGAATACATTGACGAAACAGGAGGAGGCGCTAACCTTAGATGCTTGAATCATCTACAAGCGTTGCTTTCTGTGAAAGCTTCAGTTAAGCAAATTGAGCAAACTTCTTTCCTACTCTCAAGCATGAGAGTCCCTGCGAATACAGACGTCAAAGCCGTCGTTTTATCCTATGGCATGATGCTGGACCGCATTTCGTCATATGCTATGAAAAAGGGCGTCGAAAATATCGTAACGGGTTAAGCAATTGGGATATCAAAAACATTTATGCCAACTTGTGGAGAGCTTTTAACTTATTGCCAGACAGTAGAAAACACCCTTCTTTCAAAAGCCGAAAGTGTACGCAAGACTGTTTTGAGCACCCGTGAAAAAAGGCTGAAAGAAAAGGCAATGAGAGAGAATTCAAGACCACTCACGTTGGTTGAAAAGCAAAAGCTTGAAGGAATTTAAATGGTCTTGGGGGAACAGTAAAAAACATTGCAGGTTAGTAAACTAGTGAAAAGCGCTGATCATTTTGGGATTAGATATGTGTTTAAACCGACAAAAAGGCACCGTACAAAGAGATTTGAAGTTTTTTACTACAATTAAAAACACAAAACGCTCTGTACGGTCAAATTTTAGGTAAATAGACCAATTGGTAAATTATGGACTAAAAACATGAGAATATTAAAAGACCTGTCCTTAAAAAAGCGTAAACAGCCAATGCAAAAAGAGTTTGTTGCAACAGCTGTTGATTATGTTCCTTGGGGGGGGCGGAACGGCAGAGTATTTTTACAACCTCTACAAATATGAAGATGGTACAAGAGAATGTGAAAAGTTTGATGGCGGCCAGTATTATACCACACCAGAATGCGGATTTTAGTACCAAAGCGCAAGTGAAAGCATGGGTTTACGGTGGTGCTATTCCGAAAAGCATTCTCAATTACGAACCTCTTATAGACGAGATCAATAAAGAGATCAAAAAATTATCGAAAGCCGCAGGAAATAAATATTTTTACAGATAAGCAGCGAAGAGCCTTGTTTGGCATTATAACTTTTATATTTTTATGTTTTTTAGGAATTAAAAAAAAATCCCTACGTTATTCAAAGTATTTTGATATTTGCATCTTTTGGTTTGATAATAATAACAAATATTTTTGCAATTTTATGCAATTCTCATATTCCTTCTGAATTGCAGAGCAACCCAAAATACAAACGCGGCAATACAACTGGTTGGAAGATATTAACACGTGATTTACAACAGTATTTACACAGACTCTTAAACTAATAAGTTTAGCGCTTGTCGTTTTAATTTTCCCAAATAGTTATAAAGAAACGGTTTCTTTACCTGTCATTTCTAGGTATGTGGAATACAAACTTTCTTTTCCATTGGGATACTGTACTTTGGTACTCAGATATTGCTCTTTGGTATTCCTTTTTAGTTTGTGTATTGTTTCTTATGTTACGTACACGCAGTTTAATAAACATATCTATTTACCCACTACAGTGCTCAGTTTAAAAGCCATAGTAAAACTTCCGATTTTATAAAACTGTTTAGATTAAATGGCATTGTCTCTTCTCAATGTTCATAGATGAAATCAACAAAAACATCAAAAAATCATTGAAAAAGGCGCGTAACAATGACTCATGTCTGCTCACCATTGAGATATCCAGGCGGTAAGGCTGCACTGTATTGAAAAGTCAAAGAAATATTTGAGAAAAAGCATTAAATGGCTGTTCCTATAGAGAGCCATTTGCTGGCAGGTGTAGACTTGCTCTAAAGCTTTTTTTAATGGTGAAGTTAAAGATATTCACATTAACGATATTGATCTGTTTATTTGGAGCTTTTGGTATTGCGTTTTGCACAAGACAGAAGAATTAATAGAAAAAATCAATACAACGACCATTAACTTAGAAGAATGGTACATACAAAAAGAAATTTCTCCTGCAAGTGCAGATGTGCTTAGCGCAGGATTTGCAGCACTCTTTTTGAATCGCACAAATAGATCTGGAATTATTAAAAATGCTGGACCAATTGGAGGGAAAGGACAAAGCGGTGCCTATAAAATAGATTGCCGATTTAACAAAGAGAATATAATTGAACGCATTCTTCGCATAAGTGAACAAAAAGATAAAATACATTTAACTCGTTTAAATGCACGGGAATTTTTGCTGCGTTATGGAACTGATGAAAACACCTTTTTTTATATGGACCCTCCTTATTTTAAAAAAGGAAAAGGGCTTTACACTTCGTTTTACAAAGCTAATGATCATAATAATTTAGAGAATGTCATCTCCCAACATGTGACAGCGCCTTGGCTAATTACTTATGACAACGTTGAAGAAATTAAATTTTTGTATAGGCAATATCTCTCAATAGAATTTAGCTTACAATATTCTCTACAAGAGAAAAGGCAAGCTACCGAATTGATGATTTTTTCACCTAAAATCAAAGTACCTCAATTTTTAGAAAAGAATATAGGCTCGCTTCTCAAAGCAGCTTAATTGCAGATTTCATTAATAGGAGCTTTAATCACATGCTTACACCATTTGGCAAAACCTTACGTAAAATTCGTATTGATCGGACAGAACGTTTATTAGATATGGCTAATAAATTAGGCGTATCTATAGCATTTTTATCTTCTGTAGAAATTGGCAAAAAGCCTATACCTGCTGACATGGAAGAAAAGATCATTGAGAAATATGCTTTAGATGAAGAAACGGCTTCTATCTTGAGAAGAGAAGCAAATATTTGTCGTAAGAATTTTACAATGAACTCTTCTGACCCACTTAACCATGAAATTTCTAACACGTTTGTTAGAATGTTTAAGTCTCTTTCACAACAAGATCTGACAAAGTGCAAGGAACTCATGGAGAAAGTAGAAAAAAAACGGTGCTTGCAGAATAGAATACCTTGATCCCCTTATTTTATACACCGTAAACATAATTTTATATGTTAAAAAACAATAATATCATTTTGAAATAATTGAATAAATATGCAAATTATGCTAAGATTTTTCATGTATAAATTGCTAATCTAATGGGGCTACAAATATGCTAAATAAAGTGACGTTAATCGGGCGCCTTGGTGCTGATCCCGAAAGCAAAACAATGAATTCTGGAGCAGAAATAGTCAATTTTAGTATAGCAACTTCTGAGAGCTATACAGATAAAAAAAACCAATCAAAAAGTAGAGAAAACAGAATGGCATTCCGTGGTGATTTTTAATCCACATTTGGCAAAAATTGCACTTCAATATCTAAACAAAGGTTCAAAGGTTTACATAGAAGGAAAATTACAGACACGCAAATGGCAAGATAAAAATGGGCATGACCGTTATACAACAGAGATTGTCTTACCACAATTCAAAGGCGAGTTGTATTTGCTTGATGCCAAAAAAGATCAATCGGCATCCCCTACCCCTTCACCTATTACTTCTCAAAATTATGCTATCGCTTCAGGGGCTGCTGATCATAGTGCACTCATTAATAATGATAGCATACCATTCTGATTGATAACATATGACAAAGAGAAAAAAACGTGCAAAACGCGGTCGTCCACGGATTAAAGGATGTATCAGAGAACCAAATGGACGTATCTCACGAGCAAAAACACCGCATGAACCCATGGATAAATTGGCAATTGAAATGCATGCCAAACGCTTTGGCTTGACCATAGAAGAGGCTAAAAATCCGCTTTCCGGTACCTATATCGGGCGGCTTTATTTGCAAGGCGAAATAAATCAAGACCAATATGATGCTGCGCAAAAATATCTTGAAGTGAAAAATGACTATTCGTGTGCAAAAGGTTTGCCAAGTGCTGTTTATGATAAAATGCCCTCATCTTCTGATGAGACAGCAAAAGAAAAATGGATTAAATTTGCAACAGAACAGTTTTCAAACATGCAAGAGGCTATCAAAGAAGCACAACACCTCTATAGACAGTATAATCTTTATGCCGCGATACAACATCTTGTTATAGAAAACCAAACATTACCACATCTTGTTAGTTCTTTGCGTATTGCTCTAAATGCTCTCCAGAAGTATTTTTATCCAAAAAATAAATGGTAAATGCTTTAACGTATAAACGATTTTTGGGAACGGAATATTTGCATCATTTGTTTGTAAAGCAGCATATTTAGGTAAAAAAATAAAAAAAACACAATATATTGATTTTTTTGTTGACAATATGTGAAAAGTCGTATTTAATGACGCTGCTGTACTGGTCGAATTGCGTCCAAAATTCAAAAATATCCTCTAAAAATTTAGTAAAATGTGATCTTGAAACGTGGCTAGAAAGCCCTGTTTTCTGGGTAATTCTGACTAATCTATTTTTCAAATAACAAAAATCAATATTTGACTAATGATGTCATTAATTATGACGCAAAAGGAGCAATGATGAAAGCTGTCATCACTAAGCCAATGTGTGTTGTTGGCGACAATAAAAGCACTGTTCGCTTTGAACCATCAACACCCAATAATCCATTTGTTGAAGTTTCTAATCAAGTCTACGCACGTCTCAAGCGCGCCAATGCTGCAAAACTTTTTGTTGACGTCAAGACAACAGCAAAAACAGATAAGGCAATTGAACAAATTAAACAGATAGAACAAGAAGCCGTACAAACATCGTCTGAACCAGTGACAGAGGAAATTCCACTCGAACAGCCAAAAGCATCTAAAGCTTCCAAGTCACCTACCCCAAAAAAGGCTTAGAAGTTGAAGTTAATCATCCACCAAAAATGGTATCTTCAACAGGCAAAAGATACCTTCACAAGCCTTCAAGCCCCTCG
>NZ_JBHIRC010000013.1:0-37691 GCF_042196985.1 Bartonella sp. AA97HXZ | reverse complement strand
ATTTTTTTTTAAATAAAATAACCCAAACTTTACCAATAAAATATTGAACAAAAAATCCTATTTCAAAACATTATTGGTAAAATTAAGAAGCGTATAAAAGTTTCTTGCTGGATAGCAGCGGCTTTCAGATTATAATACCCCTCCCCTCACAACGGTTGCAACTTGTCTTACATATCGCAATGATGTCATGTAAAAGGCTAAAAATAGAGTACATATTCTATAATCACCATTGCATAAATATCTTACACGCTTTATGCTTTTCCATGGGAGCAAAAGGAAGATGTCAATGTCATCTAAACTGACGCGTAACCAAACATTGGTTTTAAATACTTTAAAAAATGCAAAAGGGCCTTTAAGTGCTTATGCGATTCTCAATCACTTACGCGAAGAAGGTTTTCGCGCACCTCTCCAAGTTTATCGTGCGTTAGAAAAACTCGTACAGTTAAAGTGTATTCATCGTCTTGAAAGTGCAAATGCCTTTATGGTCTGTTTACACCCTGAAAACTGTCAACATGAACTTACAACGTTTATAATTTGCGAAAACTGTGGCACAGTCAACGAAATACAAAATCAAACGATTGTATCGAGTTTAAAACAGATGGTTCAAGCTGTTGACTTCCAAGCACATAAAAGCACCCTAGAAGTACGAGGGCTTTGTAAAAAATGCGCAATAAAATAAGACCGCTAACTTGAAAACAAGATCTCTAACTTGCAAGTTTATATATTTAGCATTATGTACCAAGGATCGCCTTATTGTTTGAAAAGCTCTTATCGTCCGTGCATGTATCACCCTACCCTAGAGTGAGAGGCTTATTATACTCGTTAGAACATAAATATTGAAAGTATAAAATCATGTCCGTATCTGAGACAATTTTTTCAACCAAAAATTTCAATAAAACGAAACGAAAAAAAGTAATCAAGGCTCTTCTTATTGTCTTTGCACTTTTTGTGCTTTGGTTTAGCTACAAATGGATAACGCAATGGCGTTATATGCTATCCACTGAAGATGCCTATGTGCAAGGAGATATAGCCGCTATTGCGACTAAATTAAATGGATATATTGAAAAAATTGCCATTAAAGCCAACCAAGTTGTAAAAAAGGACGATGTTTTATTTTACTTAGACAATGGTGATTATCAAATAGCCTTGAATCAAACAGAAGCGCATCTTGACACACAGAAAAAAACACTTCTACGCATTGATGCACAAATCACAGCCGCTCATAGTGCTTTAGATGATGCAAAAGCGCAAAAAGCAGCCGCTTCAGCCATAGCAACCAATGCACAACTCACCTTAAAACGTGTAACAGAACTGAAAGCCAATCGTTATGCCCCTCAATCTGATGTTGATGATGCCAAATCAGCTTATGAACAAGCTATCGCAAATGTTAACCGTGCAGATGCACAAATCGCTGCAGCACGCGCCAATATTCGAGTGCTAGAAGCACAACGAAGTGAAACAGAAAGCCAAACAAAGAGTTTAGAACTTTCGCGTGAAAAAGCACAACGTGACCTTGATTCAACCATTATACGCGCGCCATTTGATGGAATCATAGGAAATTTAACAGCAAAAACGGGAGATTTTGTTGTAAATGGCCAACGTCTTGCAGCGTTAGTCCCCATCCATGCACTTTATATTGAAGCAAACTATAAAGAAACACAGTTGCAAAATATTCATGCGGGACAAAAGGCTTATATTTCTGTTGATGCCTTCAAAAAGGAGGGCTTTACAGGAACAGTGCTTTCTATTTCACCGGCAACAGGTGCTGTTTTTTCTCTTCTTCCTCCACAAAACGCTACCGGTAACTTTACAAAGATTGTCCAACGCATTCCTGTACGTATTTCTATTCCAGAAGAAGTCTTAAAGACCGGACATATCCGAGCAGGAATGAGTGTTTCAGTAGAAGTTGATACACGTACAAAACCACAAGATAAAAGTCTCTTATAATAACAAGCAAATGACCTCATTATTATGACATCTTCAATACCAAAGCCCATACAGTCTCAAGAGCGCATAGAAATCCGTAGCATTGTGATTTTCATAGTTATGGCCTTTGGCATGTTCATGGCCATTTTGGATATACAAATCGTTGCCTCCTCTTTAGCCGAAGTTCAAGCTGGTCTTTCTGCGAGCTCTGAAGAAATTTCATGGGTTCAAACCTCCTATCTCATCGCTGAAGTCATCATGTTGCCCCTTTCTGGATTCTTAGGAAGATTGCTTTCAACACGTGTTTTCTTCACCATATCAGCGATCGGGTTTACGATTACTTCTGTTCTTTGTGCAACAGCAACATCTATTGGAGAGATGATTATCTACCGTGCATTGCAAGGTTTTATTGGTGGAGGAATTATCCCAAGCGTTTTTGTCGCCTCTTATGTTCTTTTTCCTCCTTCCAAACGCCCAATTGTTACCCCTATTGTTGGACTAGTCGCAACATTAGCCCCCACTATTGGTCCAACGGTCGGAGGTTATCTTTGTCATATCTTATCATGGCACTGGCTTTTTCTCATTAATGTGCCTTTTGGGATTATTATTTCAATTCTCGCTTGGAAGTTGATTGATTTTGATAAAGCAAATCCATCTCTCATGGCTAAATTTGACTGGTTGGGGCTCATTTCTATGGCTGTTTTTCTAGGAACTTTAGAGTATGTACTAGAAGAAGGCGCACGTCATGATTGGCTGAATGATAGGCTGGTTCGGAATTTATTTATTATCATGATTCTTGCTGCCGCCTTGTTCTTCTGGCGTGCTTTTACAGCAAAAGAACCCATTGTAGATCTCTCTACTTTTTCTAATTTTAATTTTTCAGCTGCATCCATTTTTTCCTTTTCACTGGGTATAGGTCTTTATGGACTCACGTACCTTTATCCTGTCTATTTGAGCCAAATCCGCCATTACGATGCCCTTATGATTGGAGAAACATTGTTTCTTTCAGGATTCGTCATGTTATTAACGGCTCCCCTTGCAGGATTCCTTTCAGCACGAATGGATGCACGTGTAATGATGGCAATAGGACTTTTTGGTTTTGCAATAGGCACTTGGATGGCAAGCACTATCACAGATAAGTGGGATTTTTGGCAGCTTTTTTGGCCGCAAGTTTTCCGTGGTGCTTCTGTAATGTTATGTATGGTTCCTATTAATAATATTGCATTGGGAACACTCCCACCAGAACGAATGCAAAATGCTTCTGGACTCTTTAATCTCACACGGAATCTAGGTGGTGCTGTGGGACTTGCCATTATCAGCACGCTCATGACAAAACGCACGGACTTCCATTATGAACGAATAGCCGAAACCCTTAACCACGCAAACAGACAAGCAACTGAAATGCTTTCAAAGCTTATTTTATTATTCAAAACAGAAACCTTTGATTCCTATACCCTGGCTCTTTCTCAATTGTTTAATATGGTACGCATACAAGCAATGATTATGGCTTTTAGTGATATTTTCTTTATCATAACCATCATCTTTGGTGTTTTGACATTTATGACCATGTTTCTCAAAAAAATACCACCTCTCATGGATTCACCACCAAATCACTAAGCTTAATTACAATTGAGAAATATTTTTTATCCTTATCACTTTCCTCGCTTCCTATGCACTTTATCTTTTCTCAAGAGACAGTATAAATAAATACGTGATTCTAAATGATTCTTCTGATAAAAATTCTTTTCAATGCGGGCTCTTTACGCACTTTTAAAATAACCTCTCGCATACAAAAATTGTTTTAGATGATAGGTAAACAACGATCTTACCTAACGCGCTCCACACTATAAAGATAAAGCAGCTATTTCTATAAGATTTTTGATTTATCACCATAGGGCACAAACGATTAAAAGATTCTTTGCCCTTTACTCTTTTGAGTCTTACAAGAATATTCATAAAAGATTTATGATTCTTGTGATTTTTATTCACACACCTATTTCCCTTATAATGTGTAGAGCAACGTTTTTTGATTCTGAATGCAAAATTTTACATGAAAAAATCATTTTGTATTTGATCCTCTCATGCCAATTGCAAAACGATTTACCTTTATAGCAAAAAAGTAATGATATATTTTTTTTCAACAAAGCTGCTCATGTAATTTTATTTTTTTTACACTCTTTTAAAAAAGCTAGTATTTATAATTTTGATTCTACTGCTGCATATTTTTCTTTTTCAACAAGCGCTAAAATTGTATAAAATTTCTCAAAATATCTCTCTATTGAATCAATCAAAACCATTCCCTTGCACATAAAAAGCAAAGAAAAAAACTGTTTAAGAAAAAAGTAAAATATCCAACCGTTTCGATGCAAGATCTACCAACAATATTGGAAACTGGAAAACTGTATGATGATACTGGCTTTGAAAGAATACAAAACCACTCAAAAATCCGGTTCCTTTAATATTATAAAATAGGACGCTATTTCAAAAAATGAGCTTAAAATATATTCTTACTCACTTAACTGAAATTATCAAAAATAAGAAACCAGCCATATAATAAAATCGCGATACAACTCCCCAAAACTTTGTACCGCTAAATACCTTGGCACTGTCAAAACGGTATGCTCTTCTCAATGGCAGCTGCTGAAAAACGAAATAACACTATCTTCAAGCGACTTTATGATGCTGAAAACGATTTGAAACTTCTCGTTCTCCACTAGGAACCAAAGTGCCATAACACCCAGAAAGATAATGTGGTATCAGTTCCAACGCTTGAAAGCGATGCTTTTCGTAAGGACCAGGCATTGCCAAATTTTCTGTTAAACTATTTGAAAAGCCAAAACGTTGATAAAATTCAAAATCCCCTACCAGCAAAATGGCGCCATATCCCAATTTTTTTGCTGTTTCAATTGCATGGCGGACTAAAATTGATCCTATTCCCATACCAGCACATTCAGATGCAACAGCCAAGGGGCCTAAAAGTAAAGCATGTTGTGTTTTATTTTTTCTTTTAGAAAAAGAAACATGCCAAAGACGGACACTTCCCACAAGCTCTCCAAGCACATTTTTAACCACAAAAGAGAGCCCTTGAGCAGCTAACCGTCCACGACGTAAAGCCTCTGATGATTTACGTTTACGTCCATACCCCATCGTTGAATCAAGCAAAATTTCTCGATAAGGCTTATCGGCTTCTTGCTCCAATAAAAGTGTAAAACATGCCCCATCTTTTGTTTGAAAGTTCATCATGTTCATCTCTATAACCGCCCTCTTATAGCGCCATGACGAGCATAGCAAAAAGTCTAAAAAAACTATAGTTAAAAGGAAACCTCAGATTACATATGATCGTAAAGGCTCAAAACCATTAAAAGCAACCGATGCGTAAGTTGTCGTGTAAGCACCCGTTCCATGAATCAATATTTCATCTCCTATCGTTAGGGATAGAGGAAGCGGATAAGGTGTTTTTTCATAGAGAACATCTGCCGAATCGCATGTTGGTCCAGCCAAAATACAAGGCTCCATTACCTTATCATCATGAGGTGTCTCAATAGGATAACGAATGGCTTCATCCATAGTCTCAGCAAGACCATTAAATTTTCCAATATCAAGATAAACCCATCGTACATTATCATTATCAGCTTTTTTAGATATTAGAACAACTTCTGTACGAATAACACCAGCATTGCCAACCATCGCACGTCCTGGCTCAATAATCGTCTCAGGGATACGATTACCAAAATGCTTTTTCAATGAATCAAAAACTGCTGTACCATAAGCTTGTTCTGTAGGGACATCTTTCAAATAACGGGTTGGAAAACCGCCGCCCATATTCACCAATTTCAGTGAAATGCCTTCTTGTTCCAAGCGCTTAAAAACTGTAGAAGCATCCGATAAAGCACGATCCCACGCACTCAAATCAACCTGCTGAGATCCAACATGAAAAGAAACACCATAGGCTTGCAAACCCAATTGGTGTGCGCGTCTTAGAACATCAACCGCCATTTCTGGAACGCAACCGAATTTGCGTGACAATGGCCACTCTGCACCTTTTCCATCGGTAAGAACACGGCAAAAAACACGCACTCCTGGAGCAACACGCGCAATTTTTTCCACTTCTTCCACACAATCAACGGCATAAAGTGAAACTCCCAATGCATATGCTCGTGCAATATCACGCTCTTTTTTAATCGTATTTCCAAAAGAAATACGCTCTGGCGTTGCACCTGCTTTTAAAGCCATTTCAATTTCTGCAACAGAAGCCGCATCAAAAGAAGATCCTAAAGAACTTAGCAAACGCAAGATTTCAGGAGCTGGATTTGCCTTTATTGCGTAAAAAATACGAGACTGCGGCAGAGCTTTTTCAAAATTTAAATAGTTGTCACGAACAACATCAAGGTCAACAATTAAGCATGGACCTTCAGAACGATGTGTTGCAAGAAAATCGCGAATACGTTGCGTTGCCATCTGCAATTCTCCTTGAGGGAAAGCTCCCCCACTCTATGCTTGGACAGCCAAAGCTGCCAAAAGCTAAAGGACAAAAAACACACAACAACTATCCCCATTCTGATTACAAAAAATCAGAAATTAGCATTGCATGCAGCGAAAGAACAGCGCGAAGCCGCGTTATTCTATTTTATCTGCCTTTTTGATTGGAGTTGAGAAAACCACTTCCGCACTGAAGGCAATGAGGTGTGCCTCTATAGTTATCCCAGCATTTAAAAACTGGAAGACACCAGAAAGGCCCGCACCGTCGTTGCTTCAAGATGTCCTCATTCTTGCAATTGGCTGTAAGAATGACTGGAGCGGTTAGTTCCAGGTACCGTACCGGTTAATCTCACCATTTGAGAACCAGCGGACACCCACAGGCACGTGCGACTTTGGGCAAGGCATCCTATAAAACGAATTCTTTCTCATTTCAATCATTTTTTTAATTTTAAACATTTTTTAATTCTTAAAGATAAAATGATGCGAAAAAACAACACTCTCCCCAGACAAAGCCATCCATCCGCTTTCATGAGATCACACCCCTTACATTATCCGTGCAACATAAATCACTGTCTTGCGTTTAAAGCCCCTTGTTTCTTGACCCTATTCTATCTCCTAATATCCGCAGCAGAAAATAACGCAAAATAAATTACTCAAGACATTAATTTATAATGATAATTTATTATTGTACCCTTAAACAAAAATTCCATTATAAAATCCTCTTATTTCAACCCTCTTACAATGAATCAATTAAAATCATTCTTTTGCGCATCAGAAATAAAAAACAATTGAAAAAAGGAGTACCTCTTATATATCCTCTCAAATGCAAAGATGACCAACATTGAAGACTGAGGATAGTAACGACTGAAGCACCATAGTCTTTAAAGATAACGTGTCCTTCCCCCAACAAAACACCATTATCTTTCTCATTTACATCCTAAAAACATCCCTGCTTCCACATTCATTTCACAGCATCGCTTAAGCAAAATATCATGAAGAAATCCCCGTATAATATAGCTTGTATGATATAGATCAACTACATCTCACCCTCTTTATACTTATGAAATTAAAAACAAACACTCCCATTCTATCTGCCAACTTCCAATATTGCAGAAACTCGTACATTGAAATGTTTCATAACACCTTATCTAAAATGATTTTTGTCCACACGTTACTCCCATTTGCAACGTACAAGTGAATGAATTTTACGCGATTCGTTCTCATCTAATCTGAAAGCAACAAAGTTCACAATATTGAACTCTTTTATTCAAATGAATAATAAATTATCATTATAAATTAATGTATTATATTAAATTCTGAAATCATAAACTCCTATTATCATTTTATTTTTCCACCTAGCATCTGCTTTTTCATCTCCTCTTATTAATCACATCTTATTTATACGCTTTTCTCTTAAACTATAATCTCCCTCCTCTGCGCTGTTGGTGAACGGCTTTTCTATTTTAAAATGAAAAGTATCTGAAAACTCAATCCTATAAAGTCAAGGAGAGCGAACAATCTATAATGATTATTTATAAGTCAAATAATTTAACATAAACAAAAAGACCGAATAATATCCGGTCTTATAAAATATTTTTCTACCAATATTAAAAAACTCTTCTCTCTTAAATTTAAGAGAAAAACGCTACAACTTAAAACTCTACACTACGATATCCTTATGTCCCTTGATGAGAATCAATTGCACGCAATTTCAACAATTGAAATTGCCTATGGCGCTCACGAAAGCGCTCTCTATCGGCTTCACTACGCGTGTTATAACAAGCATCACAGGAAACACCTTCCTCATAATGAGGCGATAATTTGCTTTCAGCATTAAGAGGAGAACGACACGCGCGACATAATTCGCGTCCACATTCTTCAAGACCATGTTGAACAGAAACACGCTCATCAAAAACAAAACACTCACCCCACCATAAACTTTTCTCTTTTGGAATTTTTTCTAAATATTTTAGAATACCTCCTTTTAGATGGTAGACTTGCTCATAACCAAGATCACGAACAAAAGCTGTTGATTTTTCACACCGAATACCACCTGTACAAAACATGGCAATTTTCTTTTTTTTCTTTAACTCAGCCTCATGTTTACGCACCCATTCAGGAAATTCGCGAAATGTTTTAATCTGCGGATCAATCGCTCCTTGAAAACTCCCTATCGCATATTCATAGTCATTCCGTGTATCGATTAAAATTGTCTCTTCATCTTGAATAAGAGCATTCCAATCTTCAGGATCGACATAAGTACCAACAACTTTTAGCGGATCAACCCCTTCAACCCCCATTGTCACAATCTCTTTTTTCAACCGCACTTTCATGCGATGAAAAGGCATTTTTGATGCCCATGAATATTTAATCTCCGGCGTTTGAAACGCTGGCTCAGCCGTAATAAAATCCACCAATGCCTCAATCGCATCACAAGAACCAGCAACTGTTCCATTAATGCCCTCTTGTGCTAAAAGCAGAGTGCCTTTGATATCCTTTGCTTGACATAAATCCTGCAAAGGTTTTTGTAATTGATGATAATGCTTCAAATCTGCAAAGCAATAAAGTGCAGCAACTTTAAAATTCTTTTCCATGTGTTTTGCCATAACGCGCGTTTCATTCAATTTCAAGATTTATTCATGTACTCTTTAACATATTGTGCTTAATCAAACGATACAAATAATATCATCACCAAGAAGAAAAAATATCATGTGCCAAAAAAGAGAAAAGCTTTTATTATATCTCCAAGGACAAACTGTTATACCTGTTTTACTCATTGACAATCTACAAAGTGCTGTACCGTTAACACGCGCTCTTGTCAAAGGTGGATTAAAAACAATTGAGATCACCTTGCGAACACCAAATGCCCTCAAAGCAATTCAGAAAATCATACAAGAAGTCCCTGAAGCAATTGTTGGAGCCGGCACAATTCTCAACACAACACATTACGAAAAAGCCGAACAAGCTGGAGCCAAGTTTATTGTAAGCCCCGGATTATCCAATGAACTAATCAATTGTGCAAAAAATAGTGAAATTCCCCTTCTTCCCGGTGCAATGACCCCAAGTGAACTCATGCAAGCATTAAACAAAGGCTATTCATATCTTAAATTTTTCCCTGCTGAAGCTGCTGGGGGTATTTCCTTCATCGAAGCTTTAGCATCTCCCTTCTCTGATATCCGGTTTTGCCCAACAGGCGGTATTACACAAAAAAGTGCAACACAATGGCTCCAACTGCCCAATGTCTTCTGCGTTGGTGGTTCTTGGATAGCACCCCAACCGCTCATCGCAATAAGTGATTGGGATTCGATTACTGCATTAGCATATACCGCATCACAACTTCACTCTCCCTCGAAAAAAGCTCTTTCTACAATATAATGTAATGTGCAAGAATATCAGTCCCTTCAACAAGACCAAAGCTTTCACACATCCTTGCGCAATCTTTTAACATCGTCATAAAACCATAAATCATCACCCGATCTTCATCAGGATGAATTTTGCGAGTTCTATTGTTTCAAAGCCGCTTGTTTCAAAAAAATCTCCACTTTCCATAACAGTCGTAATACGCCCCATATGCTCAGAAGGTTCACGAGTCGTCATAGGATAAAATCTCAACTGTTGTGCATACTCTCCAATGAGTGGATCTTATTGCAAAGAGGAAACAAGATCTTTTGCACAAATTAACCCATTCTTTTCGCACGTTATTTAAATAAGGACAACTTCTGAAAATTTTCATAAATGTCAGGATCACGAATAAAGCTTGCAAAAGGAAAAAAACCGTACCGGTTTGAAAGAAGATAAAGCATCAACTTTCCCACTCATTACTCCACAAAAGCGCGCTCTACAACATAAGTAGCAGGAGCATTATTGGCCCCTTCAACAAGACCAAAGCTTTCACACATCCTTGCGCAATCTTTTAACATAGCCATGGAACCACAAATCATCACCCGATCTTCATCAGGATGAATTTTAGGAAGGCCTGTTGTTTCAAAAAAGTCCCCACTTTCCATCACAGTTGTAATACGGCCCATATGCTCAGAAGCTTCACGAGTAGTCATAGGATAAAATCTCAACTGTTGTGCATACTCTCCAATGAGTGGATCTTGTTGCAAAGAGGAAACAAGATCTTTTGCATAAATTAACTCATTTTTTTCGCGCGTTGTTTGAATAAGGACAACTTCTGCAAATTTTTCATAAGTTTCAGGATCACGAATAAGGCTTGCAAAAGGAGCAATCCCCGTCCCAGTTGAAAGAAGATAAAGACGTTTTCCAGGAATAAGAGCATCAAGAACCAGCGTTCCTGTAGATTTTTTACGCATGAGAACTGTATCACCAATTTTAATTTTTTGGAGATGCTCGGTTAAAGGTCCCCCTGGAACTTTTATCGAAAAAAACTCAAGCTGTTCATCCCAAAAGGGACTTGCAATCGAATAAGCGCGATAAATCGGCTTTTCTGCATTTGGCAAACCGATCATAACAAACTCACCCGAACGAAAACGAAAACTTTCCGGACGATTCAGACGGAATTTAAATAACCGATCTGTATAGTGACAAACCTCTTGGACAGTAAGGGCGAACACATTCTCAGGAATCGGAAAATTTACAACGCTGCTGATGCTTGACGGAACATTGGTAGCAGACGTATTCATACTCTTCCCCATATCTTTATTGAACGTTAAATTTCGAATCCTTGACGTGATATAGTACTTGCACAACCATCTGCCAACAATTTTCTCAACACAAAAGCCTCAAGGTTAACACTTTTATGTCAAAATTAAATAAATGAGTCTAGTGTACTCTATAAGCGATAAAATTGATTTCACTTAAAACCAATCAAAGACTAGAAAGTAAATACTGGATACCCAATCCATCTTGAAAACAAATAATATCCAAATCAACGAGTTTTCTAAATCAACAGTTTTAATGTATCAAAAAGTGTTTACACACTGTTTTCCATTCAATAAAAATAATTTTAAGTGCATGAGACGACATCCAAAATTGCACAGATGAGTGATCTTCCCCCTCATGTTAGAAAACTTGTAATGCATTGACTTAACGTGGTTAATTTAATCATTTTACCTTCTCTACACAAGCAGCCAATGCAATATTTAATCACAAAAATCACACCAGCAACAATAGTCTAACATTGCACTCTTCAAAATGATACAATACAATAAACTATGCTTTCTTTTTTATATGCCTAAACGAGGGGAAATAAGTAAAAAAGTCTATGTTTTACAAATCATTAGAAGATACCATGTTGATAACAACACAAATAAAACTAAACTATCTCTTATATCCGGAGTACCATTTTACATAAAAAACGACTTTAATGGCAGCATAGGCTTCTTATGATTTTGACCGTAGCAAACAGTATCTTTCATCTCTCATAAGCAACCTCTATAAAATAACCAAAGAAAACTGCGTATTTCACGAACACAGATAAGCTTTTAAAATGAACAAATCCGTTAATGATGAAATAAATACATCACTCTATACAGCTGTAGCAACCATCGATGTCAGTGCCATTGTTGCCAATTATATTACTTTAGCCAAACGTGTAGCTCCAACACAATGTTCAGCAGTTGTAAAAGCAAATGCCTATGGATTAGGAGCTCACAAAATTGCTCCTGCCCTTTATCAAGCTGGTTGTCGCACTTTTTTTGTCGCCCAAATCAGAGAAGCACTCCAATTAAAAAGCATTTTACCATCAAATGTCACAATTGCCATTCTGAATGGACTTCCACACTTAGCAGAAGAGTTTGTCGCACAATCTGGTATTGTTCCTGTTCTAAACTCTTGGAATGCCATTGAAAATTGGCAAAAAATTTGTCAAAAAAAAGATAAAAAATTTCCAGCAATGGTTCAAATCGATACCCATATGAACCGATTAGGACTAGATCAAAAAGAATTACAAAAACTCATCAAACACCCTACAATTTTCGAAAAAGCAGAAATAAAATATATTCTTAGTCATCTTTCTAACGGAGAAGATGATACCCACCCATCAAATTATGCCCAATTGACTTCTTTCAAAACGATCCTTGCGCAATTGCCTGCTTGCAAAGTTTCCTTTGCCAATTCTGGAGGTATCTTTCTAGGATCAGATTTTTATTTTGATCTTGTTCGTCCAGGCATTGCACTTTACGGAGTTGATCCGCGGGGAAAACACCCGTCACCTTTGAAACCTGTTTTAAAACTTGAAGCCCAAGTCATTCAAAGCCGCGTTGTTGATATAGGAGCACCTGTTGGTTATGCAGAAAGCTTTATAACCAACAGACCAAGCACTCTTGCAACCATTTCTATAGGCTACGCAGACGGCTGGCTCCGTACTCTTTCGAATAAAGGAACTGTTTATTTCAACGGGCACAAACTTCCCATGGTTGGGCGGGTTTCTATGGATTCCATTATTGTAGATACGACCGATCTTGAACAAAAACCTCAAACTGGTGACTGGGTAGAACTCATTGGTCCCCATCAAACACTTGAAAAAGTATCTATAGATGCCGATACCCTTCCCAATGAAATTCTAACATCTCTTGGCTCCCGCTATAAATACATTTACACATAAAAACTCTTTAAAAAAATAAATTGATAAAAATCATCATTTTAGAAAATTGAGGGGCTTTTACAAAAGATTTTACAACAATCAACCACACAGAATGGTCATAGACACCGCACATTCACAGAAATCTCAAAACAGACAAGTTGATGGACTGTTTTATGGAAGTAGCTTTCATCTAAAATACAAAAACTTAGCCTTTCCCCATAAATTGACAAAAAAGAATCTACTACAAAGTTTTTAAAATTAATTTCCCAATTAAAATCATTCGCTTGCATACCACAAGCTGGACTATGTGTAGATAAAAATGATTTAAGAAAAGAATAATTCCTCTTATGAACCATAGTGCCAAGAGCTATAACATTAGGCGCTGGCAAAGTGTATAATAGTGCCGGCTTACTCCGTTATGAAGCGTAAAGATTGGGGGATCAATGGATTTACCCTTACACCATTCACAAGCGCCGTCGCGAAATGGGATTAGGAGCGAAATATCTCTTTAAAACAAACATGTGAATTAACAACCCAAGTATATTCTTTTTGGAGCGTTCTGTTTTACATGAGGATCATTCCCCCACTAAAGAACACAATAAATAAAAGTATGGAGCAATATGTAATCCCCATTATTAAAAAAATATTGCTTTAAATGCTTTTGAAAGCCGCAAAGCTGAATGAAGAGGAGATGACAAACTGAGGATTGATTTTCACCTTTACAGCTTTACATTTTCCAAAATGAGATTGTCTTCCAGTTTCAAAGGTTACGTCAACAGAAATACGCAATCCCCCGCCCTCATCAGACAGACAGCAGGAACTACTCATAAAGCTCTTTTTTTCTCAATCTCTGACTCAAAACATGTCGCTGCGTTAAGTTTGGATGTTGATTTACAGGTAACAGCGAAAGAACACGGGCTCTTAGGAAAACAGCGCCGTAAAGTCACAAACTGACTTGCAATGAAGTGGAAAGATGTGCCGGCTTTTTATAAGATACCTTGTAAAAAACAACCATAATACATTTGGCTTTGCGTTTGCTCATTCTGACAGGTGTTCTTACATATTTTTGCGTCATATTTATAAAAAGCAGATTAAAGAGAAATATTTAGACAATTCTTGACTCGAAAAGATGCAACAACAGAGTTTCGCGTGTCTTTATCATCAAAAACACTAAAATTGATTTTATTCTTTCTACAACCGGTCGTCGTCACCCTAGTGAGAAGGAGTATATAACAACACATGCAACAGACGTGACCTATCCCCCGTAGGTTTCGCTCTCGTTTACATGAATTAGCTGGCTAGACCAATGCCGCCTAGTCACTAAAACCATGTCATACGGTAGAAAGCAAAGGAGAGCATGCCTATTGCCGACAAAATACAGCTTTTTGTCGACTTTTTCGATTTTGCTCATGTTATAAAAAACAATGCAAAATTCTAGAAAATAGACAAATAATTCCATAGTAACATGATCAACAAGTACAAACCCACACAAAATGTGTGGGCTTTTTTGTTTATGCAAATAAACAAATTAAATACATATTTGTTATTTAATAGGTATTTCCCAATGGCGGACACGAACAAATGAGCATTCTGTCTCCCGCAACATTATCAATACGCGATACAGGAGGCCAATATTTATTGGCTGGATCAAGAGAACTGTTGGGAAAAGCAGCTTCTTGTCGCGAATAGGGTCGTGCCCAAGCATCATCTAAAGTATCTGCCACTGTATGAGGGGCATTCACCAATGGATTATTGTCTTTTGGCCAAACCCCATTCCCAACTTTTTTCGCTTCTTCAGCAATAGAGAGTAAAGCATCACAAAAACGATCAATCTCTGCTTTTGGTTCTGATTCCGTTGGCTCAATCATCAAAGTTCCCGGAACCGGAAACGACATCGTGGGCGCATGAAATCCATAATCAATGAGACGTTTTGCAATATCATCAACACTCACCCCATACTGCTCTTTCAACACGCGTGTATCCACAATACATTCGTGCGCAACACGTCCATGCTTGCCCCGATAAAGAATGGAATAAGCGGCTGAAAGACGTGCAGCAATATAATTGGCATTTAAAATGGCTATTTGTGTTGCATATTTTAAGCCATCAGCCCCCATCATTCGAATATACATCCATGTAATTGCAAGAATAGACGCACTTCCATAAGGAGCAGCCGAAACCGCATGCGTTGTCCCATCTTGTTCATGACCTGGTACGAATGGTTTGAGATGCGCAGCAACTCCAATTGGTCCCATACCAGGACCACCACCACCATGAGGAATAGCAAATGTTTTATGAAGATTCATATGACAAACATCAGCGCCAATATCCGCAGGACGAGCAAGCCCCACAAGGGCATTGAGATTAGCACCATCAAAATAAACTTGTCCGCCATTTTCATGAATAATAGAACAAATTTCCTTAATGCTTTCCTCGTAAACACCATGGGTTGAAGGATAAGTAATCATGAGAGCGGCCAATTTATCTTTATGCAATTGCGCTTTCATCTTGAGATCGTCTACATCAACATCACCATCGCTTAAACATTTTACCACAACGACTTCCATCCCTGCCATATGGGCCGAGGCTGGATTTGTACCATGCGCAGATGCAGGAATAAGACAAACTGTACGTTGATGTTTTCCCCGTGATTGGTAATATCGTCGGATAGCCAAAAGCCCAGCATATTCACCTTGAGCACCAGAATTTGGCTGAAAAGAAACTTGCGCAAATCCTGTAATTTCACACAACCACGCATTTAACTGGTTGATCATCTCCAAATAACCCGCTGCATCCTCTAGTGAAACAAAGGGATGTATATTGGCCATGCTAGCCCAACTTACAGGCATCAATTCAGCAGCTGCATTAAGCTTCATTGTACAAGAACCAAGAGGGATCATAGCGCGATCCAGCGCCAAATCCTTATCCGCTAAACGACGCAAAAAGCGCATCATATCTGTCTCTGAATGAACCGCATGAAAAAAAGGCTGAGAAAGAAAAGCAGCATCCCGTTTTTTTCCAAAGAGTCGTGGAGAAACCTTATCAACGAGTTGTGCCCCCAAAAGCTGCGCTAAAGCACCAGCATCTTCTTCTGTTGATAATTCATCAAAATTGATTGCAATAGTGTCATCATCGAGAACACGAATAAGGCGCCCACCTATTTTGGCTTGATGCGCAATTTCTCGTGCTTTTCCCTTAACAGAAATACTCACACAATCAAAAAAGCTTTTCCCTTCAACATGAACCCCTGCGGCTTCTAAACCAGCAACAAAACGACATGTTAAATGATGAATTCGCTGCGCAATTTCTTGTAAGCCTTTTGGCCCATGCCAAACAGCATAAGCGGTTGCCATATTAGCCAACAAAGCCTGCGCTGTACAAATATTTGACGTCGCTTTATCGCGCCGAATATGTTGTTCACGTGTTTGCAAAGCTAAACGAAAACCAACGCGTCCTTTGGTATCCACGGATTGACCAACAATACGCCCTGGAATAAGACGCGTTAACGCATCACTCACGGCAAGGTAACCAGCATGTGGACCACCAAATCCCATCGGAACGCCATAACGCTGCATAGTGCCAACAACGATATCTGCCCCCCATTGAGCAGGTGGCTCCTGAAGAGTAAGCGCTAAAGGATCAGCTACAACGATAACTAAAGCTCCCTTTTCCTTTGCCTCTTTTATGATCTCACTGTAATCATGAAAAGAGCCTTTTGTATCTGGCCAAGACAAAACAATTGCCGCTGTATCAGGATCAATTTCGCCATTTTGGCTAATCTGAATCCCTTGTGTTTCAGCACGCGTTTGCGCAACACTCAAAGTCTGAGGATGTAAAAGACTCTGAAGAGAAATTTTTGTTTTTTTCTCACGGAAAAAGCGAACAGCAAGGGCATTGGCTTCAGCTAAAGCAGTTGCTTCATCAAGAAGGGAAGCAGCAGAAACAGGCAAACCTGTTAGTTCACTAACCAATGTCTGAAAATAAAATAAAAGCTCTAAACGACCTTGGCTAATTTCTGCTTGATAAGGCGTATAAGCAGTATACCAAGCAGGATTTTCAAACAGATTTCGTAAAATAACCGGAGGCACATAAGTTCCATGATATCCTTGCCCAATAAAACTTTTGTGCACATGGTTACGCTCCATCATCTTGGAGAGTTCTTCCAAGGCTTGTCCTTCACTAGCAGCCTCTGGAAGATTCAGTGAACGTCCCAAATGGATAGAGTGTGGAACAGCTTGAGAAATAAGTGTCTCAACACAATCAAGCTCTAAAACATCAAGCATTTTTTGTGTTTCATCAGGACGCAGCCCAATATGTCGAGAAGAAAAAGAACGCTCGATCATGGTACTCATCCAATCAAAGCCTTATAAGCATCTTTATCTAACAACCCCTCCAGTTGTGTCTCATCCTGCAATGTCATTTTCCATAACCAGCCTTCTGTTTCGGGTTTCTGGTTTACCAGTTCAGGATTATCAGCCAAGGCTTCATTTATTTCGACCACTTCACCATCAAGAGGAGCATAAACATCTGAAGCCGCCTTCACTGATTCCACAACAGCCGCCGCCTCTCCTTTGGAAAGTTTTGTTCCACTTTGTGGTAAATCAACAAAAACCAAATCCCCTAATTGCTCTTGCGCATAATGCGTAACCCCAACAGTCACCACCTGCCCTTCAACGCTAAGCCATTCATGGTCATGTGTAAAATAAGTTTTAGACATAAAAAATCATCCTTTAAAATAACGTTGTTCAACAAAGGGAAGAGAATGAACTGATAATACAATCTTTTTGCCTCGCAGTTCTGTAAAGACTTGTGTCCCTTCAACTTTAAAATCAACAGGAACGTAACCCATCGCGACAGGACCATCAAAAGAAGGACCAAAACCACCTGATGTTACAATGCCAATCTCATTACCTTGATCATCAAGAAGCACCGCACCGGCACGAATAGGTTGACGCGTTTGCGGTTTTAATCCAACACGACAACGAGCCGGTCCTTTTTGCAGTGCTTCAAGAAAAGCCTTCGCACCATAAAATTGTGCTTTTTCTCGAACACTTTTAGGAACAGCCCATATTAGAGCCGCATCAATAGGTGTCGTATCAGGGGTAATATCATTTCCATGCAAACACAGCCCCGCTTCCAACCGCAAGCTATCGCGTGCGGCAAGTCCAATCCACTCAACACGAGAATCACTCAGCAATTTTTCAGCCAACATATGCGCATGCCCTATAGGCAAAGCAATTTCAAAACCATCCTCTCCCGTATAACCAGAACGCGTTATAAACCAATCCTGTTGTGGTTCGAATCCTTGCATAAAGAACAATTCATTCCCTGGTAAATCGGCATCAGCAAGAACAGCTGCCGCTTCAGGACCTTGAAGCGCAAGCAATACCCTTTCAAGTGCAATCACTTGACATTCAAAATCAACCGCACGCTTTTCCAATTCTACAAAATCAGCCTGTGCATTCCCAGCATTGGCGACCAACATAAAACGACCCTCTTCCAAACGGGTAATGATAAGATCATCAAGAATACCAGCCTGCTCATTAAGCAAATAATTATACCGTGAATGCCCAATCTTTAAAGCTGCTGCATCAATGGGAAAAGCATAGGACAAAAATTCCACAGCTTGTGCCCCTTCAACCGCAATCAATTTCATATGAGAAATATCAAAAAGTCCTGCATGTGCACGCGTATGAAGATGCTCTTTTAAAACGCCAAGAGGATAAGTTAAAGGCATGTTCCAACCCGCAAAAGCACCAAATTTTGCTCCTGCTTTTTCATGCAAATCATATAAAGGAAGTGTTTTTAAAAAAGATGTTTCTTGTGCTGTGCCCATAATAACTCCAAAGCTGCGCTAACGCCCATAGAATATGGTCGTCTCTGCCCCCTCTGTCATCAACCTGAGAGACTCGCGAAAAAATTTTTCGCTTACACCTTCGGCGCGGGTTCTCCCGACTTTCCAGATCTGCCTTCTTCCTTTTACGGTCCTTAAAGCCTGAGAGATTATGGGCTATTTCCCCTTCGGCGGCAATGCGAAAATTTGCAATCTGCACTCTCCCGCAAAAGAATGAAAGAAACGATAACGCTCTTTCCAGCATATTTAAACCTATAGCCTATCTTCATCACACTGTCATTAGTAAAGTGATGAAAATGTTCTCATTTTTAAACTTGCATAAGCTGCTTCAAAAGATTTATAATATTATCCTTTTTTGAACCTTACAAAAATTGCAAGGAACACATTTTAGGAAATTTAAGACAAAAATCAAAAGCTATAAACAAAAATACCTCTTGAAAATCATGCAAAACGTCACACACTAAAAAGATCGCAAAGCAATATTCTTTCGCGCGCAGTTCAACCTTAAAGATAGGGTTTCATATTCTTTTTGAGAATAAGGACTTCAAATATTTTATAAGTATGATTTTAATGCACAAGAAGTAGGTTTTCTGCTTTCTCAATAGTGTCATAAATAGCGACTATTTACAGACTAAAACTACCGAACAAAGGTGACAAAATACTCATGAAAGCTGGTAATATCTCTTACAATTGCGAAAATGATCTTCCAAAACAAATTGCTCTTTTTCCTTTAGAAGGTGCACTCTTACTACCCGGTGGTTTTTTATCACTCAATATTTTTGAACCAGAATCACTTGAAATGATTGAAAATGTTATGGTAACTGATCGTCTATTGGGCATTATTCAACCACTTTCATCGGATACAGATCGCTTCTCTACACAACTTTATAAAACAGGCTGTATAGGGCGCATTACAAACTACAGTGAAACAGGAAACGGACAACTGTTCATTATCTTACAAGGTATTTGCCGCTTCACTTTAGAACAAGAATTGAAAAACACAAAATCCTATCGAACAGCTCTCATCCAATCAAACATAAAAGACTTGCAAGAATTTGATATTGAAGAAAGCATTAACCGAGAGAACTTACTCGACGTTGTAGAAAAATATCTAACCATACATGAAATGGAATATAATTGGAGCAGCATCATAGAAGCCCCTACACCTATATTGGTTAATGCTTTTTCAGCTCTTATCCCCTTTACACCAGCAGAAAAACAAGCTCTCCTTGAAGCTCCAGATATTGAAAGCCGTGCCCAAACTCTTCTTGCATTAACAGAACGCTCGCTCATGAAACAAACAGGAACAGATTACCGCTTAAACTAATGAATGTCCAAACATGAAAAAAATGACCACAGATCCAAAAATGCTCGAATTGCTCGTCTGCCCAATGACGAAAGGTACTCTCTCTTTCAACCGAAAAACACAAGAGCTCATTTCTCTCAAAGCCAAACTTGCCTACCCTATTCGTGATGGCGTTCCCATTATGCTTGCCTCAGAAGCGCGCCCTTTGCAAAACAATGAAGAAATAACGCATAAAAAATAAAAAATCCTCATGCAATTTCCCTCTACAAGCCCACTGTTATCAAGTCTCTATCAATATGATATCTCAATATTTACGATTTCTGAAAAAAGAGTTTTACAATGAAGATATCTATATCGCTTTACACCTTGTAACAAAAGCCAAAAATATCATCAGATTCTCTCATTCCAGCCTGTTCATACTGAAGCAATCAAAACCATTCGCTTGCACCACACAAGCATCTGAATAAAAATGGCTCTTATGAACTTCTTAAAAGCAAGAATTATAATAACATTTTGAACCAACTCAGGTAAATGAAATTTATTATATTAAACATAAAGATTGTTATATTTCATGGACTTTAATTTATACTATTTACGAACAACATATTTGAGATACCTCGATTTAAGATGAATAAAAACGACAAGTTATATCATCTTATGTATACCATATCGGGACAAGAATATTTATCTGTTTGCGTAATCTTTGAAACGGAGAAGCAACCTAATTTTTGGGGAAAAAAACATAAAATCGTAAAGGAGAAAATCACCCCATTACCTTACCATCACCCTTTAATTTCGCTTTACAATTTTTAAAAGTATCTAAAGTATCTCAAGCAATATTTTTTATGTATAATATACGCATTAATTACATGAAAACTTGAAAAAACAAACAAGAAACACTGTTGTAATTTCAATTGACGATTGAAAGTAATTGCCTTATGAAGAAGGCTTGTGTTTTTGGTCGTATACGCGACGATCAATAGGGCCTGGAAGCCCGAAACCGAGCATAAAGATTAGCCCGCTTTTGCGGATATCCCGGAATTTCCGGGGGCTCTTGTTATGTCCAAGTGCTTTCAGCACTAAAAGCAAGGGGCTGACTCGGTTTCAGCACTTCCAGACCCCGGAATACCAATGCGAGGGCGCTCGCAACCGGTGGGGACATCAAGTGAAAGCCAAAAATCTACATTTTTACGATATTTCTTTAGGCAAAAAAATTTGCTTCAGAAGAAACGTCATGGGGTTTTCTCAAAAACAATTAGGAAGTCATTTAGGCGTAACATTCCAACAAATCCAAAAGTATGAAAAAGGCTTAAATCGCGTAAGTGCAAGACGTTTACAGGAAATTGCTCATATATTAGATGTTCCCGTTTCCTTCTTTTATGCTGATAGCGCAAAAAAAGAAGAGAACCTCTATCATTGTGATGACAGAATAGCAAGCAAAGCAGAATATTTACTTTTAAAAAATTTCAGAATACTGACCCGCAAAAAACAAAGAGCAATTTTGCAGTTGATTTCTGATGAAAAAAACAACCCCTTATTTTCATAAATTCACTGCAAGGATAATCAAAGTCGTTAATAATATTGACAAGAATTGTGACTGTCTCCCCACACTGCATGAGAATGAAAATGCTTAATCTAATCTGATTTGTAAATAATCCGAATTCTAACGAGTTTAACTTAGAAATAGTGCATTGATTTATAATGATAATCTAACGTTATTGATATTGAATAAGTGTTCCGAATATCGTAAAATTCTTTCATTTCAAACGTGTTCTATATTGAATCAATCAAAATCACTGTTGGCACATTACAAGCAAAGTTGGCGTGTGAGTAAAAACGTACAAAAAGGCATACCTCTTATTGAATCGTCTCACAAACCAAGAGCTGTAACGACATTGTGTGCTGAAAAAATGGATGATGGTGCTAACTTGCTCTTTTATTAAACGTAAATATGGGGGTGTTCAACGACTTTCCACTCATATGAGTTACTTAAAAAAGGCTTGCCAAACAAGCCTAAAAATATTCCCACACACTAAAAAAATACTTAAATATATTGAGAAAAATCAAAGATCTTATACCACCATACTCCAAATAATGATATTTTATAGCATAACAGGATTAAAGTAAAAATAAGAAATATAAATTAAAAATAGACACGAAAAACTATATTTATAACTTTCATAAGAATTTATCTATATATGGATACTTAAGTTTATCCTGTTGTGCCATAAATTCTATCATTTAAGGTATGAGGGCATGAAGCACGCATACCTTAAAACATTCAAATGTTTTTTAGATACCCAATATCTTTTTAAATATTTTTAAGCCTGCTTGTTGAGCCTTTAGTTTAAGTAAAAAATGGGAAGCCACTAGAATCTAGCTGTTTACAGACTGTAATAGGAGGCTTCGCTTTTAAAGGTATAGGGAGAAAATTAAATAATTCAACAATTAACAGATAAAGTATTAAAAGATTCCACGAACGCGATACGTAATACCATCCTTAAAAAATTCACAAAGTGAGAAGGTAAACAATTGACAGAAGATAAGAAATTCACTTAATTAAAGTGTTTTCTAAAGAGATAATAGCTTAGCGTAAAATATTCATTTTTTTCAATTCTGAAAGATTAAAAGAGACGTATCATTTGAAATAAAACAATTTATTGTGCTAACGATGATGATTGGTGTGCACAAAATTGAGTTGTTGAAAATCAAAAATATAATTTAATGATGTTCCTTGACCAACTCACTCTCTCCTGAGTATAGCACGGGGAATAAACGTGGAGAGACATGAGGAGTATATAGAAAATGAGTTATAAAGTTGCAATTGTCGGCGCAACCGGAAATGTTGGTCGTGAAATGCTTACAATTTTAGAAGAACGTGGTTTTCCTGCACATGAAATTGTCCCTCTAGCATCACGACGCTCATTAGGACAAGAAGTTTCTTATGGAGATAAAACTTTAAAAGTAAAAGCACTGGATACTTACGATTTTTCTGACACAGATTTTTGTCTTATGTCTGCGGGAGGGAGCATTTCCAAAGAATACGCCCCTAAAATTGCTGCTGCCGGCTGTGTCGTCATCGATAATTCCTCCACGTGGCGCTATGATGCCAATGTTCCGTTGATAGTCCCTGAAGTCAATGGCGAAGCTATAAATGCCTTTTCTAAGCGTAATATTATAGCAAATCCTAATTGTTCAACAATTCAACTGGTCTTAGCTTTAAAACCTCTCCATGATGCTGCAATCATTAAACGTGTTGTTGTCTCTACATATCAGTCTGTTTCTGGAGCTGGTAAAGAAGGAATGGACGAACTTTTCGAACAATCACGTGCAGTTTTTGTTGCAGACCCAATTACATCAAAAAAATTCACTAAACGCATTGCCTTTAATGTCATTCCTCATATCGATGTTTTCATGGAAGATGGTTATACAAAAGAAGAATGGAAAATGACGGTTGAGACAAAGAAAATTCTCGATCCGAAAATTAAATTAACAGCCACTGCTGTTCGGGTCCCTGTCTTTATCGGTCATGCCGAAGCCGTCCATGTTGAATTTGAAAAACCACTAAGCGCATCTGAAGCACAAGCGCTCCTCCGCGATGCACCAGGCTGTCAGCTTATCGATAAACACGAAGATGGTGGTTATACCACACCTTATGAAGGTACCGGAGAAGATGATACCTTTATTAGCCGTGTTCGTGAAGATATCACCGTTGAAAATGGTTTAGCTTTCTGGGTTGTCGCCGATAATTTAAGAAAAGGAGCGGCATTGAATGCCGTTCAAATTGCTGAATTGCTCATTTCTCGTAATTTGATAAAGCCTAAGTCCGCAAATTAACGCCCTGTCCGAAAGGACAAAGAACCCCTAGCCGGTCTGTCAAAAGTCCGGCTTCTCTTCAGTATAACCTTCCCCAGCTGAAGGTTCATATCACCATCCTAAAGAACTGTAATCCAAGGTATTATCAAATTTTACTTTGAATATCCTTGAATGCCTCGCCACCTTAAGTTAAGCATTGCCGCCTTAATGACATTTTACGGTACAATAGGATCAGCAGCATGAAGCAAACAATGCTTATGCTGCTGATCCTTTTTGTCATTCCGGTTGTGAAATTAACTTTACCCTTATCGAGCAGGATAGGTCACGACACGGTAACGCGTTTCATTACGTTCAAAATTTTTGTAATTGACATTATCAGGAAAGGAGGGATTATAAGCACTCACGTGCTTTACAGAAACGCCTTGTGCTGTTTGCGACGGATTTAAAATTGTTCGTTCATCCCTTTTTTTAACACCTGTAGAATCGATAATCATATCTGTTCTGTATAGTTTTTGCATATTTTTCCGTGTTTTTTGAATCGCCGGAAGAGCTTTAAAGTCGGAAACAGCCTGTTTTACTTTTTCTTTTGGCGATTTTACCATAGATTTTGATTTTGCTGGCATCTTTTTAAAAGCAATGGTAGGAACATTGTTAACATTGACGTAACGTGCAGATGCCCAACCAACTTTTCCATGATAACCAAGAGAACACCAAGTTTTATTGGATAGGCAGCCATAAATTTGCACTTTTGCTCCCATTGGAACCATTGCGATAACTTTATAAGCTGTCGCAGGGCCTGTGCGTAAAGATACCTGACCTGATGCAACACGAGCAACTGTTCCTGTAATGGTTCCAGCTTGTGCGTGAAAAGCAGTCACAGCCACCCCTGACGCTCCTAAAGTCCATAAAGTCATCATTGTTGATAAAAATTTCTTTCTTAACATTATTTTTCTTCCTCTCTTAAAACGTATGAAGGGCAAAAATTCGCCGTTGCAAAAATTTGCCGCGTTTAAATCCAATGATCAGCAACCTTTATTCCCCCCAAAAACCCACAACATTGCAACAAAATTTCTCTTTATCGCCTACACGAACACGGCCTTTTGATCTTGATTGCGCAGTATGTTCTTCATGAATTTACGGCTAAAGCATCATCTGATTGTCCGGTTCTTCAACCAATTGTCCCTTACAGAAGTTTTTAAAGGGGCATTGGTTCCCTCAACAAATGATTGCAATAAAAGAATTGATTGCCTAAATTTCAAAGATTTTCTGAGAATGAATGATGATCAGCCCCCAAAACAACTAAAATAGAAGGAAAAATAATACTCTTTAAAAAATAAAAGTGATTGAATATTCTCTAAAGCTTGTATAACTTTAAATCTGCCTAAAAAGATACAGAGTATATTGAAACTTCGCTCAAAAAATTTCTCGAAAAAGAAAGTTAAAAGCATATGACATTAAAATTTTTTTCTCGTAGTCGGATTATAGGATTATTCCTCTCTCTCTTTGCACTTTTTTTGTCTACTGCTTTTTCCATGGCCGCAGACAAAACAAAAATCAAACTTGGTATTATGGAAGGGCGGGATGCAATTATTTGGAAAACTGCTGCTGAACAGGCTAAAAAAGCCGGTTTAGATATTGAACTCGTTTATTTTTCTGATTATGCTTTGCCTAATGATGCTGTTAACGCAGGAGAGATCGATGCGAATGCTTTTCAGCACGCCCCTTATCTTAATGAACAAATGAAACAACGTGGCTATAAACTTTCAATTGTCGGCTATACATTTATTGCTCCAATTGGTGTTTATTCACACAAAATAAAAGACTTAAAAGATCTCCGTGATGGTGCACATGTCGGTATTCCGAACGACCCATCTAATGGTGGAAGAGCCTTACTTCTTCTCAATTCTTTAGGTCTCATTAAGTTAAAAGATCCTCATAATATTCTTGCATCTCCACTTGATATTATCGAAAATCCTAAAAACCTGCAAATTCGTGAGCTCGATGCTGGTATGTTAGGGCGTGCAATCGACGATTTTGACCTTGCAATTATAAACACAAATTGGGCTATTGTTTCGGGATTAAGCTTCGAAAACGATGTGGTCGCATGGGAGAGCGCAAAAAATAATCCTTATGATAATATCATCGTTGTACGCACGAGCGAAAAAGATGAACCATGGGTTAAAAAATTAGTTGCTGCCTACAATAACGATCTTATCCGTGCAAAAATCAAAGAGATTTTTGGCAAAACTGCCCAAACATCTTGGTAATGGTGCCAAATATCTTGGTAATTGTGCCAAATATCCCGGTAATTGTGAATGGAAAAACCTATTCTTATCTCCTTAAAAAACATCAGCCGTTGTTTTAACAAAACGGCTGGTGTTCCGGTAATTAATAATCTCTCTTTAAATATCCACGCTGGTGAAATCCTTGGCATTATTGGGCGCAGTGGAGCAGGAAAATCAACACTTATCCGCTGTTTAAATGGGTTAGAGAAGATTGATGCAGGATCCATTTTTTTTGAAGGCGTTGATATTTCTAATCTATCAGAGATAGAATGGGCGCCTTACCGTCAACGAATTGGAATGATTTTTCAACATTTCAATCTTCTCTCATCGCAAAATATTCTTGATAACATTGCATTGCCGCTTAAATTAAGTGGTGTAAGTAAAAAACAACGCCACAAACGTGCCCTTGAACTGATTGAATTGGTTGGGTTATCTGGGAAAGAATATTGCTATCCAGCACAATTGTCCGGGGGACAAAAACAACGCGTTGGCATTGCACGCGCTCTTGCTGCTAATCCTAAAATATTATTATCAGATGAAGCCACTTCTGCTCTTGACCCTGAAACAACACAATCTATTCTAGAGCTCCTTGCTGATATTAACAAACACCTCAATCTCACGATTGTGCTCATCACCCATGAAATGGAAGTTGTGCGCACCATAGCGCATCGCGTTGTTGTTCTTAATCAGGGGAACATTGTAGAAGAAGGACGTGTGAAAGACATCTTTACATCACCGCAAGACGATACAACCATAGCCATGCTCAAGCTTGTCACCCCGCAACTTCCTGAAAAATTTGCGAAAAATCTCAAACCAACCGGGCAAGAAGCTGTCATTGAAATTAATATTGCCGGTGAAATTGCCCAGCAACCTTTTCTTCATCTTCTAGAAAATGAGAGTGGTTTAAAAGCACGTATTTTGCATGGTGGCATTGATACAGTTCAAGATGAAACCATCGGGCGACTCTTCTTGGCTCTTCCTGGAGAAGATAAAGAAGCTTTAGAAAAAGCTGTTCAATGGTTAACGAAAAAAGGACGATATTGTGAGGTCTTAGGCTATGTTTAATGTTCTGTCTCATGAACTTCCCCAAGCTGTTATTGATACAATATTGATGACACTTAGTGCTTCTGTTATGGCATTTATTATAGGGCTTCCCCTTGGTCTTCTTCTTCACACAACAGCACGCGGAGGGATTTTTTCCTCATCTCTCATCAATCGCCCTTTAAGCATGATCATTGACAGTATTCGTGCCATTCCCTTTATCATTCTTGCATTTTATCTTCTTCCCGTTACGCGTATCGTTGTAGGAAGAGGGATAGGAATGCCTGCTGTAATTTTTATACTGACCATTTCAGCTATCCCTTTTTATGCTCGCATGGCGGAACTCTCTTTTAAAACCGTTGAAAACGGTCTCATTGAAGCGATCCGCTCGATGGGTGCAAGTCGTCTTCAAATTATCAGACATGTTCTTATTCCTGAAGCTCTCCCTAGCCTGATTACAGGTTTTACAGTCATGGTCATTTCTCTTATAGGAGCCACCTCACTTGCTGGATATCTTGGTGGAGGCGGTTTAGGGGATATGGCAATCCGCTATGGCTACCAACGCTACAATACCTTCATCATGACCATCGTCATCATCCTTTTGATCGTGCTTAATATTACAACCCAATGGACTTCTGATAAAATCGTACAAAAACTTGATAAAACAAAACATTAAAAGACTTAGAATTTCACAAGCCAATACCATCATCCTCTTTGCCACTTTCCAAGTGCACCAACCCTTGCCTATCGAAAACACTCATAAGAGATTAGAAACTTTTTTCTTAAACAGTTTTTATCTCTCCCCATCCGTTTGTAACATGAAAGAAAATAGTTTTAATGGCTTTAATATAAAAGGGGATAAAATAAGAGATCTCACAGTATGTGAAACTCTCTTTAAATTAAGACATTGGTCACGACCTTTCCCAACCTTAGATAACACATTGAATTTATAATGATAATATGGCGTTATTCATATTGAATGAGAACTCTGAATACCGTAAGATCCTCTCATTCCCACTTTGTTCCATATAGAATCAACCAAAACCTCTTGCTTGCACGTTAAAAGCGGAAAGAGCCGTGTGAGTAAAACTATACAAGAAAGAAAGGCATGCCTCTTATGAATTATCTCAAGCGCCAAGACCTGTCTTAACATTGGCGGCTAGCATATAATATGATGGTGCCGATTTTCTTCTTCACAAGCATAAAGATAGGGGTGCTCAATGGCTTTATCGTTATACTATTCACAGGCGCCATTGCGAAATGGGTGTGACGAGCGTTGAGAGATGTTGCTTTAAAATAAACCCGTGAATTGGCAACGCAAGTATATTCCATTTGAAGCGTTCTGTTTTACGTGATGGGTATGATCCCATTAAAGAACGCTATAAACAAAAGCGTGAAGCAATGCACTATCTTCATTAGGAAACTCCTCTTCAAAACGATCTAGGAAAGATAGCAACCCGCTATGGCTATCAACGCTATGATAGCTCCACCATATCTATCATCCTATAGATTATTCTCAATATCATCATTGAAGAAACTTCTAATAGAATTGTATAAAAATTTTATAAAATAAAGCACTCAAATAATCTAGATATTGGAAGGTTTTTCTTCCACAACAGCAACAATAAGCCATTGAGCTGTAAGAGCTGGTTTTTTTAACTTTTCAATTTCCACCGTAACCCCATAATGGAAAACCACTCGACCAGAAGGACGAATTTCTGCGTCGTCTAACACAAAACGCGCACGTATCCGTACCCCTGTTTTCACAGGACTCATGAAGCGTACTTTATCGAAACCATAATTAATCCCCATTGTGCTCCCTTCTAACTCTGGAAGAGCTTCATAAGCGAGCCTAGACAAAAGCGATAATGTTAAAAAACCATGAGCAATCGTGCCGCCAAAAGGTGTCTTTTTAGCCTTTTCCTCATCAACGTGTATCCATTGATGATCATCTGTAGCACATGCAAACTGATTAATCATATCCTGTGTAACAAGACGCCACTCCGATAATCCCACTTCTTTCCCAATAAAACTGGTGACATCTTGTACTGTTATTTTTTGCTGCATAACGCTATTCCTATTTTATTTGATAAAAGAAACCACCCCTCTTGCTTTTATAAAATCCATTGATTAGAGCATCAAGAATAAAAGATTAATTGTCTTAAAAACAAATGCACCTTATGAATGAGAAAAGTTCTTTAGCAGAATAGTTTTCAAATAGGAAAAAAGAATGGCAAGCAATGTGAACCTAACAGGTTTAGCGCATGATTTGAAACAACGTGCAGAAAACCATCCCCCCATCCGTATTGGACTGATTGGTTGTGGTGAAATGGGCACAGATTTATTATCAAGTATTGCGCATATGGATGGTATAACAGTCGCTGCTGTAGCCACGAGGACACCGTCACGTATTTTTGATGCCGCTACACTAGCCTATGGCGAAGATGGACATGTCTGTGAAGTTGAAAATACTTATGCTCTCACCCAAAGCATTGAAAAGGGTTTGATTGCAGCAACAGATGATATTAACCTTGTTTTGCGCCATGAACAAATTGATATTATCGTTGATGCAACAGGCTATCCCGAAGCAGGAGCAGAAATTGGTATCAAAGCGCTTGAGAATAACAAACATCTTGTCATGATGAATGTTGAAGCAGATGTTACAATTGGCGCTTATCTCAAACATGAAGCAGAAAAACGAGGGCTCATTTATACACTTGGTGCCGGCGATGAACCTACTTCTTGTATGGAACTCATAGAATTTGTTTCAGCCCTTGGACATAAGATTGTTGTAGCGGGTAAAGGAAAAAATAATCCTCTGCGCTTTGATGCTACACCTGACGCTTACGAAGAAGAAGCATTCCGGCGTAATATGAATGTGCGCATGTTGGTTGAATTTATTGATGGTTCCAAAACGATGGTTGAAATGGCAGCCATTGCCAATGCCACCGGACTTCTCCCCGATTGCCCAGGAATGCATGGACCACGAGCAGCGCTACAAGATTTAAACAAAGTGCTTATTCCAAAGCAAGATGGGGGCATTTTACAGCAATATGGTGTTGTAGATTATTCAATAGGTCAAGGTGTTTCACCTGGTGTCTTTGTCATTGCCGAAATAGCACACCCACGTTTACGCGAACGTATGGAAGATTTAAAAATTGGCCAGGGACCTTACTTCACCTTTCATCGCCCCTATCATTTAACAGCAATGGAAGTGCCCCTCACCTGCGCACGTATTATGCTTTATGGCAAAAAAGATATGGTCCCTCTTAGCCATCCCGTAGTAGAAGTCTGTGCTGTTGCTAAAAAAGATTTACATCCAGGTGATCAGCTAGACTTTATCGGTCTTTATACTTATCGTGCTTGGATAATGAACATCGCAGAAGCACGCGCTCACCACGCCATTCCTTGTGGCCTTTTAGAAAAAGCAACAGTAACAGCTGCAATTAAAAAAAACGAACTCATTACAGTACATAATACTGCTATTCGTGAAGATCAATGGATTGCACGTCTTCGTGCTAAACAAGACCTTTTACTTCATTGCCCTTCTTCCGCTAAGCTATAAATACTCCTGAATTACCTTACTTAACAGTATCCTTCCCTTAGGCAACAGAATAACCCAGAATACACTTCTATCGCAAATACAGGTTTATGTTTTAATAAAAGCATTTTCCAACGATGCACATCACCACTTCCCTCTCACAATATGTCCCGTAAATGCGACAGTATAAACCACCCTATGAGATGGCATAAGATTCATTGTGTATCACTATCTTTACTCTATGAAGATACAAACCAGCACCATCATTTATTTTCCAATACTACAACAGTCCTTGAACCTTAGAGATGATTCATGAGAAGAATTTTTACTCTTTTTTTTAATAATTTTATCCATACACGAACGCAACTTGTTATACGTAAAAAATACTTCTGATGGATTTAACATAAACAAATTTAAAATGATAAATAATAATTTCTCATTTTTCTTATTGCATGAGAGCCTTGGATATAGGGATATTCTTTATTTTATCCCCTTATGAAAGATAAAAAAATTTAAAAAGGATAAAATATACCTTTGATGAATAATCTTCATATGAGAAAAGGTAGACAATATTAAAAGACTGATAAAGATAGTAAGTATACTATCCTTATTACTAGAAAATAACCATAAACTGTAAAAAAATCAGGTTACACTAATTTGTAAAAAAAAACATAAATGTAGGATCTTGAACTTTAATAATGTTAATAAAAGCTACATTTAATATTAAGAGTAGTGATTTTATTATCTAGTATAGTATAAATAATAAAATATTTATTTTTTAAAAATAATGAAGTGAACAAAAAAATCCTCGACTCTGTCGATGAGTTTTCTACTAAAGTGTACTGAATATTCCAAAAAGAGATACAACAGCACCTAATACATCCCCAACACATAAAGAAGCAAGAAGTGATAAAATACCTATTCCCCCCCAAAATGCTGCACCTGAAAAAGCAGCAGCTTTTTCAACTTTCCCCAAAGCAATGCCATCTTGTTCCTCAACGCCTTGAATAACAGCTCTATCCACAGCTTTAATAGCTACATTTTTTTCTAGTGTAGAAATAGTAACTGCCACTCTCTCTTGAAATTGATTTTTTACAAAACTTGCATTTCCCTCTATAGTTTGTACAAAAAAGAGAATAAATAGTGTAAAAGTAAATGAACATACACGATTTTTAAATATTTTAAACATAGCTTTCTTTGCTCCTCTTTTCTTCACTGAAAAAATGAAAGAATATTCACATATATAAAAACCAAAAATTATATTTAATCATTTATATAATTGCACATAATAAAATATTATATGTAATTTTGTTATTATAATATAACACATTATGTATTACATGTAAATATAAAAAACAATAAATGATAAAAATAATTTATTCCTTTTACGCAATAATAACTTAAGATACCAACAGTAATATTTTTTCATTTTTATTGCTATAATTAAAAATAATAATAATTTGTTAAATTTATTATTATAATAAATATTACGAAACAAATTCATTTAAAAAATTATATAATAGAGCTTTTATAAATAATTTGAAATGTAATTAATTTTAAAGAACTATAAAATTTAAAACTTCCAATATAATGATATATGATTTTCTATTATTTCAATAAATATAAAAATGAAATAGTACTTAATGGATTTTTATTATATCACTCATCATTAATATTGAAAAATAAAATTAGTATCGAATAAAAACTTGATCTAAAACAAATCTATCCTAATAAAACAACTTTAAATAGTTTACTATTTTTCTATAAAACAGTTATAAAATGTAAAAAGAAATTAAGATCTCTATTTTCAAATAGAAAAGACATTAATAAAATGATTCTCAACTTTTACTGATATATAAAGAAAATAGTGCATAGCATCTTCAAAAAGGTAATTTAGCTCCTTTATCTCATACAGCATAAAAAACTCAAAATATTGACTTTCAAACCTAACAAAACAAACGCATAAAATAAATAAATCTATCAGATTTACAAAAATATTATAAGCAACACTAGAGCACCAAAAAACTACCTAAAATTACATAAAAAGAGAGTCATGAAAAATGAGATGATCCCCCAAAATACTGAAAAAACTTTCTTTCTTAATTTGCATAAAAGTTATTCCATATTTTTCGTCAATATTGTAGAGCGCAACCTTATTTATATTTTAAGTAATTATATTTACTCTATATTAGTAACAAATAATTCTCTTTGAAAGAAATTTTTGCAATATTCACATAACTGTCTGCAATTTGTGAAAAACGAATAATAATAAATAATTGATCAAATGCTTGAAAGAAAAGGAATAGAGAAACTTACTAAAAAATTGCATTTTTAAAATACCAACTTAAGTAGCGCATTGAAAAAATAACGCCATAAAACTGATATTGAATAATAAATTCATCAACCGATCACTTTAATCGCAAAATATTAATCTATAATAATAATTTATTGTTTTGCCTGTTGAATGAGAAAGCTGACGATTATAAAACTCTCTTATATTTTAACTCTGTTTATATTGAATCAATCAAAATTCTTCACTTGCAAATCACAAACGAGATCGGTGTGTGTGTAAACACACTTGAAGAAAGGAAAATATCACTTATGAGGTATCTTAACTATCAAGCGCTGTTAACACAGTATTGAAAACTGGCAAAGTGAATGATGGTGTCCCTTTTTACTTTAAAAGTGTAAAGATGGTGGAACACTATAGATTTTATATTATAAGGCTTTACCGTTATACCATTCACAAGCTGCGTCGTGAAATGGGCTTTGGTGTACTAAATGTTTCTTTAAAACAAAAGCGTCAATGTGCAACACAATGGCGTTCTGTTTATCATGTATCCAACGGTGTTTCTTGTATCCAACGGTGTTTCTTACTGAATCATCTTATAAACTGCTCTATGAGATTACAAATTCATCTTACGTGAATTCTTCCCTTTATATTTATTTTTTCTCATGAACACTAAAATCTGTTAAGACACTATCCAAAATAAAATCAATCAACAAACATTTCTATTCTTTTGTAATATACAGATAATTGAATAGAGTTCCTGATTGCAACAAAAGTCTGTACTATTGCAATAGTAGAAATACTTTGATCATCCTCGCTCCATAATAAAAGAATAATATGTAATTTACAGAAAAAATTACATATTTAATAAATAATGAAAAATAATTTTTTCATTATTTATTGTGAAGTATTTAATATATATGAATATATAATTATTAAAAATGATAATATACATCAGAAATAATTATAAAAGACAACTATCTTGAGAAAGATTGCCTAATATTACAGAAAAATTGCGGTGGCTTTGCTCAATAAAAGCTTCTCTATTTTTAACAAAGCTCTCATTTTTATGCATCCATATGTGATGTAAAAAGACGCCTATTTGCGTTTCTCTTATAGATAGATTAAATAGTGACAGCACCTTTGATCACTTTGTCTCTTTTGACTTCTCTTTTGGGCATTAATTTATGGTATCTAACCCACCTTTTCTCGCTCTTTTACCTTTGGGTGCACATGAATATCACGGAGAGCACCTTCCTTTCGAAACCGACTGGATTATTGCTGAAGCTTTTGCAAAAGCCCTCACTTTACAAACAAAAGAGCAGTTTCATATCGCACTTTTACCGGTTGAAAAGATTGGCTATTCTATAGAACATATGGATGTTACAGGCACGCAAACCCTTACCTTTTCTGATGCGATTAAGCGATGGATAAAGATTGGTGAAAACTGTTACCACAAAGGGATCAACCGTCTTCTTCTTCTCAATGCTCACGGAGGAAATTCACCTTTAATGAGCATTGTTATCACCGAATTACGAAAGCGCCTTTCCATGCTCGCTGTAGCAACAAGCTGGAGCCGTTTTGGTTTACCACAAGGTCTCATGGAGCCATCTCAACAACATCTTGATATCCATGGAGGCTTTATCGAAACCTCTCTCATGCTCTATTTAGCACCAGAAAAAGTCCATATGGAAAAGGCAGAAAATTTTCATAATAAACAAGCGGATATGATTGCCAATTATCGGTATTTACGTGCTTATGGTCCTCATGCCTTTGGTTGGACAATGAAAGATCTAAATACGCAAGGTGCGGCAGGAAATGCAAGCAAAGCAACACCACAAGCCGGTGAAGCAATCTTTTCTCATGTTCTGTCTCAGCTTCGTGATTTACTTGATGATATCAATCGATTTAACATAAACACATGGCAATAAAGAACAATAAAAGGTCTCTCCATGGAAACGATACCCCAAAAAAAACTTCCCGTTACGGTTCTCACAGGCTATCTTGGTGCTGGAAAAACCACCCTTCTCAACCGCATTCTCAGTGAAAATCATGGCAAACGTTATGCCGTCATTGTCAATGAATTTGGTGAAATTGGTATTGATAATGACCTGATTATTGAATCAGACGAAGAAATTTATGAAATGAATAATGGCTGTGTTTGCTGCACCGTACGTGGTGATCTCATTCGCATTTTAGAAAGCCTGATGCAACGTTCTCATCGATTTGATGCGATCATTATAGAAACGACAGGGCTTGCTGATCCCGTTCCCGTAGCACAGACCTTTTTCATGGATGATACTATCCATGAAAAAACAGCTCTCGACAGTGTCATAGCAGTCGTTGATGCAAAGCATTTTCCCTCTCAATTAAAAACAAGTCGTGAAGCTGAAGACCAAATTGCCTTCGCGGATATTATTCTTTTAAATAAGATTGATCTTGTCACCCAACAAGAACGCAGCCATGCTGAATCCCTTATTCTGGCCATTAATCCTCGCGCTATACTCTATACAACACAGCGCACCAATATCCCTCTTGAGACACTCCTTAATCGTGGTTTTTTTGATCTCCAACAGACTCTCGATCATGAACCTCATTTTCTCGATCACGAACATACACACCAACATGCCAACCATGTGTGCGGTCCCGATTGTCATCATGACCATCATCACGCATCCACCATTCATGATATTACCATCACTTCTGTAAGTTTAAAAACAGATGCTCTGCAACCAGAAAAGTTTTTCCCTTGGATCCAGCAGGTTACACAGCAACAAGGACCTGATATCTTGCGTCTTAAAGGCATTATCGCCTTTCAAGGAGACGATGATCGTTACGTCATTCAAGGGATACATATGCTTCTTGAAGGACAACATCAACGCCCATGGCGTGAAGATGAAAAACGAGAAAGCCGCCTTGTCTTTATAGGACGCTCTCTTGATGCTGAAAAATTAAAAACTGGTTTTGAAAATTGCGCATAAGTGAGTGATAATGCCAAACATTACCCATTATGATCTCAAAAGTTACTGCCTTTCCTGCGGTTTTATAGGCAATAAACCAGCCTTTGTTTCCGTAGAAGGTTTCATTGTTTTTTTTAATCCAACCCCACAAATCGTTGAAGTTCACCAAGGAATAATTTCAAGCCATTTTTCCCATGACAATACCGCGATCATCACCGGTGGAGAAGATGGAAAAGTCTGTCAAACAACCGTAGCAGATCACACGGAAGTGTTAAGCCAAAAAGAACGCAAATGGATAAACAACGTTGCTTTTGGTCCACAAAAAGCTTTTGCTTTTTCCTCCTCACGCCTCGCATTTGCGCATATTGGAAAAGAACGACAAGAGCTCACACATGAACGCAGTGTGGAAGGCCTTGCTTTTGCCCCAAAAGGTTTGCGACTTGCCGTTGCCCATTACAATGGTGTGACTCTTCATTGGTTATCAACGCAAATATCTCCCACCACATTAGTATGGAAAGGAGCTCATTGTGATGTCACCTTTTCACCAGACAACCGCTATGTCATTTCCACCATGCAAGAAAACGCCTTACACGGTTGGCGTCTCACTGATAATCAACATTTACGGATGAGTGGCTACCCAAGCAAAGTTAAAAGCTGGTCTTGGAGCGCAAAAGGAAAATGGCTAGCAACATCAGGTGCCTCTGCCGCAATTGTTTGGCCCTTTCATACAAAAGATGGCCCCATGGGAAAAACACCTCTAGAACTAGGCACACGAGCAAATGCGCTTGTTAGCACCGTTTCATGCCACCCAAACAAAGAAATTGTAGCAATAGGCTTCAATGATGGAATGATTTTAGCGGCACAATTCCATGATGGAAAAGAAGTCCTTCTAAAAGGTTATGGGAAAAGTGCTATCTCAGCACTTAACTGGGATCAAGCAGGGCAAAACCTCTCCTTCGGTAGCGAAAATGGTGAATGTGGTATAATCAATATCACTGATTAAATTACACCAACAAACGCAATCATCGCCGATAAAAAATGCCCACACAATACTCCAGAAATCTTATCCCCTTGCATCTCCAGAGCTCTCAGAAATCCTATCTCCCTAATCTCCCCCCAAAAATCTCCTAAAATCTTCGTAATCATTAAATCTTCCCTCTTCCTTTTCTCCCCCCTTTAGACAAGAAAATACCTTAAACATGTTTTTTGACCTTTTAACATTGCTACCCCCATACAAGAATAAAAACATCACCCTCAAGACCGCCCCCCCATCTCCTTATAAACATCTATATAGGCTACATACTTCCACAAAAGCATTTTTCTTAAAAATTTGGCAAAAAATAGCTGATATCATCATTAAAACAACGATTTATTCCTACGATCAGAAGAAGGGAATTCAACACTATTTTCCTAAATAAAAAATTTTTTGATTTCCCCCTCTAAAGAGCAAAGTTTCCTACGAGCAGCCTTCCACACTTTAGTTTCTTGCCTAGAAAATTCTATCTAATAATCATTTCATGGAGCTTCTATTACCGCCCTCTGTTCCGGTATCTCCTTCATCTACAGATTCTGTTTCTCCTCCTTCTGTCCCTGTTGAACCAAAGCCTTCTCAGTCCTCTGAACCTTTAGATCCTTCATCTAATCTC
>NZ_JBHIRC010000012.1:0-43505 GCF_042196985.1 Bartonella sp. AA97HXZ | reverse complement strand
TGAAAAGTTCTGTCGACCATATCGCGCTTTTTTCCATTTATACCCCCATCAAACCAAATTAAGGTAACGCTGCTGGGATCTTCGTTTGTTGATTTATTAGATCGATATTCTTCTAAAACTATTATCAAAGCACGATGTCCTGTACGAGATAAATTAAAAATTGCTTGAATGCCATCAGCAAATATTTCTATAAAATTTTCTTTATTTGTTTTTTCTGTGACGTGAATTATAGGTATGACCTCTATTTTATCAGTATCAGAATTGATAAATTTTTGTTGTGTAATGGACGTTTTTACAACTTTCTTATCTGTAAAAATTTCAGATTTTTTGAAAAAAGAATTTTCATACGGGGAATATTTTTGCTTTATAAATTCAAATCGATGACGTGACCTTTGGTTCTGAAAAAGGCTTATGAAAAAATAGAGAAAAGGTAAAACTGAAAATACCTTGCCTTCAAAAAACAATCAATTGCTTCAAATCAAACCAGAACTTTTAATGCAAGCTTTGCCTCATGTAGCTATGTTCATGAAACATGGGTTGCAATCTGAAAGAGAGTGTAGCGGTTCTATGGAATTTTTAGCAAAATGAAGGGGATTTTTTTCAGGTATTTGAAGAAGCTAAAGAGATTATGAGGAAAAAAATGTGCTTTCTTTTGTTATAAAAGAAAGCACACTGAGGGGGAATTTAGAGTGACAGTTTTACATATTTTACTTTGAAAAGCGGTCTTTTTTATCTTTTTTCCACAAAAAATAAGTTGCAAGTCCGAGAATGGGAACACTCAATTTGGCAAAAGGGAGATGTTGACCGAGAGCTGCAAGGCTGGAAACAGTCGCATCTGTCATGAGTTTGTGGCGTTGTTCTTCTGTCTTTTTTTGTTGGTCATAGCGTTGATAAGTTTTGAGAACGCGACTGATAATAAGACCTAATCCCGCAAGAGAAAGACAAATTAAAAACATGATACTGGCGGCAGCAAGAGGCTTCATAACAGAACATAACGCAATAAAACCGATGGTACATAAAAAAAGCAAAGACATGAAGAATGAAATGCTAATAAACCCATAGAAAATTGCTTGAAGGCGTACTTGCTTGACTGTGCTTTTAAGCCCTCCACCGACAAGATGGTTTAAAAGAGGAGCGATAAACTTATGCATTGCTTAACGACGTAGTAATTGAGAAAGAATAAAACCAACCCCTGCGGCAAACAAAACGCTTTTGCCAGGGTTTTTGCGAACGCATTGGTTCAGAGTTTGTTCAAGATCACTGATTTTGTCTTTTGCTTGAGACATCATGTCTTCACCACTTTCTTTCGCTGAGTGATATAGTTTTTCCGCTTTGTCTTTGGCGGCGTTGAATTTGTTTGCACCAAGATCTGTTAGGGTTGAGGTAATCCCTGAAATTTCAGTGCGTAACGTTTCTAATTGTCCTTGTAGGTCTTTTTGTTGGTCTTTTTCTACGGCTGTTTTATCGTGCTGTGTTGTTTTATTATGGGCCATGGTATTTTTCCCTCTTGATTCATTATATTTGTATTGGTGTGTTCATAGTGATCATTTGCATTGGAGTGAAAATTTTCACTGCTTGAGTAACGCCAAAAGCTTTTTTTGGTTCCTTTCATTTTGTTGAATTTAAAACTGTTTTTGATAAAATAAATCTTTCCTATATGATATGCTTTGTCTGTAAAGGGGCGCATCTGTTGAGAATTGTCTTATGTTTTTGCAGTAATTTAGTACCATTCTTCAGTTTCTCGTGGCGCAGTTTTTTATAAAAGTTTTTTAAAAGTGTGCTGAGGCTTATTTTTTAAGCTTGTGACAGCTAAAAAACATTGTTGTTGCGATTTTGCGGCAGAAGTACTGTCATTTTTATACTTTTGCAGCAAAGAAAAAGAAAATAATATTGCGGCTCTTTGCTCTCTATGTATTTGGGGGCAACACGCGCTGCCCATGATACTTTTGGTCAGTTTAAGATATTGCGATAGTTCTTTTTTTTAAACGTAAGGTATATTTTTATTTTAGGATAGGAGAGGTACTTTAGTGCACTGGTTGTTAGAGAAGTGCATATCCTTTTCTCCGAGGATTTTATGATATTTTTGCTGCTTGTTTCATGTAAGAAAATATTTTGTTGGCTTCAAAAGAGCCGCAGAAATGAGAAAAGCTTTGCGATATGAGAGATTTATTTAACAGGAATGATGATAAATTATTCTTATAAATTAAAATATTATATGCGATACTTCTTGTAAGTTTATCATTTTGCCTAATTTATGCAATAAATTGATTGGGTAAGATAAACTTGTTGAATTGTTAGAGAAAAATTTCTTGAGTAATTTCTTTAGAATTAAGAGAGAGCTTGTGAAATAAAACTATACTTGATTTATCAAGTTTTCTTTCTTAAGAGGAATACACAAGTGACGTTAAAAGGGTCGTGGCATTGTGGAACAGTGATGCTATGCGGGGTGACGATCCAGCTCATAAATAAAGATAAGAGCACAAGAATGTGAGATAAAAATGGAATCTGAAACAGTCCCTTTAGATAAAACAGTCCCTTTAGATAATATGTCTTCTGTATTGACAGTGCATGATTTTTCTCCTCTTTCTATGTTTATGGCTGCTGATTGGGTGGTAAAAGCCGTTATCATTATTTTGTTACTTGCTTCACTTGTGTCTTGGACAATTGCTTTTGTGAAAATTGTCGAGATCACTTTGGTAAAACGAAGAGTACGTCATGAACTTCAATTGGTTCTAAATGCTCAGACTCTTACGCGTTTGGCAGCTAGCTTGAAAGAAAGCAAAGGAGCTGGTGTATTTTTTCTCAAAGAAGTTCTTAAAGAGGTGTATCTTTCTGCACAACAGGTTCATTTTTCTGCTCCTGAAGGGATAAACGAAAGCTCTGGTGAAAAAAACAGTACAGGGGAAAGTGCACAAACGATTGAAGATATTCTCTTTTATGAGGAGAGCAATCAATATGAAGATGTTTCCCGCGATGTTCGCGATGCTAAGGCTCGTGATGTTCATGAAGGTTTAAAAGAAAGGGTTCATTCACTTTTGTCACGCTGCTTGCTGGCTGCTACACGCCGTGTTGCATGTGGAAGCGCTGTTCTTGCAACTATTGGCGCAATTGCTCCTTTTGTTGGTCTTTTTGCAACTGTTTGGGGAATTATGAATTCTTTTATTGGGATTGCTCAGTCTCAAACAACGCGACTTGATGTGGTGGCGCCTGGAATTGCTGAAGCCTTATTCGCAACGGCTGTTGGGCTTTTTGTGGCTATTCCCGCCGTTGTTATGTATAATAGCCTTATGCGTGCTTTGAGTGGTTATCGCAGTGATTTAGGCGATATCGCTGCTGCTCTTGAAAGGCTCTTGAGCCGTGAACTTGATAGACAAAGACAACAGAAAAGTCATAAAAAATGAAAGCAAGCCTTAATAATGATTGGGATATAGACGAGAGTGGGTTGCAAAGCGAAATCAATGTGACCCCTTTTATTGATGTTGTATTGGTGTTGCTTATTGTTTTTATGGTTGCTGCGCCTTTGGCAACATCTGCCATTTCCGTTCAGCTTCCTTCTATAACTCAAGCACCTTCAGTGGTTCAGTCTGATGAACCTCTTTATGTTACGTTGCAAAAAGATCGTTCTCTTTACATTGGTGATCATCTTGTAGAACAAGCAGCTTTGAGAGAAGCTTTGTTGAGGGAAACGACGCAAAATTTAGAGGCAAAAATTTTAATCAAAGCGGATAGCGAAATTGATTATGGTACTGTCATCGATTTATTAAATCAAATACGCATGGCTGGATATCATAAAATCGGTCTTGTAGGATTGCAAAACTCTACCAATCTTGTTTCAAGAGGTGAGATCAATAATAAAACAACAGGGATAGCGGATGCTGCTGTCGATGGAGCGGGTGGTAACGTTGTGGGGCATGTGGATGCTGTAACAACGGGCACTGCGGGAAACGCTAATATTCCAGCCGATGTCTCTGATCAGTGATAAAAAACAGCCTTTGTTGCAGGAAGCAAAGCATATTACTCAAAGTCGTAGAGTGAAATTGATGAGGGTTCCGTGGATTTGTTAAACCAAATACGCATGGGTTTGATATTATGCAGGGGGTTCATATATCGAATCGGTTTTTTTAGGATTAAGCTCTACTCATCTTGCCGCAAGAGGTGCGATCAAGAAAACAGCAGAGGCGATTGTTGTGTATCTTAATACATCTTAAAGCCTTTTTTGCGGCGGTGTTCATAAATGGTATAACCGTAAAGCCCCCGTAAAATAATAAAAAAATCTATCAAACATCACCATCTTTACGCTTAACAAAAGAGCAAGCGAGCACCATTACCGTATTTATATTTTTTTCCCAATGTTGCGATAGTGTTTAGGACACGTATTCATTATAGGCATTTTTCCAGTTTTTATCTGCATGCTAGCCACGTTTGGAATGTGAGAAACATGCTTTTGATTGATTTAATATAAATAGGCTTGCCATAAAACAATCTTACAGTATTGAGATTTCTCATTTAAGTTGAAAGACAATTCATTATTATTATAAATCAATATGATGTATAGATTGTCGACATTACAAGTAGTGTGTGAACGCTCAATGGTTAATGCCAATGTTTTTGTTATGAGGGAGGGGTATCTGGTGATAATGAAGTTTTGTATAGTGCACGAGACGTAATTGAGAGATGCTTGTTTAGAGGTGCTTTTAGTGAAAAAACTTTGAAAGCAAATGCGCATTCCTTTTGCACTTTAAAAGCTCAAAGAATTTCCAGTGAAAGAGTGGTTGGGTATGTGTTATTTTGAGAGTAGCGATTTTTCAGAGCTTCTTAAGTGTGTCCCGTTGAACCAAAACCTCCTGTTCCACGGCTCTCGTTATGGCTTTGGGTATTTTGCTCTGGTTCAATGGCGCAAACATTAAGTTGGGATACAGGGGCGATGACTGTTTGGGCAATGGCGCGCATGCCCCGTTTAAATGGAAAAGTCTTCTTGGCCTAAATTGATAAGAAGGACTTTGACTTCACCACGGTAGTCACACTCAATCGTTCCTGGAGTGTTGAGGCATGTGATGCCGTGTTTTAAGGCTAAGCCAGAGCGTGGACGTATTTGTGCTTCAAACCCAAGAGATAAATGAAAAATGAGACCTGTTGGAATAAGTGCCCGCTGCCCAGGGGCAAGAACAAGCGTTTCTTCTTTACCAATTGCTGCTTGTAAATCCAAGACCAGCAGAACCAGCCGTTGTGTAGTGAGGAAGTTCTAAATCTTGTCCCAAGTGCAAGACACTGAACAAATAAAGTCTGGGCATGTGAAGATTGAGAAGAGACAGGAGAAGAGTAAGGATACTTGTTTAGAGGGGCGTTTAGTGAAAAAACTTTGAAAGCAAATGCGCACTCCTTGTGCACTTTAAAAGCCCAAGGGGTTTTAAGTGAAAGAGTGGTTGGAATAAGTGTGTGTGTTATTTTAAGGATAGCGATTTTTTCAGAGCTTCTTAAGTGTGTCCCGTTGAACCAAAACCTCCTGTTCCACGGCTCTCGTTATGGTTTTGGGTACTTTGCTCTGGTTCAATGGCGCAAACATTGACTTGGGATACGGGAGCGATGACTGTTTGGGCAATGCGCATGCCTCGTTGGATGGAAAAGTCTTCTTGTCCTAAATTGATAAGAAGGACTTTGACTTCACCACGGTAGTCACTATCAATCGTTCCTGGAGTGTTGAGGCATGTGATGCCGTGTTTTAAGGCTAAGCCAGAGCGTGGACGTATTTGTGCTTCAAACCCAAGAGATAAATGAAAAATGAGACCTGTTGGAATAAGCGCCCGCTGCCCAGGGGCAAGAACAAGCGTTTCTTCTTCTCCAATTGCTGCCCGTAGATCAAGACCCGCAGAACCCGCTGTCGCGTAGCAAGGAAGTTCTAAACCTTGTCCGTGTGCAAGACGCTGAACAAATAAAGTCTGGGCATGTGAAGATTGAGAAGAGACAGGATGATTGTTTAGAGAGGCGTTGGTTTCAGTGTGCGACATGATCGAGGCATTTCCAAAATATGAGGTCTAGAAGAAAATGATACTTTAACAAAAGATATCTATAAAACCAAGTCGATAAAGGTGTGTGGATATAGGTTGTCCCCAGAGCTTGCTTATCATCTCTTACTGACCTAAAATATTCCACAACACCACCTAACATTATCAATGGCATTTTTCAATAATGGCATCATCAAGGATGGCTTATGCCTAGGGGCATGCGCTTATTTGAGATCTAAATTATGGTTACAGATAAGATTTTTTAGATACTACCGATAAGAATACCCGTGGCAAAAACCAGAGCTCCCCCAATGATGACCTGTAAAGAGGCGCGCCAAAAGGGAGTGGACATGTATTTGTTCTGAATCCAGACGATGGCGCCTAGTTCGAAAAAAACAATGATAAAAGCAATAATTGTCGCTACATAAAAAGAGTTGATCAAATAGGGAAGAGTATGACCTAGTCCTCCTAATGTTGTCATAATGCCGCTGGCAAGACCTCTTTTTAATGGCGAACCACGCCCTGATAATTTTCCGTCATCATGGGCTGCTTCTGTGAAACCCATTGAAAGCCCTGCACCAATTGAAGCTGAGAGCCCTATCAAAAAAGTTTGATGCGTGTCTCCCGTGGCAAAAGCTGCGGCAAAAATGGGGGCAAGGGTAGAGACAGAGCCATCCATTAACCCTGCAAGACCTGGTTGAATCCAAGTCAAAAGTGTTTGTCTTTGCGTTTTCGAGGGTTTTTTTATGGTGTGATTTGCCGCTGTTGTTTTTTGGGAGGGATGGCGGCTTTTGCCTTTCACAAGAGAAGTTTTGTCACATAATGAACCGATAGTGTTTGCACGATTATGGCAAGAAAGGCACAAAAGTTGCTTATAATTTTTAAGCTCTTGAAGCCCCATGGCGGTAAAAACCGCGGCTTCCTTAGAGGAATAAGGTGCTAGAGCTTTTGCATATTTTAAATAGAGCGCCGCATGTTGCTCTTTTAATTTGAGCGCTTTAAGTATCACGTTTTGTGCTGAACGAAAGGACAGAGCTTTACGTTGTACAAATGAAAAAAACAATTTCAACATTTTCTGTTCCTTTGCACTTTAGAATAATTCTAAAACATAAGAAAAATAAACCGAAAGTCAATCTAAAAGTTCAAAACTGAAAAATTGCAAAAAGGTTGCACTGAGAAAAAAGGTGCTGGGATGCTGAGAAAGTACAAGGAGATTTATCAAATGGAGACGACAGGGGCGCATGAAAGAAATGATTACGTGAAAAAATTTAAGAGACAATGTGCTTTATTTTGCTAAAGGGGCGTTTGAATGGAGCATTTCAATGTATTGATGTTCGAGAATATAGGAAAGGAATAAGCTAGCATCATCATTCATTTTATGCGTTCAAAAGACTGTAACAGCTCTTAGAATTTGAAATGATTCTTTTAAAGGAGATCTTTATTCAAGGGATAAAAGCCCATTTCGCGTGGGGGGCCCCGTGAAGAGTATAGAAGGGTAGAGCAGCAAAATGTCCATGAAATAATATAAACTCCATTGAGTCTTCTTAATCTTTACGCTTCGTAAAAGAGCAAGCCGGCATCATCATACACCTTAGCTCCCAGTGTTGCGACAGTCTTTAGCACGGTTCATTATAGGCATGGCATTTTATTGTACAGTTTTTACGCCACTCATTCTGCTTGTGGAGGTGTAAGACAGTATTCTTATGATATTTACGCGCACTTTAGCGTTGTTACAGCTTTTGCATTTAGGTGGATTTGTTAGCGTGTAACGAATTATCTTTTGTGCTGTGATTGCAGGGGCAGGTTTAAGGGTGGGGGTGCATAAATGAGAGAGATATTATCATATCAAACTGTTTGATCACGCATAAAAATTTATGCTTTATGAAGGGGCATTTATCGCCTTGTAACTTGCCTGATATCTTGCATGAAAGCCCAAAATTCAGTAAAATTCTCTCACTTCAAAACTTCTTATCTTAAATCAATTCAAATCATTTTCTTGTGTATCACAAGGAGGAGTGTGGGTGCTGTGTTTTTATTTAAAGTATGGGATGAGTTGAAATGTGAAAAGTGCATAATCTCTACGCGTTAACAAACGTTTTTGATGTTTTTAAAAAAGAGCGAAATTGTGCAGAAAAAAAGGGAGCATATATGGAAAATAGTGATGGTTTGAAATTTTGGCGGCTTTCTGAAAAACTAACAATACTGCAGGCAGCGCTTTTAATAGTTGGATTAAATCCAGGAAAGTATTTGTTTGTCAACAAATTAGAACCAGAAAAAAGTGATATTTACGAAGATAACCTTTCCGTATCATCAGAGAAAACTGCTAATTTCCGTGCAGCCTATCATGCTATCGTTCAAGCGGGAAAAAGCAATCGATTAGAGATAGAATGGTCGTACTATAATTTTTCGGATTTTATAGATGCAGATTCCTCATATGTTCGCGTTGATGATTTAAAAGAATGGCTTTCGTCGCGTGGTCTGCGTCCTGCGTTTTTTTTTCCTGAGGATAATTTTGCTGAGACTAAGGATCAAAAATATGCGTTTCAAGATCCAACGCATCCACGTTATGCTCCAAAGCTTGCTGCTATTGTTGCAGCATGGGAAGCGGTGAGTGAGGCTGAGGGTGGTAAAACTGTTAAAGGAACGCTTATAAAGTGGCTTAGTGATAATGCCGTTCAGTACAAGTTGGTGGATGATAATAATTTACCAAGAGAGAAGCTCATTGAGGAATTAGCGGCTGTTGCGAATTGGGAACCTACCGGAGGGGCTCCTAAGACACCTGCCAGCTCTCTTTGATCAAAAGAAAAAAAATAAAAAGATCACTAAAATTGTGCTGCTTTTTTTGATAATTTTGAAGGTAATCTCTTTTTCTGGGGGAGATTTTTACTTTTCTTCCCTAGATTATAAGTAATTGTTTTTCAATGAAAATAATTTTTATAGTGTTCCTCTGACTGTTCAGGCGGGGGAAAATAGACATTTTGCGGCAGTAAAATTTACCCTGTAGTTTTCGTAACTTACCTCTCTATTTTTGTTTGATTTTTTTGGTCATTTTTAAAATCCAAATCAATTAAAATGGAGTGCAACATGATTAAAGTTAATCTTTTTTTTACTATGCGTAAAAGTGTGAAAATTTTTCGAGGAAATGTACGGATATTTGGCAATGTGTTGCGGATGAGGTGGTACATAAATCGTTTAGAGTAGGTGTATTGTCGTGTTGGTTAAAGTTTGAACTTATCCTTGTTATGGAAAAGGTCAAAACTGAGCGCCATACGTTCTCTCCATAAAGAAATCTTGTCATCTATGAGCGAGTGAGGATTTCTCTTGAAAAATTTGCACAATAATAAAACTGGTTAGCAAAACCCGTTCTGTGGTGTAACAAAAAGAATGTCATAAATGATTATCTCATCATAAATATGCTTTAAGAATAACCCGTGCGTGGCGAAAGTCTATGGCGTAGTCGCTATAGATTTTTGCTCCGTGTGTGGTGATCAATGCTCTTGTTTATCTCTTGTCAATGCAAGTGCCCATGAAAGTGATGGGTGTCTATTGTTCCATTGTGATGCTTGGTTGTTCATGTTTAGAAACGACAAGTGTATTAAATGCGATAGGGCTGATAGAAAGGAAAACGTATCCTGTAAAAAATAGGTATGTCTTTAAAATAAAGCTGATAAACGAAATTATTTTTTTATCTACCTTTTATATGGTGAGAGAAAGGTATTCAAAGTGCAAGCATACGCAATTTAGCAGTAAATCCCAAAATAGCATAGATCGTTTCTCGGAAAAGGGGAAGAAAATCTATCTGTAAAAGCTATGTTGGGTCGTGTGACAGGTGAAATAATGCGGTTAGGGCAATAAACAATTGTTATTGGTGAAGAGATAGAAATCGGTTGGGTGTTGATTTCTGTTTTACTACAGAATTTTCTTTGTTATCTCGTAAAAATACTATTTTGAGGTGTGGTGATGTAAGTTCTGTGTTTAGCGTTATCGTTATCAATCGGTTATCATATGGTAAGTAAACTAATATTATTCAGATTATATAAGCATTATTAGCTCTCTTTAACAGAAACAGATGCGTTCAAAGATGAATGGAGTATTCTGTGTAGTCTTAAAGCGTTTGAATCATTAAATGCTCTTTACTATTTTTTTCTTTTCAAAAATGCTGGCTTTTTCATCCGCTTCATCCGTATTGAGGGACGTAAATAAACAAGTTGTGAGGTCGAATATCTTTTGGTAAATTGAGCGATTGAACACTTCAAGAGCGCGAAGAACAAGGGATTGTTTGTTATGCCAAATTATGAAATTTTTTTCAATCTTGGAAAGATATTCCCATTGCGGAAAATCATATAAAGTTTAAGCAACGGCAGCACGATTTTTTGTGCAATGAAATGATAAGTATGTACAATATCTCGGTAATCTCCGTGGGAAACTTTACCGGATCCAAGGTGTGGATATTGTCTTCTGCTTACCCCAAATCGCAGATATTTCAAAACAACAACGGTGGAGAATGAATGTTGGATATGTTCTAGGGAAGGTTGCAAAAAATGGCAGTTTTCAAAAAAACACCAAAAATGACGAAAGGAGCGGTTTCCCACTCCTTCGTTCCTATCTCCCCTTGCGGGGAAGCGGCCACCATTACTGATGCCGTGTATGCTGATATAGGTACACTTATTTTTCTCAAAAGTCAATAGTGTAAATGCGGTAAATATTTGAGCATCAGAGCTACAACTTTATGAAAATCTTCGCAGGATAATCTTGGAACGGTACGTGAGCAACTTAAACGACTTACAGAAACTGTTGTGACATAATTGCAGATAATCCATGCTTTTTTATTCTCTATGGGAGATTGTATTGGATACGCAGCGGGATTATTGGGTTGTGATTTCGTTGAAAAAGGTAAAACTGTCACATTTCCATATAATTTTGCATTCTTAGAAAGCACTAAAACAGGCCGCTTTTTCCAAAATTCAGGGAGTATCGAATCATGAGGAAAATCGCACCAAAAAACTTGCCTGATGCGTGGTGCCGATTTGATTCGTGGTTTTATATGAGGTGGTTTTTCGTAAGGCGCATTTAAATCCCTTTCTTTTATATGCTCACGCCATGCATTATGATCATGTTCCATCATAACACATGGTTCTTCAAGTTTGGTTATATCTAAGGAAATAGGTGATAGGGTAGAAGGCTCTGTGTTCTTATCTTCAGCCATAGCAGACCATTTATATTTATTGGTCCCCTCACTTATTATTTTACGGCTTTTCTATCACGAGTTTTTATCAAAATGTTGCTTATAAGTACAGAGAGGTGAAACCATAAAATGGATGTATCTGCTTATTTTTGTCTTTTGAGTACAACGCTAGAGGAGGGATGTTGGTGACTCGTTGGTGTGGGTGGGTTGGTTTGGCGGTGGGTGGTTCTGGGTGGGGATTGGTGACTGGAGGGTTGTTGGTAGGGGAAAGCGATTGGAGAGAACGAGTGCACGCGGTTTCGTTTCTATTTTATGGTTAGAGTTTTTTATGGACTGAAAGGAGCCCTTTTGAAGTAATATAGAGGCTTATAAGGGAGAAAAATAGGCTTGAGACGACATTCCAACCGGCAAATGAGAGAAAAAGAAAGCGTGCGGATGCTTCAGAACAAGAAGGAGGATGAATGTTGTTTAATTGGTTAAGCAGCTGGTTAATGTCTGAGGTTTTTCTGACTGCGCTTAAACCACAACTGAGGGGAGCTGCCCAAAAGCCATATTCAACACCCGCATGATAAACGGCTAAAACAAGGCTGATGCACATTAAGACAAAAACACACAAAAATAAAAGTTGTATCCAAGCAGTTATGCGAAAAAAACATGCCCCAAAACCTGCTAAGAGCAAAAATGGTATGGCTCCATAATAAGGAAAACGCTCTATGAGACATAAATCGCAAGGAAGATATCCTCCGAAATATTCAAAACCAAGGGCAATCCCTATTGTGGCAGACAAGCAAAAAGCGAGAAAAAAAGCCCATAAACTTTGTTCTTTTCTGCTGGGTTCAAGATGAAGGTGTTTGTGTAAAAGTGGGTGAGAAGACAAAACGCATGCCATTAAGTCTGTTCCTTATAAAAGCTTCCTGTTTAAAAAAGCTATGAAAATCCCATAAATTAAAAGGAGGCTAACACAACCAATGAGAACAATCCATTTGAAATGCTGTACTAGAAAATTCATTGCTTTTTGTCCAAAATGTTTAATCAGCCACGCGAGAAGATAAAAACGAGCGCCTCTAGAAAAAATACAAATAAGCATGAAAAGTTCAAGACGTACACTCATTACACCGGCCAAAATTGTGACAATCTTGATGGGGGGAAGATGAAAAAAACCTGATGTTATCAGTAAAATGATGAGAAATTGCAGGGTTGCACTATTTTTCAGTGATTCAAAACTTTCAACCTTACCATAAATTTCTAAAATGGGTTTGGCAAGGGTATCATAGGCAAAATGTCCGATAAACCAACCGGCAATGCCTCCTAATACAGAACAGATTGTCGCAATCAAAGCATAGCGATAAACCCGCTTTTGATGGATAAGAAGCATCGGAATATATAAAACATCTATGGGAATTGGAAAAACAGAACTTTCAATAAAGGCAATGAAACCAAGCCAGTGTGGTGCTGTACGCCGATTTGCTAAAGAAATCGTCCAAAGCTTTAATTTGTTTAATATCATGAGGCTTTTTATAAGTTTAAGAGGTAAAGACTTTACAAATGAGATTGCTATAAATCCGGTAGAGAAATCCAATAAAGAAAGTATTTCATAAAATAGATAAGAAAATGATATGAATTCTTAAAAAATGAGAAGTCTTCTGTTGACGAATCTGTTCTTCTTCATATAGTGCAAAGGAATAATCGACAAGTCTGTCTTTTATAGTCCTGTCTTTTATAGCAGTGTGCGGGTGTGGTGGAACTGGTAGACGCGCCAGACTCAAAATCTGGTTCCGAGAGGAGTGTCGGTTCGAGTCCGACCACCCGCACCACTTCATAAATATTTTCCTTTATCCTATTATGGCGCATCACGTTGTTTTATAAAACATGGGGGGTTATAAAACGTGGGATTTATAGACCGTGTTCAATGTTTTGCATGTTGAATGAAAAACCTCGAATACCCTAGGATTCTTTCATTTCAAGTCTGCTTATAGTAAATCAACCAAAATCATGTCGCTCGTACGTTACAAGCTAGATGAGCTCTCGCGTGGAGTGAAATTTTACAAAAAATGAATAAAAATGCCTCTTATGCCGTTTCAAGGGCATCATTGGAGGTAAAGTATATGATGGATGGTGCCAGCTTGCATTTTTATGAAGTGTAGAGATGGTGCTCTATAGATTTTATATTCCTGTGGGTGCTGTCGCAAAATGGGCTTGAGGGTTTTGAGAGCTGTTTCTTTAAAACACGCATGTGAATTGGCAATCCAAGTGTCTTGGATTTGAGTGTGTTTGGTTTGAAGCGTTGTCGTATGACATGAGGGGCGTGATCGCCAAAAAGATATGTGAGAAACAAAAACATGGGGCAATGTGTAATCTCCACTCTTTAAAAGACAGGAGCATGAGAGGCTTAAAAGATTATGCTTTAGAGGCTTTTGAAAGTCGTAAAGCAGAGGGAAATGGTAAGGTTGGAAATTGGTTTTTACCTTGACAACTTCATGTGCTCCCTAAATGAAGCTGTCTTCTCGTTATAGAAATTACATAAACAGAGAACCGCAATATCCTCTCTCCACTCTGGCATACAATAGCGGTAAAATACTGTCGTTTGAAGTGTGGTCATATAGGGCATACTTCCTTGAAACGTTACAGTATTTTTTTCGGTGTGTGTTGGATATTCTTCAGTGTTTATCTTGCTTGAGATTTAAGGGCATTCCATGAGGAGGAACCCAAAGAAGCCCGCCCAATATCCCCCAAGAGTCTCCAAGGGTTTTTGTGCTTTTATAAACCGACATGGTGTTTAAAAATGGGTGTTTAAAAATGGGTTTTTAGAATCTTTATCCTTTAAGAGCGGGGAGGCCAAGTCAACATCATCTTATAAAACTGCAATTGATGCACAATATCTATATTTATTTTAAAGAAATATCTCTTAAATAACGGCTCTCATTTATTTTACGATGGCACCCAGTGGTATGATGGTAAAGCTTTTATATTCCAAAGGCATTACATGAAAGGCTGAGAGGATAGGAGCTTGCTTTAAGAGAGGGAGAGGCTTTATTGTTTCGTGACTATTTGTTTACAGTTTAGTACAGGTTTTTAGAATCTACGTCTTTTTAGGGGGAAAGGGGCATTAAAAAACCCCGTTTTTAACAGGGTTTTTTAATCGTTCAATTTTTCTACAAAACTTAGAATTTATAAGCGATACCAAAGCGAACATCATGCGTTTGAGAAGAGATTTTAAGGTTATCGTTTGCAAATTTCTTTTTAAAAAAATCTGAATAACGATATTCTGTACGCATGATGATATTATCTGTCATTGCAAGATCAAAACCACCACCAACAGTGTAACCAAACATTGTTTTTGTCTCATCTAACACATTGCCAGAAGCAAAAATTGTCGAATCTTCTTGCGATTTTGATAAAAGTGACATGATATATTGCATCTGTCTATAGGCTATACCCCCTGCAATATAAGGCATAAGACGATGGGAAGCAAAACCAATACGCGCGCGCGTGGCACCAGACCACGTTTCTTTCAATGTTACACTGCTAACAACAATGTCACCATAGTTGGATATCGTTTCACCCTGAGCTGCAGGTTTTATGATAGGAATCCCAGCTTTTTTAAAGGCAATGTTAATGGAGTTTGATTCATCTAGAATTTTCTTTCCATTGTCTGTTTGGGTGCTTTTCCTCCCAGACCAGACCATGTCGGTATCAAAACCGAAAACAAGATCTCCCAGATCAATATTAGAACCTGCATACAAACCTGCTCTCAATCCTGATAGTTTCGGTGATAAATCTCTATCAACCCAAGCCCATTTTCCGTCCCTAGCTTCTTGTGCGTAATTTAGAGTATTTTTATTGGAAAAATATCCAATTTGTCCTCCAAAATAAAAACCAGACCAAGAAAAAGGCGCAGAAACAGTAACCGGTGAAATACGTGACGATGAAACATCTTGCAATGAAACCTTCGGTTCTGATTGCTTAAAGATTACCGTATCTGCTGCTTGCGCTGTTGAAGCGGTAATGAAGGTGAAAATAGATAGTGCAACTAAACATTTTGTTTTCATAAAAACGTCCCCAATTTATTTCAGATACAAATCGTATTATATACAAATTGGTTAAAAAAATCTATACTTAATATCATTATGAAAACTAAAACACTCAAAAACTCTATAATTATCCATATTTAAGCGTTCTTAAAACTTGTTTTCATGCTATTATGCCGGGTTTATATTGATTTTTCAGGATTTTTTTATACGCCTTCAGTGTTCTCTGTGTTTTAGAAAAAATTATAGTATAGTAAATAAGCTTTTTACTTATTAAAAAACATTATTTTATATATATTAAAACACTTTTTGTTATTAAATGTATTATCCATTATGATTGACATCAATGTGCTTACATATTCAATTGATCGTAAAAAATGCATATTGGCACCATCATATTCTTTGCTCGTTTCTGATATTGCATAGCTTTGTATTGCGATAGCCTTTTGAGCACTTGAGGGGATGAGCGACTTTATTTCTTTTTTATCTATATGCCACTTTTGCTTATGATAATCCAAGCGAATAGTTTTGATTGATTGAATGGAATACGAAGAATAAGAAGGAGTAAAGTGCGAGAATCTCAAGTCTCATGAGGTTTCTTATACGTCATGTAAAACGGATAAACTCTCCGTTCCGTTCGCTTAAAGACGGAACGTGGATGAGAGCCTAAAAACTGAATGTCGTTGGCGATTTTAAAGAGATTAGCGCGTACCATTCAGGTTTTTGTGGAAATGGGTGAGGGCGCTATAATGGGCAAAAGCCTCCAATTTCTTGCGAGTTGTCAAGGATATCCCCGTCAGAGGGCGGATTGTTTCAGCAAAGATCAAAACCTTTCGGTACATTGAATTTTGTTCCAGCAGCTGTTCCTCTACTGAGCACTCCCATCTTCACGCTTCATAAAGGAGACATTTTTCAATGTTCCTAAATCCATTTCATGACAGCGATTGTGAATGGTATAATAATAAATCTATTGAGCACCTCTTTTACGCTTCATAAAGGAGACATTTCTCAATGTTCCTAAACCCATTTCATGACAGCGATTGTGAATGGTATAATAATAAATCTATTGAGCATCTCTTTTACGCTTCATAAAGGAGCACGCCGGTACCATTACTATATTTGCCAGTTCGTGGGGTTGTTGTGACAGTCCTCTCCACAATGTTGTGACAGAGGCCCCTTTTGTCCGTTGTGACAGTCCTTGGCACTTGAGGTGGTTCATTAGAGGCGTTTGTAGTCCTTATCGGATACAATTTCTATTCATACATTCATTGCGTTTGTGATGTGCAAGTCAGTGATTTTGATTGATGCAACATGGGACCGATTTAAAATGAGAAAATCTTACGGTATTTAGGATTCTCGTTCAATATGGATAACGCTAGATTATCATTATAAATAAACACATTATCTCATTGAGATAAGAGTTATCTACCCAATGTTATCAATAATGATAACATTGTAAAGCGTAACTACGATGAATTCATTAATCTTTTTATACTTCGATTGAAATTATGTCTATTAATACCGATAATACCGATTTTTTTGAGCTAATTCTGTTTGGTTGATAGCTAATAGATTTTCAAAATCAAGACGCGAAGCTAGAATGAAAAACACCTTAAGGTCATATCCATTTAAATCACTTTCTGCCAGTATAGCCATTGGGTGTTGAGCTATGACTATCCATGCCTTTGCAAAACCGTTGTGCCTTTTAAGTACAATATAAGCAACAAAACCACCCATAGCATAAATGCGGATCAGAGCCTAAAATGAACGCTGTGGGTAATTGTTATCGGTCATCATCGGGGTGTTTACACCCCGATCTTTTGACAGAAAGATTTGTTTTAAGATGTTTGCATCTTTTTTAGTGGGTTGTTTATTGGGGAGCAATCATCTTTTTAGGATCAACTAATCGGTCATAATCCTCTACAAAAACCCCTGCTTTTAATGCTTCGGTGCGCAAAGTTGTATCATTTTTATGCGCTGCTTTGGCAATTTCAGCAGCTTTTTCATAGCCAATTTCTGGTGCAAGAGCTGTGACTAACATGAGTGAGCGCTCCATGAGTGAGTGAATATGAACACGATTGGCTCGTAATCCTTGAATGCAATGCATATCAAAAGAACGCATGCAATCACCAAGAAGGGTAATTGATTGTAAAACGTTATAGCCAATAACAGGTTTATAAACGTTGAGTTCAAAATGTCCTTGGCTTGCGGCAAAGGTTACGCTGGTGTGATTACCAAAAACTTGGCATGCGACCATGGTTAAGGCTTCACATTGTGTGGGGTTGACTTTGCCGGGCATAATAGAAGATCCGGGTTCATTTTCAGGAAGACTGAGTTCCCCTAAACCGGAACGTGGACCAGAGCCTAAAAACCGAATGTCATTGGCAATTTTAAACAGATCAGCAGCGAGAGCATTCAAGCTCCCGTGGAAATGCGCAAGGGCGCCATGATGGGCAAGTGCTTCAAATTTATTGTTGGCAGTTTGGAACGTTATTTCTGTGAGAGTGCTCACTGTTTGCGCAAAAGCAACGTCAAAACCTTTTGGCGCATTCAGCCCTGTGCCAACAGCCGTACCACCTTGAGCAAGCATTTGGACATCGGTTAGAGCATTTTCAATACGCTGAAAATTGGCTTCTAATGCGGCACGATAGCCTGAAAATTCTTGCCCTAAGGTTAAAGGGGTTGCATCTTGCGTATGGGTGCGGCCGATTTTAATGATATCTGCAAATTCTTGCTCTTTTTGTTTTAATGTCGCAATAAGAGCTTCAAGGATTGGCAGTAAGTGTTGGCGTGTTTGCAACGTGGTGGCAATGTGAAGCGCCGTGGGAAAGGAATCGTTCGATGATTGGCTCATGTTGACATGGTCATTGGGATGAACTGGTTTTTTGCTTCCAAGTTTTCCTCCCAAAATCTTACTAGCACGATTAGCAATGACTTCATTGACATTCATATTGCTTTGTGTGCCAGAACCTGTTTGCCAGACGGACAGTGGAAAATGCGTATCAAAATCGCCGGCAAGCACTTCATCAGCGGCGGCAATAATTGCTTTTCCAATATTTTCTGGTAGTTTTCCTTTGCCCATATTTACAATCGCTGCTGCTTTTTTGACAAGGACTAAGGCATAGATGATGGCAAGAGGCTGCTTTTCACTGCCAATATTAAAATTATGCAGAGAACGTTCAGTTTGTGCGCCCCAATAACGATCTTGACGTACCGAAATCGTTCCAAAGCTATCCGTTTCCTGACGTGTTTCAACCATGATAAGATCCTTTTTTGTTCACGGGTTCTCAAAAAAGATAGATAACGCGAAAGTGCAATAAGAGGCAAGACTTTGAAGCTTCATTTAGAGAAATTATTTTTATGGCTATTCTTGACATTGAGAGATGCCGATTTTATATCTAACACATGCTAGCACTCGTAATTTAAGAGTGCTAGCAAGAACTTTTAAGATTAATTCAATTATGTTCAGTTTTAAGGATTTAAAACATGGCTAATATACAATTCCGCCCACTTCACGACCGTGTCGTTGTCCGTCGGGTTGAATCTGAAAATAAAACGGCTGGTGGGATTATCATCCCTGATACAGCAAAAGAAAAACCCCAAGAAGGCGAAGTGATTGCTGTTGGCAATGGCGCTCTCGATGATAACGGAAAGCGCGTGCCTTTAGAAGTCAAAACAGGAGACCGTATTTTGTTTGGAAAATGGTCTGGAACTGAAGTCAAGATTAATGGGGAAGACCTCCTCATCATGAAAGAATCTGACATTATGGGAATTATGGGCTAATTGAAGCACTTAGTTTTTCATTGTGTACTATTTTGAGAAAACTCCAAGGAGAAATTAAATGGCTGCTAAAGAAGTCAAATTTGGCCGTGAAGCGCGTGAGCGTTTGTTGCGCGGTGTCGACATCCTTGCTAATGCTGTTAAGGTGACACTCGGCCCTAAAGGTCGCAATGTGGTGATTGATAAATCATTCGGTGCGCCTCGTATCACAAAAGATGGTGTATCCGTTGCAAAGGAAATCGAACTGGAAGATAAGTTCGAAAATATGGGTGCACAAATGTTGCGCGAAGTTGCTTCTAAAACCAATGATATCGCTGGTGATGGAACAACAACAGCAACTGTTTTAGGACAAGCTATTGTGCAAGAAGGTGTTAAAGCTGTTGCTGCGGGCATGAACCCAATGGATCTTAAACGTGGGATTGATGCTGCTGTTGAAGAAGTGGTGGCAAACCTCTTCAAAAAAGCAAAAAAAATCCAAACTTCAGCAGAAATTGCACAGGTGGGAACAATTTCCGCTAATGGCGCTGCTGAAATCGGTAAAATGATCGCTGATGCTATGGAAAAAGTGGGCAATGAAGGCGTCATTACCGTGGAAGAAGCTAAAACCGCTGAAACGGAATTAGAAGTCGTTGAAGGAATGCAATTTGACCGTGGGTATCTTTCCCCTTATTTTGTCACAAATGCTGAGAAAATGGTCGCTGATCTTGATGATCCTTACATTCTCATTCACGAAAAGAAATTGTCTAATTTGCAATCTCTTCTTCCTGTGCTTGAAGCTGTTGTTCAGTCTGGAAAACCACTTCTCATTATCGCTGAAGATGTGGAAGGTGAAGCTTTGGCAACGCTCGTTGTCAACAAATTGCGTGGTGGTTTGAAAATTGCTGCTGTAAAAGCTCCTGGATTTGGTGACCGTCGTAAAGCAATGTTAGAGGATATCGCTATCTTGACATCCGGACAGGTTATTTCTGAAGATGTGGGCATTAAACTTGAAAATGTCACTTTGGATATGCTTGGACGTGCAAAGAAAGTGAATATTTCTAAAGAAAACACCACCATTATTGATGGTGCTGGACAAAAGAGCGAAATTACTGCTCGCGTCAATCAAATCAAGGCTCAGATTGAAGAAACAACTTCTGACTATGACCGTGAAAAATTGCAAGAAAGACTTGCTAAACTCGCTGGTGGTGTTGCTGTTATCCGTGTGGGTGGTGCAACAGAAGTTGAAGTGAAAGAAAAGAAAGACCGTGTTGATGATGCTTTGAATGCAACACGTGCTGCTGTTGAAGAAGGTATTGTTGCTGGTGGTGGTACCGCATTGTTGCGTGCAGCAAATGCGTTGACCGTTAAGGGAAGTAATCCTGACCAAGAAGCTGGTATTAGTATCGTTCGTCGTGCTCTACAAGCACCAGCGCGCCAGATTGCAAGCAATGCTGGTGAAGAAGCCGCTATTATTGTGGGCAAAGTGCTGGAAAATAATGCTGACACTTATGGTTACAATACCGCAACTGGTGAATTCGGTGATTTGATTGCTTTGGGAATTGTTGATCCTGTGAAAGTTGTGCGCTCTGCTCTTCAGAATGCGGCTTCAATTGCGAGCCTTCTGATCACAACAGAAGCAATGGTTGCTGAAGTTCCAAAGAAAGATACACCAATGCCTCCGATGCCTGCTGGCGGAATGGGTGGAATGGGCGGAATGGATTTCTAAGCTCTTATTCCTAGACGTAATAAAGAAACGGGCCTTCTGTGCCCGTTTTTTTTATGCTTTTTCATGTTTTTCAACCGGTGAATTCGGTGATTTGATTGCTTTCAAGAATTGTTGATCCCGTGAAAGTTTTTGCGTTCTGCTCTTCAGAATGCGGCTTCAATTGCGAGCCTTCTGATCACAACAGAAGCAATGGTTGCTGAAGTTCCAAAGAAAGATACACTAATGCCTCCGATGCCTGCTGGCGGAATGGGTGGAATGGATTTCTAAGCTCTTATTCCATAGAAGTAATAAAGAAACGGGCCTTCTGTGCCCGTTTTTTTTATGATTTTTCACGTTTCATACAGTTTTTCCTTTTATGATAGTTTCTTTATCTTATAGGATTGTTCTATTCTCCTCTGGTTGATCTACCGTTATTGTGAATGAATTTCACTCTTAATCCATAGCTTTTTCTCTTGTTTTTATGAAATGTTTCTATTGTGCGGGGATCGTGGTTTCCTTTGAAAATATTGTGCTAATAAAAATATAACCATTTGATTTATAATCATTTATTCCTAATACAGTTCTGTTTTTTTATTTCAGGTTTATGCATGCATCGTTAAAAAATCCTGGGTTTGTGCTTTATAAGGTGAGAGGTCACTACGGTTTTTATGAACCAACGCAATCATTAAAAGTCAGTAGTTAAAAAGAGTCAGTAGTTAAGAGTTAGTACCTATTGAGCGTTGGAAAGACAGAGTTGAAAAGAGCATGATGGGGCTGGTTTGTTTTTTTATGAATAAGATGCTGGTATTTCAAGCTTTTGCATAGGAGAATAAGCATCTCTCTGTTTCGTTGATCTCTGAAATGGGGAGACTGCTCCATTTGAGAAGCTTAAAGATAAAAGCTAATTTTTCGCCTTGCTCTCATCTTTTTTTCGGTAAGCTCATCACCTAAACTGGAGCCAAACCCATGTTGTTATACTCAAGTTCTGTTTGTTGCCTATATTGTGACAGAAAATTCTTGGGGGGGGGAGCAATTTTTGAACTAAGGGGACCATGACAGGTAGCCGAAAAAAATCATTACGAGACAGTAGGCGCGCTTGTTTTAGAATTTTTAATGCTTCTGATGATAAAGGCACGCGAAATTCTGTTGTAGCCTCATGCCTTCTTTTCATATTTTCGAGCCAAGGATTTTCCATATATTCTCTTCAACTTGACCTTTATGCATAGAACATAAGGGAATTGAGAGGGTGGAAATTGAGAGGCAGGGAATTGAGAGGCAGGGAATTGGGAGGGGGAAATTGGGAGGCAGGGTATTGGGAGGCAGGGTATTGGGAGGCAGGGCATTGGGAGGCAGGGCATTGGGAGGCAGGGTATTGGGAGGCAGGGTATTGGGAGGCAGGGTATTGGGAGGGGGAAATTGGGAGGCAGGGTATTGGGAGGCAGGGCATTGAGAGGGTGGGAGGAGCCGGCTTGCTTTTTTATTCAACGTAAAGATGAGAGGCTTTATGTAAGGCTACCATTACATTGCTTGTTTATGCGCTTCTTTAAAAGAAATGTCTTTTAATACAAATTCTTGGCAATGCTATTTATGAAGAGTATAAAATCATTTGGATATCAATAGTTTATTAAAAAAATGTATGTTGGTATGATCCTTTTCTTATGTTACCAAAGTTGCTGACTTACGCGTTGGTTAAAAATCTCTCTTCATGCCCTTAAATTCATTTCATGAAAGCGTTTGTGAAGAGCACGACGTTTGTGAGGCGTGTAAAAATTTCTCGTGAGACATGAAAAATCATCAATAAAATCTCCATGTTTTCAAAAAATAACGAATGGCTTTTTATATTTAAAAGATTTAACACGTCTCACGTTTTTTATTTATTTTAGAGCTGAATATTCGATTTTTGTGTAAAAATACTTCCCAGCACATCTACGATCCGTGAAAAATCAAGTGCTAATAAGAAAATGATGAATATAATCCATTTCGTATAGCGTGACATCATTTTTACACTTTTATACGTTGTGATGATTTCTTGTAGGACTTCTTTTTCCTTTTCTGTAAGCTCTGTTTGTTTTTCTGTTTTTTTTCTAGCCATGTTTCCACCCACACAAGCCTTCCCCTTGTTTGTTATGCTTTAAAATATCTCTTGCGAGATTTGAACTGATGACATTGAGATCTTTTTTGTCTAAATAAATGGGCATCCAACCAACGCAAGAAAAAGGCTCATTGATTGTTTTTATCGCGCAACCAGTGAGTAAGAGCAGCGCGTACATCAGCATCACTTTTTTGATTAATTGCATTTTCCACCTCTAGCCGTGTTGTTGATGACTTTAGCGTTTTTTCTATTTGCTTTTGTTGTTCAACCTTCTTTCCAAGAGTGAAAGCTTTCGCTAAAGCGATAAAAAAAGCGGTCAGAGCCGCTCCTGTTATCATCAGATTTTTTTTCAACCACCACATCATAAGCGCTGCTCCCGAAACCGTTTTGCCACAAAGAAAATGCCAACGCAGGCGGCTAAAACCATAATGGTTGCTAATGCCCATTGGATGGGACCATTGCCTGCCAATAAGCCCCCAAGTCCAGAAAAAGAACCAATAATCGGTGTAAGCGCTTCTGCTTTGAAAAATCCCATTGGAGCTTGCGTTTCTACAGTTTGGTAGTTGGGAGAAACATAAGCCCCTTTTGCCCATAATCCCGATTCTGCTGCACGACGGTGCACTAAACCGTGAAGACGTTTTCCTCCTGCTTTAGTCCACTTTTGTAACTCAGCAGGGACGGCTTCATATTCGCCATTATTGAGTTTTTTGAGCAGGGTCGAATTACAAAAAGCCGATGTTCCTATATTATAGCAAAACGATACGAGCGCGGCGAATTGTTCATCCGTTAAAGAAACCGTCACATGTTTTTCAACGGTATTCTCAAATTGTCTTAAATCTTGAGAAAGAATTTCTTCTGCTTGTTTTTCAGTAATGATCATGCCCTTGTGAACGAACGGTTGGCCAGCCGTGGTGGTATGGCCATAGCCGATTGTCCACACCCCGATGGAATCTTTATAGGCTTGTAAACGCAATCCTTCCCATTGTTTAATGAGCGCAAGCCCTGCTTTAGATATTTTTCTCATTTGCTTCTCCATAAAATAAAGCCTCACGTTAACGTGAGGCTGGTTGACAGATTAAAAATGAATTTTTTCACGCTTCAAAAACAGAAGAGATGTGAAACTTTTATGAAATCAAAAGGTTGGTTATGACATCTTAGGAAATGGGGGAATGGTTGGTCAAAAGGGATAATAGTTGGGCAAAGAGGGGTAATGGTTGGCAAAGAGGGGTAATGGTTGGGCAAGAGGGATAATAGTTGGCAAAGAGGGATAATGGTTGGGCAAGTGGGATAATGGTTGGCCAAGTGGGGTAATGGTTGGCAAAGAGGGATAATGGTTGGTCAAGAGGGATAATGGTTGGGCAAGTGGGGTAAATAGTTGGCAAAGAGGGGTAAATAGTTGGGCTGGTGTTTTCCGTTAAGAGAGGTTGTTGATTTTAAGAGCTTGTCCTGGTGTTTTTGATGGAGCCTTCTTGGGGTGCGGGCGGTTGTTTGGTTGATGCACGATAAGTGTGGTCTATTGCGGTTGTTTGGTCGTATGGTATTGATGTGGGGGTGTTTGAGATACGAAGTGGATACTCTCAGAAAAACAAGACATATGCTTTTACTGAAGACGAAAGCATTAAATATTTTATGTATCAAGCGTTTTGCTTATCCAAAGAGTCTCATTGTTACACAGAGCTTTGGGCTAACAAGAGCTGTGGAATTTTGATACAATTTTAAGAGGGGCTGGTTTTTATAGGACAATGGTGCTTTTTCTTTAAGAGGAAAGTTGTTGGCTATTTTTGTTTTATGAGCGCAAAAGCTGGTTTGCTTAGAGAAATCTTAGCCGTAAAGTAGCCTCTCTTCGTTCTTTGATGAATAGGAATATGGAAAAAGCCTCACTTACATCGTTAAAGATTTGTATTCAGTGAGCCTTTTTTGGTGGGAGGAAACGGAAACAGTTTTTCCCTCTGTTTCTCTTAAGTTTTTTTCAAATCTCTCCCTCAGGGTTTCGCCTTTTTTGTTGACTGTTTCATGTTCAGCTTCCGGATGGACTTTTAAATATTGTTCTAGACGTCTTCTTCCTTGCGCATGTTTATAAAAAGTGGTTGGAAGATAGGAATCTAACTTTTCAGCAGATAAAGATGAGTTGGGTTCACATAATACACCCTTAACATTATCTTTGTGCAATCTTGCTAATTTATCAGATTCAAGATGAAGCTTTTTGGCAAGGCTTAAGCTGAACATCCCACATTCAGAAGAGCTTCGCTGAATATCCATTTCTGCCGTGGTAAAAGAATAAGGAGGCAGTTGAAGACATTGAAGGGTTTGATTTATTTTTATCCCTAGTTTGCAAGCTGTGATATTCTGAAATGTTGTAGGTTCAAGCATAATCAAAGAGATTTTCTCATCAACTTTTTGATAATCAAGGACGGCAAAGTGGATTTTGCTTCCCGAATTTACTATAAATCGGGCAGATTTTGCGTCGCTCTCAACGACTTCTTTTAGGGCGTGCGAAAACTCTTCTGCTGTAAGAGCCAATTTGAGATTCATTTCTGGATATTTGCTGTTTGCTTTTTCTACGAGAGCCGGCATCAATCTAATATCTGTGTTTTCATAATAAGCGTTAATCCAACGGCCGGTGACAAGATCATCTTCTAAGCCTGTAATAATATCTTTTAATTCGTCAGAACTCGGTGCAACATGTTCTTCTTCTGTTTGGATGGAACTTTGCATCAAACGTGCAATAAGGTCTTCTAAAGATTCATTTGCACCTGCTCCTTCTGGTGTTTGTGAGGAATGAGGGAGGGAAGAATCTTGTGGCTTCATAATCTTAGCCTCTATATTGATGATTGATAAATGATATTATTTCTTCAATTTTGGCTAAACAATGTTTGCAGGAAAGATTTTTATCTAAAAAAAACAAAGAGATGAAATCATCTTTATTTTAAAAAATTTTGTTACGAAAGACAAAATCCCCTGCTTTTCAGAGTCAAAGGTAAGGTATCTTTTTGTCTTTTAAGAGGTCACGTTGCTTACTGTTTGCATCTTTACCTCAAAAGAAGATTTGCTAACAGCAATTTATGCCTTACCGTAAAGCCGCAGAGCTTCATTCTTTGTGGATGTGGAATATGGCTATGGCCAAAACGCTTATTACATCATTAGAGATTTGTATTCTGTGGCTCTTTTTCTGTGTTGTGAAACAGAAACAGTTTTTGTCTCTGTTGCTACCAAGCTTCTCTCAAATCTTTCGGTTAGGGTTTCGCCTTTTTTGTTTACTTTCTCCTGTGCTGCTTCTGGATTGGCTTTTAGATATTCCCCAAGACGTCTTCTTCCTTGCACGTGTTTGTAAAAAGAGGTTGGAAGATATGTATCTAACTTTTCAGGAGATAGAGGTGTATCTGGTTCACATAATACACCCTTAACATTATCCTTATGCAGTCTTTCTAATTTTTGAGATTCGGTATGAAGCTTTTTAGCGAGCGCTAAGCTGAACATTCCACATTCAGAAGAGCTTCGCTGAATATCCATTTCTACCATGGCAAAAGAACAATTGGGCAACTCATGCGCTTTAAGAGCCAATTGTGTTCTTAATGCCAGCACTGCTGGTTTCATATTGTTGAGTGTTGTAGGTTCAAAAAATATCACGGAGGTTTTGTCATCGATGGTTTGATGATCAATCACTGAAAAATGGATTCCCCTGTCCTTTGTGTGAATGATAAATCTAGAAGATTGAACGCCGTTTTCGATGGCTTCTTTGAGTGCAAGGGCAAAGTCGTGAGATGACGCTGCCAATTGAAGACGCATGTCGGGATATTTACGATTTGCCTGATCGACCAAGGCTGGCATTAGTTTAAGGTCTGTACTTGCATAATCAGCTGTGAACCAACGACCCGTTGAGATATCATCCTCTAAACGGGCAATGATACTTTTTAATTCTTCACGATTGAATGGGATATTTTTGCCTTTTTCGCTACTGGGTTGTTCTAAATGTGCAGTAAGAGTGTCTAACGATGCATTTGCACTTGCTCCTTCTGGTGTTTGTGAGGAATGAGGGAGGGAAGAATCTTGTGGCTTCATACTATTAGCCTCCATATTGATAATCGATAGGTGATATTATCTTCTTCAATTCTGGCTAAACAATGTTTGCAGGAAAGATTTTTATCTAAAAAAACAAAGAGATGAAATCATCTTTATTTAAAAAATTTTGTTACGAAAGACAAAATCCCCCGCTTTTCAGAGTCAAAGGTAAGGTATCTTTTTGTCTTTTAAGAGGTCACGTTGCTTACTGTTTGCATCTTTACCTCAAAAGAAGATTTGCTAACAGCAATTTATGCCTTACCGTAAAGCCGCAGAGCTTCATTCTTTGTGGATGTGGAATATGGCTATGGCCAAAACGCTTATTACATCATTAGAGATTTGTATTCTGTGGCTCTTTTTCTGTGTTGTGAAACAGAAACAGTTTTTGTCTCTGTTGCTACCAAGCTTCTCTCAAATCTTTCGGTTAGGGTTTCGCCTTTTTTGTTTACTTTCTCCTGTGCTGCTTCTGGATTGGCTTTTAGATATTCCCCAAGACGTCTTCTGCCTTGCACGTGTTTGTATAAACGAGCTGGAAGATATGGATCTAATTTTTCAGCAGGTAAAGGCGTGTCTGGTTCACATAACACACCCTTAATATTATCTTTGTGTAGTCTTTCTAATTTTTGAGCTTCGAGATAAAGCTTTTTGGCAAGGCTTAAGCTGAACATCCCACATTCAGAGGAGCTTCGTTGAATATCCATTTCTACCATGGCAAAATGAATATTCGGAAATTGGTGATGTTCAATGGATTGTCGCGTCCTTAATGCAAGTAGTGCGGGAAGCGTGTCACGCAGTAAGGTCGGTTCAAAAAAGATCAAAGATGTTTTATTATCAATGGTTTGATGATCGACAACCGCAAAATGAATTCCCCTATCCTGTGCGTTAACGATCAGCCTAGAAGATTTTATGCCCTTCTCGAGCGTTTCTTTGAGTGCAAGGGCAAAGCCGTCAGGAGGGCTTGTAAGTTTGAGATTCATCTCTGGATATTTACGATTTGCTTGATCGACCAAGGCTGGCATCATGTACAGATCTAAAATATCATAATAATTTTTGATCCAACTGCCATCGGCATTATGCTTTTCTAAACCGGCAATAATATCTTTTAATTCTGCACGATTAAAAGGGGTGTTTTTTATTTTTTCAATGTTAAGCCGTTCTAAATGTGCAGTAAGAGTGTCTAATGATGCATTTGCATGCGCCCCTTCAGGTGCACTTGCACCTTCTGGGGTTTGTGAGGAATGTGGTGGGGGAGAATCTTGTGGCTTCATAATCTTAGCCTCTATGTTGATGATCGATAAGTGATATTATCTTCTTCAATTCTGGCTAAACAATGTTTTGAAAAACAAGCCTTTGCATCTTGAAAGGTGAGGCGATGAGAGCATAATAATGCTGTTTTCATATTTTTATGCGTGTATTGCTCATCATTGCTGTGATGTATGATATTGGTATTTTATGGGGGGATTATTAGGGCGTTCTATTGAGAGCCCTTATTGAATACCACTTGTTTTGAAAATCTCAAAATTATAGAGTTGTTGGTGATGCAAATTGTGTAATGCAAAAGAAAACAGTCAGAAAAGGACGAAAGATACCTTCAAACCGTAAAGTTTTAAACATTGTCGCGAAACACACTGTTTTATAACAGTTTATAATAACTTATAATAGTCTATGATAATGCGAAAATTTTATGATGAAATCTGGACGCAGAAAACCCCTTGCCGCACCCATCATTAAATACGATTTTTCATATTCTGTCAACCGCAAAACGATTATTTTTCCTCCTTTATCGCGGGAAAAAATCTACAGAAAAAAGCTCATTCATTGGCTATGCAGCAAAATATATTGTTTTAATGGAAAAGTTTTTGATGTGGCAAAAAACATTTTCTCCTTTGAGAAAGGCGGGGACAAGATGAAGGGAGAATTGTGGTTTTGAAATCCGTGGTATTTTATTGATGGAATTGGGAAGGCGGTGGTTGGAAGGTGTTGCGGGGCAAAGCTTTAGGTGTTGGCGATTTGTGGGGGTGATTGGGGCTGTGCTGGCTGTCGTATTAGTGGTGGTGTGATAGGTGTGGAGGGTTATCGGTGCAGTTGTTGATGAGGGAGGAGATTGTTGGTAGGGGCTTTTTCTTTCGTTTAAGGGATGATGCTTTTAATTGTGTCAAAAAATCAACGGGTTGTTTTAATGATAAGCTATTGATTTATAGTGGATATTTTATCGTTATTTATCTTGAATGAGAAACCCAGATTATGCTGAAATAAAAGCCATAGCTCTTGTCCGTCATAAGATCAGAAGAGCCATATAGAATTGTACAAGAAAAGACGTAAAATGACGATAATGAATTGTCTGAAGAGCTAAGGATGTCGCGATATTGGGTGAAGTGTATGATGAGGGTGGTTTGTTACAATGGGGGTAGAGGGAAGAATGTTGCTGTTTTTTAAAGAGGGGGCAATATTTATCCTGTCCATGCCGTGAAATATTGTCCTTTGAGGCATGGATTAAGTGAGGCACTGGTAGGTATAAGGTTAAGTCTCTTTGACAGTTGAAGTATTTTTTTAAAGGGCGTGGTGGATATTTTTAAGCTTGTTTGTTGTGCGCTTTAAGCTTGTCAATCCCATGAAATTTTATGAAAGGGCATGCTCAGTGGATCTCAAGTGTCACTTGCCAAAGGGGGACTTTATAAAGGCGCTGGTTATAAAGAGGCATGTTATAAAAGGAGGGGGAGAATCTTTATCCTGTGAGGGGGAGGAAATGATGGGTGTTTTAGCCAAGGCTCTTTTGGGTAGAACTGTCAAAATGTTTATAAAGGGCATCAAGAATAATACGCAACGAACCAACAAGATTAGGCAGCGGTTGATCTTCTATAACAAGATAGTGTAATGCCGCATGGAAGTTGTGTTGACGATGTAGATATTGTGCTTCTTTAATCGCTTCTTGCATAGCTTCATAGTGTTTCGTTGCTCTTTGGACCCATTGCTTTTTTGCTTTCTCATCTGATGCGCTGTGCGTAAAACCATCATAATAACCGTTTGGTAAACCTTTTGCACATAAATAGTCGTTTCTAATTTGCAAGTATTGTTGCGCCGTGTCATATTGCTCTTTACTGATGCCTGATGAAGCCTCTTTATAGCCAAGCAAACAAAGACGCCCAATATAGGTTCCGACAAGCGGATTTTTCGCTTCTTCGAAGCTTAAACCAAAGTGTTTTGCACGCATTTCAATCGCAGATTGAAGCGCAGATTCGCTGGAATTTTGGGCACGTGAAATACAGCTATTGGGCTCTCGCTTTCCTGTTATTTTCGATCTACCGCGTTTTTTACGTATTTTCATGAACTTAACCATTTGAATGAAAAAGAAACTGTCTGTTGATGGGGGACAGTGATGTAAAAAGCACTTGGCGCAAATATTGGGGGGAGCAAATACTTAAGAGGGGGAAAATACTTAAAAAGAGGAAAATACTGGGGGAGTGAGCAAATACTGGGAAATATCAGCCGTTGCAGATCAAAAAACAAACGATACTAAAGGCGTTTTAAATGCAAAGAAAAGCAACGGTGTGGGGCGAAAAAATCATCTTTAAGGTGGTTTCTTACCTTTTTTATCTTATCCCTATCAGTCTTATCTTCCGCCCCTATCATGCTTATTTTTTATTGCTAGCGGATTATTTGCTTTTTAAATATTTCTTAACTGTTCTTGAGAGATTGAAGGAAAATTTTTGTCAAATGTGAATGAAAAAATAACAATGGATTTCAAGGGCATGTCATCGTCTTTCTAATAGGAAGTTTTTTTTAATGGGATTATTTGTCTCTTTTTTCACGAGCGCTTTGTGGAAATTTTTCAATTCCACTTTTGAAAGGTCATTGTTTTCTTAAGTTGGAAGCTTTTTATTTGGGTTCTCTTATTTTTTTGTTGTTGGGCGCTTTCCCAAGATATTTGATATACATCACGCTGTTAAGCATACTTTTATCCTTTATAGGAGATATGTTGTCTTCTGTTGAGTGGCAGAGAGTGGCAAAAAGCAAACCTCCGCATTCTATTATAATAGCATAAGATGCCCTATATTTTCAAATAAAATATCGTTTATCGGCTTAAAATAAACTGTGAATGATCTCGCTATTTTGTTTGGTGTATCCTTTATAAGTATCCTTTATAGAGTATAAATTTTCCGTTTTAATGGATCTCATCATAAGACGAGGGGATGTCGTTTAAAGGACGGAATGCATTATCGAAAGAAGCTGTTTTTATAAGAAGAAAATGCCTTTATAAAAAGATGCTTTTATAAGAGATGCCTTGATGAATGTAGGGGCTATACAAATGTAGGGGCTGTGAGATATTTCATCTTTAATGAAGAATTTTTAAAATGAAGCCTTTTTGATTAAGAAGCTTTCAAATGAGGATTAAGGTTGTTTGTCGCACGTTTTTTATACTGGATAATCGATTGCTTGTTTGACTTTGTTTTGTGTTGCTTTTTAAAGAGCCATGTCTTAGGGCTCTCTTTTGCCCATTTTGCAAGGGTGCTCATGAAGGGTATAACGATAAAGTCCCCAATGAAATCCATATAAAGTTTGAATAATATAAAATCTATTGCACACTTCCATTTTTACGCTTGTAAAGAAGAAAGTCTATAGCATCACACATTTTGCCAGCTCTCATTGTTGAGACAGCCCTTGGCATTTGAGGCGCTTCCTTAGAGGCATTTATCATCCTTTCTTAATGTTTTACTCTATATGGCTCTTTCTGCTTGTAACGCACAAGAGACATGGTTTGGGTTGATTTAATATGGAATAGGTTTGGAATAAGACAATCCTACGGTATTTAGGGTTCTCATTTAATATGAAAAACAATAAATTGTTATAAATCAGCGTATTGTTTGTAAACTTTACACATCAGATATTTCTTAGATTGAATATTTTTGCTTGTTGAGTTTTGTGAAACATTGTCTTTTGAAGTGTGGGTAATAGATAAGAGGATACAATGGCATTTGTGCTTGTAAGGTTTAGGGATTGTATGTTGTCACGTATGAGAAATTTTAAAAATAGACTTAAAGGGGCTTATAGCGCGTGTTTCATGGTGAAAAGAGTGCTAGATAAACCGGTTTTGCTGGTTGCATGTTCTCAAAGAGTGAGTGGGCATGTTAGAAGTGAGAAAATATCCGTATGATCGAAGATAAATCACAACACCAATCTGCCCATAAGGGAAATACGGCTTTTGCGTCACAGCCCGTGTTAAATCAGTGTGCGGTTTTCAAAAAATGGACGGCTCTCTCAAGAAAAGATTACGTCATCATTTTGTGTTTGGCTATCCTCTTGTTGGTGCTTTTTGCCGCGACTGTCTATATGAATCCTTTGGAGTTTTTTCACGTTATATCCAAAGAACAGTTTCAAGCACTGGGACAAATGGAACAAGGAGATCTTCGAAAAATGATTAAGGAGATCTTGAAACAGCCTTTTGAAAATAATCCTGCAATCGTGTTTTTGCGTGACGCGGGATGGAATAGTGTTTGGGCTTTTTTATGTCTCTTGCCGCAAATGATTTTTGGTGTTCTTGTGGTGTTCTTTCCACTCTTTTTTGTCTTTAACGCTATCTCTAAACGGGAGGTGAAGGAAATGATGAAGCTGTGGGATACATTGCCAGAGCAGCAACAGCTAGACAACCAATTTCTCAACAGAACACAATAGGAAAATAAGTGGCTGCTTCTTTTATAAGTACTTTTGTAATTTTGACCACAGTATGGTGGAGTACTGTCATGTTTCTCGGGGAGATCATGATACTTTTTTCTACTCTGATGACAATCTTGGTACTTTATTATTCTTTGATAAAACGGACAATATTGTTGTGTGGGATGCGGCGGAAATTAAAAAAGGGTGCATTACAGAATTTGGGGCATAATCAGAAAGTCAGCATAGGACAAAATACAGTTTGTGCAATAAAGTTCAGCCCCCTTTCTTTTCAAGAATCTTTGGAACTTTCAAGAAAAGATTATTGTATCATCTTTTTTCTAGCTTTCATTGTGATTGTGGTTTTCGCAGTTTTGCTCGCTTTTTTTGCTTTTTTTCCAAAATCTGTGATTTTTTTACACAATTATATGCCTCTATTGTTTAAGGTTGGCGTTTTTGGCATGCAGCTGCTGTTTTGGTTTTGTGCGTGTATTGTTGTCGCTTTACCTGTCATTTTAATCTTCCATAGTCTCCTTCATTATGGCGTGAAAAAAACAATAAAGAAATTAGAAATGGTTGCTTGAGAAGAGAATAAAAATAATGATTTCACATCAATGCGATAGGGGAAACACGTGACTATTGTTATAAAATTTTTGGCTTTTTTAGGGTTCACCATCATTGCCATTGTAATGTTTATGGTTATGATCCGGCTTCCTTACCGGTTGATCAAGCATATGAGGTTATCTTTTAAACTCTCTCAAGACTTGAAAAAGAGTACAACGCAAAAAAAGCAAGCCATACAACAATTGTGCAATGATCTGGGAGAAATGAAAAGACACAATCTCGCCCATAAGACCCTTGATGCGACAATGCGCTTTCTTAACTTCAAAGAATTTCTGCCTCTTTCTTCAAAAGAATGTAAAATAATCTTTTTTATCTTTATCCTCTTTACTGTTTTGCAATCTGCTTTCTCTATCGCAAATTTGGTATGGTGGAAGAGCGATATGGTCGGCGTTATCATGCAGCTGTTGAGCATTCTATGGTTTGGGCTTCTTCTCTTTTTTCCGATCATTGGGATCATGTGCATAAAATTAACGAGAAAATTGAACAAAAAACTTCAACAATTGAAAGAAGCAATACAACAACGCGATCAGGCAATCCGTATGAAGAATGGGCGTGGAGGATAAAATGACCAGTAGTCTTATAACATTAATGGCCTTTTCTTTCCTGTTCTTTATGGTCTTAAATGTTTTATTGTGGGTGCCAATCGTTGTCATTTATTACCTGTTTATCAAGCGTGCGCGGCTTTATTGTCGCGTGAAAAAGGAACTGAAATGCGTGCTGAATGAACGCGATATCGCCTTAAAACAGAACTCCCCAAAATAAAAAGCAGCAGAATGTTTGATAAAAAACAGCTTTCTCTTGTTTGGCAAGACTATAAAAAAATATGCTATCTTTCTACGGTCATGGCGACTGCTCCAATAGTTATAACTGTTGTCGTTAAGATATGGAGAGGGCAGGACTTTGTTTCTCTTGTCGTATTCGAGCCATTGGCATGGATGTTTGCCTGTACTTTTTTATTCTTACCGATTGTTTTTATTATGCGTTTTATCGTGACCCGTCAGTTGAACAAAATGATACGGCAATTGGAAGAAGAGCTTGAGCAGAAAGGAGCTCCCGTCATATTATACGATGTGAGCGAGGAAAAAGTGAAGAGAGGCTTTTGTTGAGCCTTGCTTTTGACTTGTTCATTAAGGAGCATGGGGGACACTTCTCGTTTTATGCTTTTTTATATTTGTGTCGTGTTTTGAAAAGAATTGAGGCTCTTGCTTGAGTTGAGGCTTTTGTTTGAGTGGGGCTTTTGCTTGAGTAGGATCCTTGCTTGAGTGCTGAGGGGAAAGTGAAGAGGGGCTGCTCTTGGACTTTACTTGCTGTTTCTGTTCTCTTTAAGAGAGAAAATCTTGTAACTTATTTTCTTTTTATCAAGCATAAAAATGTGTTTTACCAAGCGATATTGAGAGCGAAAATCTATACTTAAAGCAAAAGATATTCTGGTGTTTGGGGAAAAAAAGCCCATTTTCTTGCAGGTGGAGAGGCAAGACGCATAGAGAAGGTGAGCCAAAAGCACACGTTTTGCTCCATAGCAAGTGTAACAGTGCTTTTAAAGAGCTTGGGGTGGAGGGGGAAAATTGAAAGAAAAGAGGGACATCTATTTATTTACGAGACCGTTATTTATTTACGAGACCGTGAAGGACAGTTTCTCTCTCTGGATGAAAAAGGTTTTGTGCAATTTGGTTATGGAATTGTGAGAGGCGCTGGTATTCATGCGGCGGCTTGCCAAATGATTAATCCTTATCATTTTAGGGCTTTATCATTTTGGGGGGGCCAGATTGACAACGAGGCATTGAGGCAAAGGGGTGGATTTTAAGGCAAAGGGATTGAAATTTCTTGAGGAAGAGGTAAGCGTAAGGCATTTATGCTGTGTACTTGAGGAAGTTTTTGATGAGGGCAATGAATGAGGTTGATCTGGGACTGAGGTTGATCTTGTCTGCGTGCTTGGCTTTCAATATGCGGGCACCACCTTGGGGATAGGGGGGGGGTGGCTTGTAAGCGCCTCACGTATAGTGCTTCATGTATAAGCGCGTATAGGGCAAATGAACAAAATACGTAGAGGGGATTTATAATACTTGCATTACTCTGAGAAGGGTGCTAAGCGAATTTACCGCGCTGGTGGCGTGCTATCAAATATTGAAGAGTGGGAATTTTAGAAGTGGGGGAGTATCCGTATGATCGAAGATAAATCACAACATCAATTTGCCCATAAGGGAGATAAGGCTTTTGTATCGCAGCCAGTGTTGGATCAATCAGAAGCTTTCAAAAAATTGACGGCTCTTTCAACAGGCGATTATATCATCATTTGTTGTTTGGCTATCCTCTTGTTGGTGCTTTTTTCCGCGTCTGCCTATATGGATCCTTTGGAATTTTTTCACGTTATATCCAAAGAACAGCTCCAAGCACTGGGACAAATGAAACAAGAAAGTCTTCAGGAAAGACTTCAGGAAAGTCTTAAACACCCTTTCCAAAATCCTATAATTCAGCATGTTCTTGATGCGGGGTGGAATAGTGTTTGGGCTTTTTTATGTTTCTTACCGCAAATAATTTTTGGCGTTCTTTTTGGTTTTTGTCCGCTCTTTTTTGTCTTTAACGCCGTATTTAAACGGGATGTGAAGGAAATGATGCTACAATGGGAAACCTTGCCAGAGCAGCAACAGCTAGACAATCAATCTCTTAACAGAAGACAATAGGGGGAAAAGTGAGTGCTTCTTTAATCATTGGAATGTTGATTGCCGTAGGAACGGCAATTTTTATTTGTTCTGCAATTTTTATGGTATTCCTTTCTACCGTGGTGACAATCGTTGCACTTTATTATTCGTTGATAAAACGGACAATCTTGTTATTGGTGACGCAGCGAAAATTAAAAAAGGGTGCAGCGCAGAATTTAGGGCATTATCAGGTAGAGGGTAGAGGACAGAGGACAATTCTTGCAACACAGTTGCGTGCCTTTTCTTTTCAAGAATCTTTGCTTCTCTCAAAAAAAGATTATTTTATGATCTTTTCTATCGCCTTCGTTATGGTTGCACTTTGCACAGGTTTTGTCGTTTTTTCAGCTTTTCTTCCAAAATCTGCGGTTTTTTTGCACAATTACGTGCCTATGATAGTGCTTCACATTATTGATTTTGTCATGCGACTGCTGTTTTGGGTCTGGACATGTATTGTTGTTTCTTTACCTGTCATTTTAATTCTCCATAGTCTCCTTCAGTATGGCGTGCAAGAAACAGTAAAGGAATTAGAAACATTTGTTTGAGCAGAGAATAAAAATGATGATTTCACATCAATGCGATAGGGAAAAAAAGGGAGCATTATGATGCAGCATTTGGTTTTTTTAGGGTTCATTATCATTGCCATTTTAATGGTTATGGTTATGGTCAGGTTTCCTTACCTGTTGATCAAATATATCAGGTTATCTTTTAAACTCGCTCAAGGCTTGAAAAAGAGTACGACGCAACAAAAACACGCCATACAACAATTGCGCAATGATCTGGGAGAAATGAAAAGACACAATCTCGCCCATAAGACCCTTGATGCGAAAATGCGCTTTCTTAACTTCAAAGAATCTCTGCCTTTTTATTCAAAAGAATGTAAAATAATCTTTTTTATCCTTATTCTCTTTTCTGTTTTGCAATCTGCTTTCTCTATTGCAAATTTTGTATGGTGGAAAAATGATAGTGTTGCCTTTATCATGCAGCTGTTGAGCCTTATATGGTTAGGGGTTCTTCTCTTTTCTCCGATCATTGGGATCATGTGCATAAAGTTAACAAGAAAATTGAACAAAATACTTCCACAATTGGAAGAAGCGATACAACAACGCGATCAGGCAATGCGTATGCAGAATGTGGAAGGGGGACAAAATGACGAGTAGTCTTATAACATTAATAGCCATTTCTTTCCTGTGTTTTACGCTCTTAAGTGTTTTAATATGGGCGCCAATCGTTGTCATTTATTACCTGTTTATCAAGCGTGCGCGGCTTTATTGTCGCGTGAAAAAGGAACTGAAATGCGTGCTGAATGAACGCGATATCGCCTTAAAACAGAACTCCCCAAAATAAAAAGCAGCAGAATGTTTGATAAAAAACAGCTTTCTCTTGTTTGGCAAGACTATAAAAAAATATTCTATCTTTCTACAGTCATGGCGACTGCTCCAATAGTTATAACTGCTGTCGTTAAGATATGGAGAGGGCAGGACTTTGTTTCTCTTGTCGTATTCGAGCCACTGGCATGGATGCTTGCCTGTACTTTTTTATTCTTACCGATTGTTTTTATTATGCGTTTTATCGTGACACGTCAGTTGAACAAAATGATACGGCAATTAGAAGAAGAGGTTGAGCAGAAAGGAGCTCCCGTCATATTATACGATGTGAGTGAGGGGAAAGTGAGCGAGGGGAAAAAGTGAAGAGAGGCTTTTGTTGAGCCTTGCTTTTGACTTGTTCATTAAGGAGCATGGGGTGCACTTCTCGTTTTATGCCTTTTTATATTTGTGTCGTGTTTTTTTAAAGAATTGAGGCTCTTGCTTGAGTTGGTGCTCTTGCTTGAGTGCTGAGAGGAAAGTGAAGAGGGCTTTTATTGAGCCTTGCCTTTGACTTGTTCATTAAGGAGCATGGGGGACACTTCTCGTTTTATGCCTTTTTATATTTGTGTCGTGTTTTGAAAAGAATTGAGGCTCTTGCTTGAGTAGGATTCTTGCTTGAGTGCTGAGGGGAAAGTGAAGAGAGGCCGCTCTTGGACTTTACTTGCTGTTTCTGTTCTCTTAAAGAGAGAAAATCTTGTAACTTATTTTCTTTTTATCAAGCATAAAAATGTGTTTTACCAAGCGATATTGAGAGCGAAAATCTATACTTAAAGCAAAAGATATTCTGGTGTTTGGGGAAAAAAAGCCCATTTTCTTGCAGGTGGAGAGGCAAGACGCATAGAGAAGGTGAGCCAAAAGCACACGTTTTGCTCCATAGCAAGTGTAACAGTGCTTTTAAAGAGCTTGGGGTGGAGGGGGAAAATTGAAAGAAAAGAGGGACATCTATTTATTTACGAGACCGTTATTTATTTACGAGACCGTGAAGGACAGTTTCTCTCTCTGGATGAAAAAGGTTTTGTGCAATTTGGTTATGGAATTGTGAGAGGCGCTGGTATTCATGCGGCGGCTTGCCAAATGATTAATCCTTATCATTTTAGGGCTTTATCATTTTTGGGGGGGGGCCAGATTGACAACGAGGCATTGAGGCAAAGGGGTGGATTTTAAGGCAAAGGGATTGAAATTTTTTGAGGAAGAGGTAAGCGTAAGGCATTTATGCTGTGTACTTGAGGAAGTTTTCGATGAGGCAATGACTGAGGTTTGATCTGGGACTGAGGTTGATCTTGTCCGCGTGCTTGGCTTTCAATAGAACACCCTTCCTTGGGAAAAGGAAATTGTGCTATCTCTCAAGTGGCTTCTTCTTTACTTGCACACCCTTGCGGCTTTGGTATTGAGGGCTGATGTTAACATTTGGCAGCTTTCTCATAAAAGCTTTATGGAAGATGAAAGTTTGGGTTTTGAAAAAAAATATCGAAAAAATCTATTTGGGCCGGTTTTGTTGATGATTTAAATCGTCATAAAGACAAAGCAACTTCGTTACGATTTTCTTGCACTCGTTTGCTTCTTCTTTGGAAAGCAGCTTATCTTCCTGAAAATAAAAAGAGCACTTAGAATTTTAGAGTCAGAGACCCAAATTTGTGCAATAGAAGAAGATATTTTTATGAAAATTTGATCGAGGAGAAAAGAGAAGCCTTAAGATAATAGGGGGTACACTGTGAGTGATGAAAACATGATGTTTGAAGTTGATGAAAAAAAAGCACCCCTGATATTGTCTTTATAAAAAATGAGGGATACAAGCGCTTGATATTGATGAACCCTCATTCATTGTGAGGACGAAAGCTTCGGTTCATGAAAATGGCTTAAAAATTGAGACAAATGAGGGGTAAAAAATGAGGGGCAATGGAAAAAATGCACCATTGGATGAAGAGTTACGGTCTTTTTCGCTGGAAGAAGCGTTTTTGACACGCAAAAATTATAAAGTCATCTTTTGCATTGCTTTCATTGTGTCAGCTTTTATAATGGCATTCTTTATGTTTTTTAAGTGGGATTTGACAGGGTGGTGGAATTATATCCTGTTCATTTTAACATTAATATTGGTTTTTATATCAGCGCTTCTTTTTGTACTCATTCCTGTTGCCTTTGTGGTCCGTATCATCTTTACGCGTTTGTTGAAAAAAAAGATCGATAAGTTGGATCAAGAAATCTGGCAGAGAAGAAAAACGGCTTACCAACAAAACAGCGTGTGAAGGGAGGGCAGAAAATGAATACTGGTCTTTATATATTCTCATGCGTTGTAGGAGAGACCTTCTCTTCGTGCGATGTTTGAAGGTGATGAAAAAATGCACCCTTGATATTGTCTTTATAAAAGATGAGGGATACAAGCGTTTGATATTGATGAACTCTCATTCATTGTGAGGACGAAAGCTTCGGTTCATGAAAATGGCTTAGAAATTGAAACAAATGAGGGATAAAAATGAGGGGCAATGGAAAAAATTCACTATTGGATAAAGAACCACGGTCTTTTTCGCTGGAAGAAGCGTTTTTGACAAGCAAAAATTATAAAGTCATCTTTTGCATTGCTTTCATTGTGGCAGCTTTAAGAACGGCTCTCTTCATACCAATGTGGCTTGAGTGGAAGTTGGCGGGGTGGGAAGGGGATGTCATAACAGTTCTCTTTTGCATCGTGCAGGTTATATTAGATTTAATTTTTGTACTCATTCCTGTTGCCTTTGTGGTCCGTATCATCTTTACGCGTTTGTTGAAAAAAAAGATCGAGCAGTTGGATCAAGAAATCTGGAAGCGAAGAAAAACGGCTTACCAACAAAACAGCGTGTGAAGGGCGGGCAGAAAATGAATACTGGTCTTTATATATTCTCATGCGTTGTAGGAGAGACCTTCTCTTCGTGTGATGTTTGAAGGTGATGGAAAAAAAATGCACCCTTGATATTGTCTTTATAAAAGATGAGGGATACAAACGCTTGATATTGATGAACCCTCATTCATTGTGAGGACGAAAGCTTCGGTTCATGAAAATGGCTTGAAAATTGAAACAAATGAGGGATAAAAAATGAGGGGCAATGGAAAAAATGTATCATTGGATGAAGAATTACGGTCTTTTTCGCTTGAAGAAGCGTTTCTGACACGCAAAAATTATAAAGTCATCTTTTGTATTGCTTTCATTGTGGCAGCTTTAAGAATGGCTCTTCGCTTCGTACCCATGTTGCTTGGGTGGAAGTTGGCGGAGTGGGAAGGGGATGTCGTGGCAGCTCTCTCGTTAATCATGCAGCTTATATCATGGTTTATTTTTTTGTTCATCCCTGTTGCCTTTGTGGTTCGTATCATTTTCACGGTTCTGTTGAAAGAAAAGATCGATATGTTGGAGCAAGCAATCTGGAAGCGGAGAAAAACCGCTTCTCAACAAAACAGCGCATGAAGGGGCGGAGAAAATGATAGATATTAAAATGATGGATATTGTTGTTGTACTCTCGTGGGGTGTGGGCTTGACGCTTTTCACGCTGCTTTCTGCTGTGGTCATGATGTTTATTTGGGCATTGTATTACTCTACTTTCAAGCGGGTGAGACTGTATTGCCAAGTGACAAAAGAATTAAGCCGCGTGCTTGAACAACCTGTCGTTTTTGAGCCGTCTAGTGGAGCAATGCCGATGATTAAGCTGTTATCTGAGGAAAAAGAGTTTTCTCTTTCTGATGAGGAAATCTTAACGATGGAAAGTGCAACGGCGCTTTTAAAGAGTTTGGGGTGGAAGGTGGAAATTGAAGGAAAAGGAGATCATTTGGCCACCTATTATTTACCAGATCGTGAAGTGCAGTTTCTTTATAATGCTGAGAAGGGGTATCCGCGATTTGATTGTGCAATTGCGGTGGTTTCTGGTATCCATGCGGCGGCTTGCCAAACAATAGACCCTTATAATTCTGGAGGCTTGATTGCTCTTGAATTGAGTTTTGATGTGAAGGGGTTGGAAATTTTTGAAGAAAAGGTAAGCGTTGGATGTTTACGTCGTGCACTCGAGAAAGCTTTAGATGAGGCAATGACTGAGGTTGATCTTGGCAAGATGCTTCACTCTCAATATAGAATCCTGCCTTGGGAAAACAAAACTGTGGTCCCTCGGTTGGCTTCTTATTCCCTGCGTTATCTTGCGGCTCTGGCTTTGATGGGCGATGTTGAAACTTTACACTCTTATCACAAAAGCTTTATGGAAGGTGAGAAGCTGGGCTTTGAAACAAGCATCGAAGAGGAGCATCTGGAACGCGCAATGGTGATTGCTCAGGCGGTAGAAAAGACAAAGCAACCCAGTTACGATTTGCTTCAACAGGCGGCAAAGGATTTTTCCATGGAGGTAGAGAGCTATGAATGTTTTAGAGCTACAGATCCCAATTTGTGCAATAGAAGAAGAGATTCTTATGAAAATTTGATCGAGGAAAAAAGAGAAGAATTAAGGCAACAGGGATATTTTGTTTACGAAAAGGACGCGATTTGTGAGGTTGATGGAAAAAACTATCGTCCTCATATTCTTTACATAAAGGATGGGGAGTTAGAATATATGGATGTAGAAATTAGGGTTGAGGAAAAAATTTATTGAGAAAAATAAAGCGTTTAGATAATTTAAAAAGAGCTTAAACCTGAAAATAATGCGTAAAAAGCGCGAAGCGTAAAAGCAGAGGGGAACAATGCAGGAGAAAAAAGCAACATTTGAAGAGTCTTTCTTTTCATTTAGAAAATTTATAGTGTCTTCAGTGGAAAGGCGTAAAGGGGTGGGAAGGTGTAAAATAATAGGGCGCCGCTTTTTTATCATGTTTTGTACATGCCTTATCATGATGGCTTTAGAAGTTCCTGCGGGTGCAAAATCTCTGGTACAGCCGTTGCAATGGACAAGATGGGAAGGAATTGGTTCTCTTATTTTTCTCTTACCAGTGTTGATATGGTTTTGTCTTCTCACACCCCTTCCTATTTTGTGGGGCATTTGTCGTTTTAAAGAGCGTAAATTGGAAAAAATAAAGAAAAAACTAAAAGAAAAAATAAAGCAGCAAGAGATTAATCAATGAGGTTATACGCATGAGGGGTGAGATCGCGTTTTTTATTTTGTTTCTGCCAGTTGAATATTTTCTTCTAAATGCAGTTACAGTTTTTGCCATTTTTGTGAATATGATTATTGTGGCGCCTTATTATTCTTTAATAAAGCGTTTGAGGCTCTATTACAGAGTGAAAAAACAAAGACGTTTGATGAAAGAACATCCACAGCGTTTTTGTTTCTTTGAAAAAAGCGGAAAAGAAAAAGAGAGAGTGCCGCAAAACTTAGCACTAGAAACAAAGATAAGTTCCTATTCGTTAAAAAAATGGCTCGCTTTTTCACGCAAAGATTATATCCTTCACGCATGCCTTTCTTTCATCATTATGTTTTTCAAAGCTTATGTCTATGTGATTTTCTCTAAAGGGATAGCTGCTAAGGTAGATGAGAGCAGATTTGAATATATTATCATTCTCTTGTTTTTCTGGTTTTTTTTATCGGTATGTATTTTTGCAACGATCCCTGTTGTTGTGATCCTTCGTGAAATTTTAACTCATCGATTGAAAAAGAAGATTCAGCAGTTGGAAGAAGTGACTGAAGCAACCCAATCAATCAATTTATAAAGGGAAGGGGATAAAATGCATTACGAAATAGCGGCAGCTTGGACGGTGATTTTGATCATTCTGCTGGGGGGTGTTTTTGATTTTTTCTTAACAATACCCATTGTGGCACTGTATATTTCTTTTATCAAGCGTTTGATCTCGTATTACAAGGTTACCAAACAATTAAACGCAGCGCTGAAAAAGCGCATGTAGTGCTCGTGTCATGGGGGAGGCGTAAGTTTTAGATCATGCCATTTCTTCACGGCTTGGGAGGAGGGCATCGATTGTTTTTCTCATTTTACGCTGATCTCTGGGGGAAAAGGGTTGATGGCAATGAATAGGCTGGTGATAGGTTTGTAATAGGCTGGTGATAGGCTTTAATGGGGCGGTTTATCGGAAGTTTTGTTGTTTTCTGTGAATTTGCAAAATCGTAAAAACGTGAAACTGTAAAAGCGGGTGTGGTTGGTCAAGAGCCGTGAGAGTTGTGGGGAGGATATGGGGAGAAAAGGTGCCAATGGAGGCGTAATGGTTGGATTGTGCAATGCGTCAAAATTGGAATGGAGGGCGTTGGGGGAAAAGGGCTGATGTGGCAATGAATAGGCTTGTATAGGCTGGTGATAGGCTTTAATGGGGCGGTTTATCGGCAGTTTGCTTGTTTTCTGTGAATTTGCAAAATCGTAAAAACGTGAAACTGTAAAAGCGGGTGTGGTTGGTCA
>NZ_JBHIRC010000011.1:0-87570 GCF_042196985.1 Bartonella sp. AA97HXZ | reverse complement strand
AAGCCATCGACAATCGAATTAGCCAGATCTTCGCCGGCTTGTTCCATACCAGCCTTGGCACTCTCCGAGAGCTTTTCGCGGGCAAAAAAGCTCTTTCTAAACTAGAACTTCTTAAAATCCCCTTTTTACACCTCTCTCAAAGAAAAGATAAAACTGCCAAAACACGTGAGAGTCATCTAAGGATAATTGCATGAGACCATAACAGCTATAAACAGACTCCAATATTTATATCATACTTATTGTAACGATTTACTTACGTATAAAAGAAGAAGATAAAATTGTAATACAACTAAAAGTTCATACGGTTAATCAAGAGAAATTATACAGCATCACAAAACATCAATTGTTTGAAGATTATAAGTAAAAAATTGATCAAAATAAAAAGCTTTTCTTATGAAAAAGAAAAGATTTGCCCATGAGTAGATATTATAAACTCTAACAAAGGGCATAACTTGATAATTATACTGCAACAAACTAATAGAAACAGCCTTCTTGATAATTCAGGACAACATGTGCTAGCAAATTATGAACACACCCTTGACAAACTCCCCTTTCTTCAAAGATGAATGCCTAAAAAGAAAAAATAGAATAACAAACCATTATTCTGCTTTGTATTAAAGCTCAGTTCACATTAAACCATTGCACTTATAGCGTATAACCTGAAATCTTAACAGCTTTGAAAAAGATATAAAAAAGATGTCTGATTTTTCACTCTATTTCTAAGCAACATTTAGACACTCCTACTGCTCTTCAAGTCCGCACATATAATACGCTTTTTCCCTCATGCTTTAAGACAAAGAAACAAATCCTATTATAACTTACTGCAACTTGCCGAAAATTGGGTGTCTTTCCCTATAACGCCAAGATCTTTAATTAAAAGCGGTTTTCCTATTTCTCCATTATAGGCTTTAACGTGAATGGTCTTGCCTTTCACATCTATGAGGTAATAATCTCCATTAAAAAGCGCACCAGCTGTATATATAGGGATATTTCCAAAAACCTTATCATTTTTCGCACGGCAATAAGACTGATAATGCGTGTGCCCCACGAAGATTGCTTTAACATTATGAGAGGTAATAATTGACTTAAAGACCGACAAATCTTTAGCATTCTTTTTACGAATAAAAAAGGATTCACCATCAATGGAAGCAGCACGCGCATCATGAAAATTAATGATTGTCACTTTACCTCTTGCATCAGCAGCAGCTAAATCGTTCCTAAGCCAATCTAAAGATTTATTGATTTGCACTTCTGTAGACTGCCCCTTCAAACCAACCGTATAGCTTGGATAATTGTGAAGCTGCACATAGTGAACATCTCCATAATCCCAAGAATAACTCAAACTCCCCCTTATCAAGCGAATATTTCCACCCGAAATGGGAACCAAGCTTTCAGTAACATCTGCATTGAAATGCGATAATTGACTACGGTATTTTTTGATTTCCGATACCATTCTTGAAACTGCACTTATAGCACAAGCATCTTTGTAAAAACTGAATTCTTGAGGATTTGTACAATTACCAACATTATTGGCATAATCGTGATTCCCTAGCCCCTCATAGACAGGTGCTCCAAGAGTTTTATAAACATTTTCATAATCATCATAGTTTTTTTGTTGTCCAAACTCCGTCAGATCACCATTGATAATATGGAATGCAGCCTTGTGCGCTTTTATCACACCAGCAACCTGCTCATTTATCTTTAACCATGGCTCTCTGTTTGATATTCCATTGGCATCACCAGAGTTTAAACGCCACGGTTGCGGATCAGCCATAATGATAGCAGTATAATTTTTTGTAAGAGACTTTTCTTTCATCGACCAATCCATAAATGCATCATGATAAAGCCTCTTGTCTCTTTTTATTTTTTCAGCATCAAGATTAAAACAACCAGAGAGAGTAAAAGCAATCACGGTGATTACCAATTCAACTTTATATCTCATAAACCTATCGCCATAAAAACGTTACATATTATATTAAAAAATTCCTCAGAAGCAATTTTTTAGATTTTATTGTCAAAAATATGTCAAAAATTCGAAATAACGAAAGCAATAATCCTTCAATGAAGGTGCACTTTGATGATATAAAAGCACTGTTGATTTCAAGCCTTCAACTTGAAGCATCTTCATTGATTAAGATTTATAAGCTTGGGCTCTGGCTCTTTCAAATGTCATCGATACATCAACAGCTTATAAAAACTTAGTCGTATAGTATTAAAATATCCCCAACAGGAGAAAGAATGTATTCTTATATTAGAGCACCCAACTCCTTTGGATATCAAGATCAAATATATTAGAATATTATGATAAATAAGGTATAACTAATCAAAAGTGCTAGCAATAGTGTTTGATTATTACCGTCATCACTTACTTTGACAAGTTATAAAAATGCAGAAGTATTACAGAAAATACTATTATTACTTTATAAAAAAATAATATAACTTATGTAAGTATTATAATAATATTTATAATTTCTATAATATAGATTTACAATAAATTTAATTATATAATACAAATAATTACAAACACATTGTGTGTTAAATATAAATTAATACAAATTTAATATCATTTGTTTTTTAATTTTGACAAAAAACCAAAAATATCTTACCAAATAAAGACAATTATCGAAATTAATAACAACTATCCATTTTCACTTCTTCTTATGAAGTTTGCGGGGAAATGAATATTTGGGGGCTCTCATAAGGAGAATACTGGTGTATAAAACATCCCTTTTATCATGCACGGCTGCGGCTGCTATCATCCTATTCAACATCCAGTTCACTGCACATGCTGAAACTCTTGACGTTGCCAACGAAGAAAAAGATATATCCGGAAAAACGTACGAGACTATTTATGTAAAAGACAAAGGAAAAATCACCGGCAGTACTGTAACTGTAACTGGAAATAAAAACACAAATACAGACACAGGTAGCGATAAATATGTTGTAACAGTTGAAGGTGCTAACAGTGCGCTTGAATTAAATGGCTTAAATATTCAAGGCACTGATTCTGATGTTCGTTTTGGTATTTCTGTAAAAGACGGCGCTAACATCAACCTGACTGGGGGGAACATTACAGCTTCTCAAACTGGTGTTTATATTGATGATAGTAAGAATAGTAGAAATATACTACAAAATGTAGTGATATCAGATAATAAAAATGAAGCATCATCACTCCTTGGAATAGAAATAAACAACGAAAGCTTTATCACTTTAGAAAATGTAACAGTTAAGCAAGCAGAAACTGGTATACTTGCGGATGTCGTTTCTCAAGTTATAGTATCCGGAGGATCATTCGAAGGTAAAATGGATGGCGTATATGCTATGGGCGGCACCACCATTACTGTAGATGGCGGTACTAACATTACCTCATCTAATGGTAACGGACTCCATGCCGATGATGAAAATACCACCATAAAAATGACTGGGGGAAGCGTAACTGGAAAAGACGCAGCATTGTATACAAACGATGGTGGTCATATTAAAGTCACGGGTGGTACTCTAACAGCTAAGGAAGATACCACAAGTGCACCTACTACAGAAGGGGATAACCCTGCATATAATAAGGGTACTAAAATTGAGAGTGGATTCGGCGCATTGTCTCAAGGTGAAAACAGTGTGATTGAATTATCTGATACAAAGATCAATGATGCGACAATCGGGTTAAAAACACAAGAAAGTGGCGCAATCGCAATGACTGGGGGAAGCATTACAGCGTCCAAAGTTGGTGCATTCTTTTTAGATAGCAAGAGCAAAGAAAACGAACTGAAAGATGTAGTGACATCAAGTGGGAAAGATGATGCGCCACTAATCAATGGAATCAAGGCAACTAACAGTAATGTCACTTTAAATAATGTAACAGTGACGCAAGCACAAACTGCCATAGATGCATATGATTCCACAGTAAAAGTCTTAGGAGGATCATTTGATGCAGAAAAAGCAGCAATATTTGCTCAAAACGGCGGCAACATCACTTTAACTGGCGGTGCAAAAATTACATCATATAACGATGCTGGACTCTATGCGGAAGGTTCAAAGTCCATCATCGAAATGACAGGAGGGAGCATTACAGCGAAAGAGGAAGCAGTAACGACAACATACGGTGGCCATATTACTGTTACAGATGTCACCCTAAAAACAAATGGTGATGGACTTGGTGTAGCTTCTGATGACCTTGGTAGCATGATTGAATTACTTGGAAAGACAACGATTAGTGATAGTGCAATCGGGCTTCAAGCACAAAACGGTGGTGTAATCAAGATGACTGGGGGAACCATTACAGCTTCTGCAGCTGGTGCTGGCTTCTTAAACAGTAACAGCCGTGAAAACAAACTAGAAAATGTGACAATATCGAGTGGTAAAGACGATGCGCCACTGAACTTTGGAATAAAAGCAGATAAAGGTACCGTCACTTTAAAAGATGTAACAGTGACTCAAGCAGCCGCTGGTATATTTGCAGATCATGATTCGACAATAACAATCTCGGGAGGATCATTTCATGCACAAAATGCAACAATATCTGCTCAAAACGGCAGCGCCATCACTTTAACAAACGGTGCAAAAATTACATCATCTGATGATGTTGGATTATATGCTAAAGATTCAAACTCCTCCATCACAATGATAGAAGGAAACGTCACGGGAAAAGCGAGTGCTTTGGTTGCTGAAGATGGTGGTCATATTACTGTTACAGATGTTACCCTAAAAACAAATGATAGCGATAAGTCATTTGGTGTATTTTCTAATGGCGCAAATAGTGTAATTGAATTGCTTGGAAAGACCACAATTAGTGGTAGTGCAATCGGGCTTGCATTCCAAAATGATGGCGCAATCAAGATGATTGGAGGAACCATTACAGCTTCTGCAGCTGGTGCTGGATTCTTAAACAGTAACAGTCATGAAAACAAACTAGAAAATGTGACAATATCGAGTGATAAAGACGATACGCCACTGAACTTTGGGATAAAAGCAGATAAAAGTACCGTTACTTTAAAAGATGTAACAGTGACTCAAGCAGCCGCCGGTATATTTGCAGAGAATGATTCGACAATAACAATCTCGGGAGGATCATTTCATGCACAAAATACAACAATATCTGCTAAAAGCGGCAGCACTATCACTTTAACCAATGATGCAAACATTACATCATCTGATAATGTTGGACTCTATGCAGAAGGTTCAAAATCCACCATCACAATGACGGGAGGAACTGTCACGGGGAAAGGTAATGCATTGGTTGCTGAAAATGGTGGACATATTACTGTTGCAGATGTGGCTCTAACTGTCACAGATGTGGCTCCAAGTGACGACTATATATCGTCTGGTGTATTTTCTGTTGGTGAAGGCAGTGTAATTGAATTACTTGGAAATACAACTATTAGTAATAGTGCACTCGGGCTTCAAGCACTAAACGATGGTGCAATCAAGATGACTGGAGGAGCCATTAAAACTTCTCTAGTTGGTGCCGGCTTTTTAAACAGTAACAGCGGTGAAAACAAGCTGGAAGGTGTGAAGATATCGAATAATAAAGACGATGCATTACTGAACTTTGGAATAAAAGCAGATAAAAGTACCGTCACTTTAAAAGATGTAACAGTGACTCAAGCAGCCGCCAGTATAGTTGCAAATAACCACTCAACAATAACGGTCTCAGGAGGATCATTTAGTGGACGTGCTGTAGGAGGAAGCGCCGAAACCAGCAGTACGATTATCTTAAAAAACAATGCTAACATTATATCATCTAATGGCGAAGGACTCCTTGCAGACGGTTCAGGATCTAAGATCATAATGACGGGAGGATCCGTAGCCGCGAACAAAACAGCGTTATTCGCACTCAACGGAGGGCATATTGATGCCACAGATGTTGCTCTAACAACAGAGGGAAAAGGAAGCGGTGCATTTGTAAGTGGCAATGACAGCACAATTCAATTGCATGGTGATACAATAATTAACAATACTTTGGACGGCCTTGGAGCAGTTAACGGTGGTAAAATCATTAGCGAAAACTTATCGATAATCGGTGGTGAAGCACTTGAAGGCTCCGACAACGAACGCACTGGTATATGGACATCGGACTCTGGTAGTGAAGTTAGGTTAATGGGCAAAACAACCATTCAAAATGTCGATGAAGGTTTTTATGCAGACGGTGGAAGTAAAATCATTAGCGGAGATTTAACAATAACTGGTGGTGAAAGTAAACAACAAACCGTTGCTGTAAATGTTGCGGAACTTGGTAGTGCAATCGAATTAAATGGTAAAACAATCATTCAAAACTTTGATTTTGGTCTCACCGCAGCAAATAATAGCACAATTAAGATGACGAATGGTTATATTGGAGCAGCAGAGAATACAATAAAAAATAAAATAGAAGCAAAAAAAGTTGCACTATGGGCGGCATTTAACGGACATATTGATGTCGTGAATACTTCTATGATAGCAGGAGTTGCTGGTTTGCAATTTATAGCTCTCTCTAATCCTGATCTAGATTATCCAGATGATCCACAAAAACGTAAAAGCAGTGAAATCAATTTAACCAATGCAGAGCTTCATGCTGAAAATGGTACTGGAATTTTTGTTGGAGCTTTCACTAAAAATAACATTGAAAATAGTGCCGATCTGTCAATTGGTACAGTTAATCTCACAAATTCGGGAATCCATGCCGACGTGTTATTAGGGGACGGTCTCTTTACGAAAGAAAAAAGCTTTTGGGAAGAGGAAGATATTAAAGCGATCTCCAATGGCACCTTCACCTTAAGCGCTGATCAGTCTACTCTAGAGGGCAGAGCGAATATTGCTAAAAATAGAACTGTACGTTTTGATCTAAAAAACAAGACAACATGGACACTAAAGACCAGTACAAAAGAAAAAGATGCTGATGGCAATCTGCTTGATATTGCTCAAAGATCTCGTTCCGATATTTCTACGCTTAATCTCGATAACAGCTCTATTGTTTTTGATGGACTGGTAGAAGATCATTATCACACATTGCATATAGGATCTGGTAAACCAGATACGCAAACAGTCTACAACGCAACGGGAGACGCAAAGATTTACTTCAACATTGCTTGGAGTGATGGCGTAGCAAGTGCCGATCAAAAAACCGATAGACTTCTGATCCACGGTGATGTCTCAGGCTCCACAACAGTTTATATCAAAAGCGATTCAGGAGATGAAAGTAGTGTAGTCAATGCTGCTGATCCTTCCAATATAGGTGGCCTCTCGCTCATTCAAGTATCTGGAAAAGCACAAGAAGACTCTTTCAAACTCGTAAATGGCTATACCACAAGAAATCGTTTGCCTTATAAATATACGCTAACGGCCTATGGACCAGAGTCAAGCCACGGTACAGCCGATGTTGCACAAAGCCTCTTTGATGAAAAGAATGAAAATTTCTGGGATTTCCGCTTACATAAAGAAATTCTTGAAACGGATTCTGGTTCTGGTCCAAGTGTGATCGTCCCTGTAGCACAAACGGCCAGTTACTTAGTCATGCCAAATGCTCTCTTCTATAGTGGATTAACGGATATGGCTAAACAAAACGCACTCTTAGGCAATATCAGAACATCTGTCTTAGGAAAAGAAGAAGAAAAACAAACCGGTTTCTTCCTCTATACTTACGGAAACACAGGAACCTTATCTTCTGAACGCGGACCTCTCAAATATGGTTATGGTGCTGATATCCGCTATGCTGCTCTCCAAGCCGCAGTCACATTCGCAGCATTAGAAGGACAAAATACCACAACACATTTCGGTCTTGTAGGCACCTATGGGCGGCTGTCTTTCACTCCAAAAGATATGGATGATGTAAGTAAGAGCACATTGGATAAATGGTCACTAACAGCTTATGGCAGCGTGCAGCATGACAATGGTTTCTATATGGATACACTGTTATCCTATGGGATAATAAAGGGAGATATCGGCAATGCTATCATTGGCAAAACCGCAAAATTGAAAAACGCCAAAATGTTGAGTATCTCCACCACTGTTGGCAAAGAGTTTGCAGCTGGAATGGAAGGTTTAACATTTGAGCCACAAGCACAAATTGCCTATCAACATTTGATGTTTAATACCATTGAAGATGCTGATAATTTTACCGTTGATATGAAAAATCCTTCTCAATGGTTGATCCGTGTTGGTGGACGTTTGACAAAAACTATTTCCACTGAAAACAACCGTCCAATGTCTTTCTATGGAAAAGTAAACTTGATCAAAACCTTTGGTGATAATGGTACCATCCAGATTGGCAGAGATTTTGACCTTGATCCTATGGGACCTGCAATTGAAGGCGGCGTTGGCATCAATGCACAACTGTCTCACAATTTCTCCCTTCATGGTGATGTAAGTTATCAACAAAAGCTTCAGAAAACTGGTATAAGTGGTGCAAGCTTTTCAGGTGGTATACGCTATCAGTTTTAAGGAAAGGAAATTCTTCTCGGAACCTCTTATTTTAAACAGAGCAGCCTGTGCCCTACATGAGAAGGAAAGCACATGTACAAGCGTATGAGACTGAAAAAAGTGTAAAAGCGAGCGTTGCTTTCCCGTTCGTTTGCACAGAAAGGCTGCACAACTCTGTATTGTGCAGCTTTTTTAATTTTCTATAATATTATGTAGCCCTTTTGTTGATATTACCTCTTGTAAATAAACCCTGCTTTTCTTTTCTGCTAAAGTCCTTTTTATTCCTTAAAGAAACCTCTTTCTTCTTCATGCAGTAGATGTACTAGCTTTTCTTTAAAGGAATTCCCTTCACCTCTTTACGGCAGAAGATCTGCTGCAAAATACCTTTTTGCGCAGAAAATCCAATCAGGCATAACAAACATAACACAATGCTTTGTACTCAATTTATCTAAAATGCTCAGGAAATCATAAAGAAGAGCTAAAGCTTTATCAATCATCATAAGTATTATTTAAGTATATACATAAATATATTTTAGATATACAGAAAACAAATATTAAATTCATTATGTGATTGAAATTATAATAGTTTATATTTAATAATTTGTTTTATAAATTACATAGTTATTTACAAAATAAAAAACCCTTTAATAAAAATTAATTATAGAATACAAGTAAATAAAATAAATTTACTATATAAATGTAAAAATAAATAAAGTATAAAATTATATTATATTTTATTATTAAATAATATAAATACTTTATATAAAAGTTAAAATAATATAACCTCCCGATGAAAATTGTGTGTTCTTTATCCTTTTTATAAGCGGGGAGAGAATATGCGGAGGCTTATAAGTTAAGGAAAATCTTCATGTCTAAAAAATTTTTACTATCCTGTACAGCTGTTGCGACAATCGCGCTGTTTAATGCTCATACTAATGTAAAAGCCGAAAAAATCTTAATGAATTTTCGTGGAATAACTGAGGAAGCATCCAACTTCACTGTTGGCGGTATAATAGTGATAAAAGGTAGTGGAATAATTGGAAAAAATTTAGCAATAATTCACGACAGCAAAAACATGGAGGACGACTGGTTGAGCACTGTACGCATTATCGAACCTAATAGCTTTCTTGACTTATCAGAATCAACGATTAAGGCTAAAGAAATCGGTGTGATGGCAACAGACGGTGGTATAATAAAAATGAATGCAGTAGGTATTATTGCTCCTACAGTAGGCTTATTTCTCGAAGATAGCAAAAGTGATAAAAACAAGCTGAAAAATGTGACAATAACGAGCAGTAAAGATGACTTAATGGAAAAAGGAATAGCTCTTTATAAGGAAAGTAAAGTCATCTTGGAAAACGTAACAGTTACTCAAGCAAAAGTGGGTATAGAAGCGTTGGATAATTCTCAAACAACGGTATCAGGAGGATACTTTAATGCAAAAGAGCATGGAATATACGCTGGTACAGGCTCTACAATTACTTTAAAGAACAATGTTACAGTGTCCTCTGATGAATATGGCCTCAATGCAAATGGTGCACAATCCAAAATCACGATGATTGGGGGAACTGTAACTGGGAAAAAAATGCATTAGTTGCAGCAAATAGTGGATATATTGATGGCATAGATACCACTCTAATGGCAGATGGCAATGGAAAAGGTGCATGGTCTAACGGCCCCAACAGTACAATTGAATTGCATGATAATGCAACCATTAAAGAGGCTATCATCGGACTTGAAGCAAACAGTGGTGTCATTCAAATGATAGGAGGATCTATCACTGTTTCCGAGACAGGGGCTTCTTTTGAAAACAGCAAGAGTGACAACAACAAGTTAGAAAATGTCGTGATAACAAGCAGCAGCAATGATAAACCGATAACCACAGGTGTAAGTGCTGATAAGGAAAGCACGGTTACTTTAAAAAATATCACCGTTAAGAACGCACAAAAGGCTCTCTTGGCTAATGATAATTCCCAAATAACGGTAACGGACGGCGGTTCCTTTGGCGGTGAGGTACAAGCCAAGCAAGGCAGCACAATTACTTTAAATGATAATGTTATAGTAACATCTGAAAATAATGGGCTTCATGCAGATGGTGAACAATCTAAAATCACAATGACTGGAGGAACTGTAAAAGCAAAAGAAGCTGCATTTGTCTTAAAAGATGGCGGATATATTGATGTCACAGATATTTCTGCGAAAGCACAGTGCAATGGGATAAGCATTGATGACTCCAAAAACGATCAGACTTCAAGAATCAACCTGACCAATACAAACCTTTTTGTCGAAGATGGAACGGGTATTGTTGCCAACAATTCATCAAATGGTAAACTCAACCTCAAAGATTCAAAAATCAGTGCCGACAGGTTATTCGTGGGTATAACTCATGATACGCCAAAACCTGATCAAATCTTTACACTCACCGCAGAAAACTCTCTCTTACAGGGGGGAGTAAGAAATGACGGAAACAGCAGAACAACTTTCGATCTCAAAAACGATACAACATGGTTCGTAAACACTAGCACAAAAGAAAAAGATGATGCGGGCAAGTTACTTGATATTGCCCAAAGATCTCATTCTGATGTTTCTATACTTAATCTCGACAATAGTTCCATTGTTTTTCAACAGCCGACAGAAAACCATTATCATACATTGCATATAGGTTCTGGGAAACCAGACACGCAAGCAGTCTACAATGCTTCTGGTGACGCAAAGATTTCTTTTAATGTTGGATCTGTTGAGAGCTCTGATATAATCGATCAAAAAAATGGTCGACTTCTGATCCAAGGGGATGTCTTAGGTACAACAACAGTTTATGTTATGAGTGATTTCAAAGATAGCAATAATATAACAGAAGCTTTTCACCCTTCTTCTAATACCAGTGGAGTTTCGCTCATTCAAGTTTCCGGGAAAGCAGATGAAAATTCCTTCAAATTAGCCAATGGTTATATCCAAGCAACTGGTTCACCTTATAAATATAGACTTACCGCTTATGGACCAACATCCAGCTATGGTGCTGCAAATGAAACACTAAACCTGTTGGGAGAAAATGATAATTTCTGGGATTTCCGTTTGCAGAAATTTATTTTACCACAAGTAGCGAGCTATTTGGCCGTACCTAATGCTCTCTTCTACGCTGGTTTTATCGATATGGCTCAACAAAGTACTCTGTTAGCTGATCTGAGAACAACAGCTATAGGGATCGAAGATAACGTCAAAAAAAATGGATTCTTTCTCTCTTCCTATGGAAGTATCGCAACCCTATCGTCACAACAATATGGCTATAACACAAACATTCGCTATGCTGCTACACAAGCAGGTTTTACAGCTTCTGCACAAAAGAGCCAAAATACAATCCTATATTGGGGTCTTACCGGAACCTATGCTCAATTATCCCTCACCCCCCAAAATATAGAAGATGCAGACAAGAGTACGCTTAACAAATGGGCAGTCACAGCCTACAGCGGTATAGAGCATAATAGCGGTTTCTATATGGATACACTCTTCTCTTATGGGATCTGGAAAGGAAATATCTCTACAGCCATCGCTAACAGTACCACTAAAGTCGATGATATAAAAATGTTAATTGCCTCAACAACAATAGGTCAAAAATTCACAACGGGTATTAAAGCCCTCACGTTTGAACCCCAGGCACAACTTGTTTACCAGCGTCTAATCTTTAATGCCTTTTCTGATGCTGATAATCTTAAAGTTGATATCGGTGAACCTTATCAATGGTTAGTACGCATTGGTGGACGTTTGACAAAAACTACTACCTCCACAGAAAAGAACCGTGTCATTTCTCTGTATGGAAAAGTGAACTTTCTCAAAACTTTTGGTGATGATGGTAAAGTACAGATTGGCGACACCTTTCCCCTTGATCCTACAGGATCTTCTATTGAAGGTGGGCTTGGCATCAATGCAAAATTGTCTCGCAGTTTAGCCCTCCATGGTGATATAAACTATCGAAAAAAGCTGCAAAAAACTGGTATATCCGGAACAAACTTTTCAGGAGGGATACGCTATCAGTTTTAAGGAAAGTCTGTAAATAGCCTATTCATTCTATTCAATTTAACAAAAAAGGCAGTATACATACTGCCTTTTTAATCTATGTAAACTACTATTCTTATCCCCTGAAACTTTTTTCTTTTCTCCTCAATGATCTCCTTCCCTCCTATTTACACGAGTCACGCGGCATATTCATTATCGAATTTGTCTATAAAGCTAAGCAAAGTGTATTTTTAGATAATAAAAAGAAGACTACATTGGAAAAGATAATGATAAAAGAAACTCTCTCTTCATACCTTTTCTATGTTTATCCTCCTGTTTCTTCAATCCATTAGCTTAACACCACCCTGTAAGGATTCATTTATATGTCCATGTACCGTTTTTAGGCAAACCATTTTGACAATGCTTATCCCTCTAATTCCATACAGTATATTGATTTATAAAGATAATTCTTTGTTTTCCATGTTGAATGAGAGTCCCTAATATCGTAGGATTCTCTCATTTCAAACTTGTTTTATGTTGAAACAATTAAAAATTTTCTTGCACGTTACAAGCAGGGCTGGCGTGTGGAGAAAAGTTATATAAGAAAAGCCTGAGAATTCCTCTCATGAACTGTCTCAAGTGCCAAGGGCTTATCACAAATATTGGGAGCTAGCAAAATGTGTGACGGGCTTGCTCTTTTATTAAGCGTAAAGGTATCGGCTTGCTCCTTCGTAAGCGTAAATATGATGGGATTCTATGGCTTTAGCGTTATAGCATTCATGAACACCGTCGCGAAATGGGCTGTGCTTCCTTAGAAAAATGGACTTTGGTACCCTTATCTTTAAAGAAAACCTGTGAATAGCCCCCTCATCTCTTCTTCTTATAGCAGAAAAAATTTGCTGATCGTTTTGGTGAATGCATCAAATAATACATCTCAACGCTATAGAGCTTTTATAGCGATTATCTTTAATAGACAATTTTTAAATATCATACTTCATAGTGCTTTTAGCATAAGCTTAACCAAGCTAGGTTTTATGAAATCCACTTTTCTCAACTTTTTATGATCATGAAAAAAAGTTTTTCTGAAGCAAAACTTCAAATCATAGAGAACATCATCGATATAATTCGTTTTGTTATTTACAATAAAAACATAATGATATAGAAACTGCCTGGGTACTTGCGCCATCAGGGGAATGAAGTAAGCATCAAAGCATACCAAATACTAAAGGCATATCTATGTGTAAGAAATATATTTATAAGAAAAATTTTTTGTTATGTACAATTGCTGGAACTTTGATTTTTTCTCATTTCGGTTCAACTTATGCAAATACATCGGCTCCTGAAACTCCTGAAATTTTGGGGAAGATTGAATTAAATAAGGGAGAAGAAAAGACTTTAAATAATGTTCTTGTCCGCGATAAAGGACCTGGAATATTAGCGCATGATAAAGCAGCTATCACAATTGTAAAATCAACAATACACACGGAAATGTCTGCACTTTCTGTATCAGCAGGTGGACGCATTCATGCTAAAGAAATTAAAGCAAATACAGTGTACAAAGGTTTAGAAACAAAGAATGGTATAATCAACGTTGAAGATTCAACCATAACCGTCCAACGAGGAGGTGCCGGTGGTATCGTTTTTTATGAAACAAAAGATTCTTCACTGAAAAGTGGAGAAAAAGTTGTCAATAAGGTTGTTCTTAGCAATACAAAACTTCTTGTGAAAAACGGTACCGGTATTCTTGGTCCCTACTGCTCAAGAGCCGTTGCTGAAGTTCAACTTAAAGACTCAGAAATTCGATCTGACGTATTATTGAGAAATAAAACGAAACGTAAATATTATGACAACGATACTCTTCCTGTAACTTTAGCATTAACCGCTGATAATTCAACAATAGAGGGACGAGCAAGAACTTTAAAAGTCAATACAACGGTTTTGACTCTGAATAACAAAAGCAAATGGTACTTAAAGACCTCTCAAGAGGAAGTCGATACTGACTTTAATGTGTTTAACTATGAGCTCAGTGATATTAAACAACGAGCCCTTTCTACCGTTTCAGTACTGAATCTTAATAATAGTTCTATCATATTTAAGACACCACAAGGGCGGGAAAAAGATCATTATCATACCTTGTATGTAGGGCGAACAGCTGAGGTTCGTAGACCTGAGGGAAGTACAATCCCCGATATAGAAAGCACTTATAATACAGTTTACAATGCCACAGGCGATGCAAAAATTTATTTTAATATTGAATGGAGTGATGGTCTAGTAAAAGAACAGCAAAAAGCTGACCGCCTCCTTATACATGGTGATGTATCAGGCAGCACAACAGTCCATATCAAGAACCTTGCGAAAGGTGAGATATTAAAAGCTGAAGATTCTGTGTCTTCGAATATGCGTGGTCTTTCACTCATTCAAGTTTCTGGAAATGCAAATGAAGATTCCTTCAAACTTGCACACGGCTACACCACAATGGGGGGATTGCCCTATAAATATATACTCAAAGCCTATGGTCCAACATCCAGCCATGGGACAGCCGATAGCACACAAAGTCATTTTAGCGGAATATCACAAGAATCAAAAGAAAATACCCTCAAAGACTACACAATCTACACGATATCAGCATCAGGAACAATGATTGAAGGTGTTTCACCAAAAGAGAAAGAAGCGCAAAATACCGGTTCATCATCCCTTGGACAAGCAAACAACGCACAAAACATCTTGGAAAAAAATCAGAATTTCTGGGATTTTCGCTTGCAAAATGCGACTCTCGATAATGAAGGAAAGATCAGAGCTCTCGTTCCTCAAGTGGCAAGCTATTTGTCCATGCCTAACGCACTATTCTCAGCTGGACTGGCTGATATAAACAATCAAAACACTTTACTCAACTCGATGCAGGAAAACACCTTTGAGACAAAAGATCATAAAAACAAAGGAGTCTTCTTCTCGACTTATGGAAATAAGATGACATTATCCTCTCACCGTACGCCATTACAATATGGCTATGGTGCCGATATTCACTATGCAGCTTTACAGGCAGGCATTACATTAGCAGCTCTAGAAGATCAAAATATGACCGCCAATTTCGGTCTTTTGGGGACATATGGGAAATTAGCTTTCACCCCTAAAGACATGGAAGGTGCTGACAAGAGTACACTCAATAAATGGTCAATTACTGCATATAGTGGGCTGCGCCATAATAATGGGATATACATCCATGCGCTCTTCTCCTATGGAATGCTCAAGGGAGATATCACCACAGCTCTCATAGGAAAGACTGCAGAATTGAAAAATGCTGATACATTCAGTGCATCAGCAACCATTGGACAAAAGTTCGAAACCAGTAGGAAAGGATTGGTCTTTGAACCACAAGCACAACTTGTTTATCAACGCCTCATGCTTGGCACACTCTCAGATGTCGATGGCTTTGATGTGGATATGGGAAATCCTTATCAATACTTAGTGCGTGTGGGTGGACGCTTAACGCAAACGAAGCTTTCTATTGAAAACGGCGGTATTCTTTCTTTCTATGGTAAACTAAACGTTGTTAAAGCTTTTTCTAACAATGGTACGATACAGATTGGTGAACCATTCCACCTTGATTCTATAGGAGCTGCCCTTGAAGGTGGATTTGGTGTAAATGCACAATTATCACAAAATATCGCCCTTCATGCTGATGTTAACTATCAATATAAGCTTCAAAAAACTGGTATATCTGGAGCAAGCTTTTCAGGCGGAATACGCTATCAGTTTTAAGAAAACGCAAAAAACAATTTATATTCTATTCATTTTAATAAAAGGCAGTGCAAATGTGCTGCCTTTTTATAATCTATCGGAAAGAACCGTTAACAACTATTCTTTCTACCACCTTTCTTGAGCCAATTAATCTCACTCAAACCAAATGTAATAAAATCTGTTATCTCTAAATGAATACTGAATTCTCAAGAGAGCTGCCTTTTTGATTTATAAAAATCAAATGCTTTTAATAAAATTTTTTGTATTTTAAAACACGTAATAAATAATTCTCTGTGTAAGAAAATCAATTAAAAGCTTTTTGTAAGCACACAACAACAGCTTCTCCAAAAACTTTGTAGAGTTTCCATAACAACAGCCTTAAGCAACAAACATCCTTGCAAAATATTTTGTTTCTTAACACTTTTAAACGGAATACTGATCAATCTAGCTTTTCTGCAATTCATAGTTTCTAACTGCAATCTCTATTTTAAAAGCTCTTCTAAAACCATTTTTTAAACGATAAAGAACACGACGCAATGTTTCGTTTTGTTGTTTACAATAAAAACATAATGATATAGAAACTGTCTGGGTACTTGCGCCATCAGGGGAATGAAGTAAGCATCAAAGCATACCAAATACTAAAGGCATATCTATGTGTAAGAAATATATTTATAAGAAAAATTTTTTGTTATGTACAATTGCTGGAACTTTGATTTTTTCTCATTTCGGTTCAACTTATGCAAATACATCAGCTCCTACAATGGTTATGGCTCGTGCGGATAAAGCAGGAGAAGAAAAAACCTTTAATAACGTTTTTATCCGCAGCGCATATACAACAGTGGTTGCTGATGACAAAGCCTTTATCACCATTACAAATTCAACAATGCGTTCAGACTCAAATTTATTTACCGCAACAACAGGTGGACGTATTCATGCTAAAAAAACTGTAGGAAAATCAAATTCCCGTGGTTTAGAAATTTCAAACGGCATCATCCATATTGAAGATTCAATCATAAATGTTTCCGGACATCACAAAAGTCGTGGTATCCTTTTTGATTACATCCCAAGTTCCCAAGTAAAAGAGGGCGAAAAAGTTATCAATAAAGCAATTCTTACCAACACAAAACTTCTTGTTGAAAATGGTATTGGTATTCTAGGACCAGATTATGCAAAATCTGTTGCTGAGGTAGAACTTAAAAGTTCAGAAATTCGTTCTGATATATTATTAAAAAATAAAATCCCAGAAAACTCAAAAGATATCGATCCTCGCACTTTTATATTAAGCGCTGACAATTCGATTATAGAAGGACGAGTAAAGACTTTACCTCAAAATACAACGATTTTTACTCTCAACAATAACAGCAAGTGGTCTCTAAAGATTAGTCAATTTGAAGTAGACAAAGAATTTGACAGCTCTAAAGGATACTTGCTCACTGATATTAAACAACGTGCACAGTCTATTGTCTCAGTATTGAACCTTAATAATAGCTCTATTATATTTAATGCGCCGCATAAACTAGCAGACAATCAATATCAAACCTTGCATGTGGGAAAACAGCCAACAGCTGAAGCTGCAAAAGCAGAGCAAAACAGAAGCTTCGATGCAACAACGGTTTACAATGCATTGGGCAACGCAAGGATTTACTTTAATACCGAATGGAGTAATGGTCTTATAAAAGAACAACAAAAAACTGACCGTGTTCTCGTTCATGGTAATGTCTCAGGCACCACAACGATCTATTTCAACAATCTTTCAAAGCGTGCAGAACCATTCGATAATGATGAAGTTTCAATTCCTTTGAATGCGCGTGGTCTCTCACTTGTTCAGGTGTCTGGAAAAGCAGAGGAAGCCGCCTTCACGCTGGCAAATGGCTACACTACAATGGGTGGATTGCCCTATAAATATGTATTAAATGGCTATGGACCAACATCCAGCCGTGGGAGAGCTGACAAACAGCAAAGTCTCTTGCAAGAAAGTGAAGAGTTTTGGGATTTCCGTCTACAAAATGCGACTCTTGATGATGAAGGAAAAATCAAAGCTCTTGTTCCTCAAATGGCAAGCTATTTGGTTATGCATAATGCAATATTCTCCTCTGGCTTGGCTGATATAAACAATCAAAATACACTGTTAGATAATATGCACTCAACAGTTTTTGGATTAGAAGGTCATAAACAAAAAGGGATATTTTTATCGACTTATGGCAACAAGATGACGTTATCTTCCAGCCGTAGTCCATTGGAATATGGTTATGGTGCTAATGTTCACTATGCTGCTATACAAGCAGGCATGACATTAACAACGTTAGAAAATCAAAATATAACCGCGAATCTTGGTCTTTTAGGCACATATGGAAAGCTCGCTTTTACGCCAAAGGACATGGAAGGTTCTGACAAAAGCATACTGGATAAATGGTCCTTTACGGTATATGGGAATCTCCACCATGACAATGGTCTCTATATTAATGCACTTTTCTCCTACGGCATTTTAAACGGACATATTACAACAGCCCTTATCGGCAACACCACAGAATTAAACAATACGGATACATTAAATATATCAGCTACCGTTGGACAAAAACTAGCAACTGGTGTTGAAGGGCTGTCTTTTGAACCACAAGCACAACTTATTTATCAACATATTGCCTTTGGCACTCTTTCAGATATTGATGGCTTCCAAGTTAATATAAAGCCCCCTTATCAATGGTTGGTCCGTATTGGAGGGCGTTTAACAAAAACAATGCTTCCTATTGAAAAAGATCGTGTTCTTTCTTTTTATGGTAAATTGAATGTCATCAAAGCTTTTGGTGAGAAGCGCGCTATCGATGTTATGGAATCTTTCCATCTCGATTCTATGGGCTCTTCCCTTGAAGGTGGGCTTGGCATTAACGCGCAGCTTTCTAAAAATATCGCACTTCATGCTGACGTTAATTACCAACATAAACTTCAAAAAGCCGGGTTCTCTGGAATTAATTTTTCCGGAGGAATGCGTTATCGCTTTTAGAAATCTTAGCTCTCTATTTTGACGCATAAGCAGCGCTGAGATGAAAACAGTGCTGCTTAACTACATTACAAAAAACCGTAATGTGTCAAAAAGTGGTTCATTTTTAGCAAAATAAAGAAAATATCTTAAGGAACATCTCTATGCATAAGAATCTTTTGTTATGTACAGCCGCTTGTGCTTTATTTTTTTCTTCTTTTAATTTCACATCTACCAGCACCGCCTCTGCTCTAAGCCCCCAGGAACGCCATGCCATTGAAGGGATTATGAAATTACCTGAACAATATCGCCATGCTATTGATTTAATAAACACACCAACACAAGCAGAAAAAAATCTTGAAAAGATAGCCTCTGGCGCCATGATGGAGGATAATTCGCACTTCAATCAAGCACTTCAAGAAGCATTAGATGATTCAGGAACTCAAATTAACAGATATTTCTCAGGGATCGGTCGTTATGCAACTCCTGATCATAGAGAGGAAATGCGGAAAGGAAGAGATTCTATATACGCTCGTGCTATGTCAGAGCAATTTAATCGTGATGCGGACCGCATGATGCAAGCCAGAGCAAAACTTGAACAATTACGTCAGAATCGATTAAAAACAAGAGAAAATTTATTACGTGGCTACAACAAAGCAGTTTCCGATGCCGCAAAGGCAGCAAAAATTCTTGATGCCGATAACCAACGGCGTGTTAATGCTGCACGCCAAGAATGGGTGAGCCAAGACAATCATAATTGGTCTGAACTGCAAAATAAAGCAGAAATATTACATAAAGCAGCACAAGTGGATAGTGCTTTACAAGGACAAAACAAGGAACTTTCCAATACTTTACGCAAAGCAGTATTAGAGACTTTGAACAATAATGGAATAACCAACGTGGAGAGAAAAGAAAAAACATCCCCTCCTCCAACGGACACTTCATTCACAAGAACAGATCATGGAATGAGACAGCCTAAAATAAATGAAAATTCGCAATCTGATATTGATCCCCAAACAAACACCACTTCCTCAGCATCGAAAACGACTCTTCCATCCGAAAAAGCGCATATGAATTTGCTCCCAAAGGTTGGAAATACTGCTACCGCGGCTACAGAGAGCACCTCTAAACTTACAGATGATGATAAAGCAACTGCAACTTCTACTTCTCTTAATGGGACAGCAAAAAGCACAATTCTTACACCACAAGAAGAAAGCTCTTTAGTCATGCCTATCGCGATGTTTGCTGTCGGGTTTAGTGATGTCAACAATCAAAATATCTTGTTAGACAATATGCAAATAACAATGTTTGAACCCAAAGATCATCCAGAGAGAGGCGTTTTCTTATCCTCTTATGGCAATAAAAGCACCTTTTCTTCTAAGGTTCAAGCAAAACAAGATGGTATCCAAGCAGATATTCGCTATGCTGCATTGCAAGCAGGAGCAACACTAATAGCGCTAAAAGATCAAAATATCAGCAGCAACTTTGGTCTTTTCGGAACATATGGGAAATTATCTTTTACTCCTAAAAACAAGGAGAGCTTTCAAAAAAATATGTTTGATAAATGGTCACTCACCGCATATGGAAATATTCAGCATGACAGTGGCATCTATGCAAGTGCATTTCTCTCTTATGGAATTTTCAAAGAAAATCACGCTACAGCTCTCATCAAACATACCTCAAAAGTGAAGAATAGTAAAACATTAGGAGCCGCTGCAACTGTTGGTCAAAAACTGTCAACCAGTTTGGAAGGTGTAATCCTAGAACCGCAAGCACAACTTGTTTATCAACGTCTCATGCTTGGTTCTTTATCAGATAGGAGCTCTTTCTCAGATGACGATAACTCTAAAATAGACATAAGCAAACCTCATCAATGGTTGCTCCGTATTGGTGGACGTTTGACACAAAACAAAGGCCATGCCCTTTCCTTCTACGGAAAACTGAACATGATCAAAACTTTTAGTGAAAACTTTTCGCTTGCTGCTATGGAATCTTTAATTGAAGGTGGTTTTGGTATTCAGGCGCACTTATCGCAAAATATAGAGCTTCATAGTGATATCAGCTATCAACATAAATTCAAAAAAGCTGGCATCTCTGCAATAAATATTGCCGCTGGAATGCGCTATCACTTTTAAAAATACTTGTATTCCTATCTTGAAATATAACGCGCTCTCATTATGTTTCGTTTTGTCTCTTACAAAAGAGACATAATGAGGCCAAAGTTTTATTTTTTATGAGAGAGGGGAGAAATATTTTAGGAATACATCCATATGAAAAAAAGCTTCTTACTATACACAGTTTCTGGAGTTCTGTTTTGTTCTTCCACCAGTATGTCTTATGCTATTCATAGTACAAATCCATCAACAACGATAGATTCTTCTTCTCTACAACCTGCTCGTGTCAAGTCACAAATAAATCTATCCGGAGTTTTTGATCCGTATAAAGATCTATATGATGGAATCGGGCAAGTTATGCCACCATATCCATCTTCAACCCCTAATGGCCTCCTTCCCCCTACAGCACCTAGCTCCACAAGAAAGAGCGCAAGCCCTATTTCTACAGAAAGTAAACTTACAACGCCTACTTCTACAAGCACTCTACCTCCCAAAACACAACTTGAAGGAAATTCAGCTGGAAATATAATTTCTTCTTCAAAACAAAACTCTGATCTTAGTCAAGGAAGTACACAAACACCAAAGACTAAAGTTACAGAAGGTGTACAATCTAACCCTACAACACAAAACACTCCTATTATACAATCTTCAACAACAGGAATGGAAGCAAAATCTAGAAGACGTTCAGGGGCGCCCTCCTCTTCTGCAGACTCTTCCAGCGAAAAAACACTATCGAATTCTGCTGTGTCTTCACAGCCAGAACCTACACAACCTTCACCGAATTTACAACCAGCACTTACAAAGTCTGAACCTACAAGAACGGAACCTACAAAACCAACAACAGAGCAAATACCAACATCTAATGAACCAGAACTCGCACAGCCAATATCTTTAAGAGTAGAAACTGAAAAACCAACATTACTGGTACCACCAAAGTCTGCAAAACCAGCGCCAGTGCAATCTTCATCTGCACAAAAAATATCTGAAAAATCAGAGATTGAAAAACCAATATCACCAATAAAACAACCTGAAAAGTCTACACAAATTGAGGATATAAGCGCTGGAGTTGAAGCTAAAAACGGTAAGATCATAACGCTACATAACAAAAAAATTCAAGACAATGGTTTTGCTGTACATGCAGAGGGAAATAATTCAAAAGTCAACATGATAGGGGGAACAGTTGATGCGCGTTTTGTTGCACTAAGCGTATCAGATGGTGGAGAAATTGATGCTACAGGTATTACTGCAACAGCAGAAACAGCTGGTTTGCTAAACATGAGGGGCACAATCAAACTTAAGGATTCAAGCGTACACGTCACGGGAAATTATGAAGCAGACGGTATTATTTTCCGCAATAATCAATACTATACCCCTAGAAAACGATATACACGCAATGCTGAAAGGAATAACAATGTCGTTCAAGAACAAGCTATTCCTAATAAAGATAAAGTAATCCTAGAGAATACAAAGCTTTTTGTTGAACATGGTAGCGGTATCAACCTTTATGGAACAGGCGTAGACGGAGAAGTCAACCTTAAAAATTCAGAAGTCCATGCCGATATTTTATTAAAAAATATCAAGAACGAAAGTGCCTCCACAAACACTATTACATTAGTTTCAGACCACTCTTCTTTAGAAGGTCGGGTAAGAACTTCTAAAGATAATAGAACAGTTTTTGATCTAAAAGAGGGGACGAAATGGCTTTTAAAGGCGAATAAAAATGCCACAAATAATGATAATATTTTAAATGACTATAGACAGTTTGGTGTTGATGAAAAATCATACTCTAATCTTTCTGAATTGCACCTTACAAACAGTGCCATTATGTTTGACAAGCCCATTGAGGGACATTATCAAACTCTGTTTATAGGACCTAATCTTTCGCAAGAAGACGAAACAACTCACACAGCAGCGGTTTATAGTACAGCGGGTCTTGCAGAGATTTATGTAAACACTCAATGGGATAAACATTCTCCTATCACGGAACAACAAACTGATCGCATTGTGATTAATGGTGATGTCTCAGGAAGTACTGTTGTTCACATCAATCTCCAAGAAACAGATAAAAAAATAACCGATAGCTCTGCTGTTTGGGAAGAGACGATGGCTTCACTTCCTTTAGGGACACATGGGATTTCAATCATTCAAGTTTCCGGACAAGCAAACGAAAATTCCTTCACGTTAGCAGGAAACTATATGACAATAGGGAAACAACCTTATAAATATGTACTCACAGGCTATAAGCCTGAAACATCTCATGAGAGCCAAAATCTTTTTGGCAAGAAGAATAGTGATTTCTGGGATTTCCGCTTACAGAATGCCTACATTGATAAAGACAAAAAAGTTCGAGCCCTTTTACCACAGGTAGCAAACTATTTAACCATATCTAATACTTTATTTTCTGCTGGATTTACTGATGTAAACAATCAAAACACGTTGTTAGACAATATGCGAACAACAGTATTTGGGGCAAAAGACAATATAAAGAATGGTATCTTTTTCTCTTCCTACGGCGAGAAGGTCACCCTATCTTCCAACCGCGATCCACTGCACTATGGTTATGGTGCTGATGTAAACTATACTGCCTTACAATTAGGGGGCATATTAGCCGCCTTAGAAAGCAAAGACATAAGCGCATATTTTGGTCTTTTAGGAACGTACGGAAAGCTTGCCTTTACGCCAAAAGAGATGCAAGATTCTGAAAAGACAACGCTTGATAAATGGTCACTTACCGCTTATAGCGGCATCCAGCATAGCAATGGTATATATGTCAACGCTCTTCTTTCTTACGGAACCTTAAAAGGAAATATTACCACAGCTCTTGTTGGGAATGCCGCAAAATTGGATGGTACCGAGATGCTTAATATATCTGCAACCATTGGTCAGAAATTAGCAACCGATACAAAAGGGCTTGTCTTTGAACCACAAGCTCAATTCATTTATCAAAATCTCATGTTTGATATTTTCTCAGATACCAATGGCTTAAAAGTAGACATGGGCAATCCACATCAATGGTTGATCCGTTTTGGTGGACGTTTAACAAAAACGATAATGGCTGTTGAAGAAAACAAGGCTGTTTCCTTCTATGGTAAAATGAATGTTATCAGAACTTTTGGCGATGGTAAAACAATAAAAATTGCTGATACCTTTCATGTTGATCCTACCGGCTCTTCAGTTGAGGGAGGCATGGGGGTGAATGCATATCTTTCTCAAAATATCGTACTAAACGCCGATATCAGCTATCGGCAAAAACTGCAAAAAGCCGGTGTATCTGGCACCAATTTGTCTGGCGGGATACGTTATCGTTTCTAAAGCAGAAGTTAATTTTAACTTAAATAAAAAAGGCAGCACAAAGTGCTGCCTTTTTTATTTAAATTTATATATTTTTTTAAATTCTCAAAAATCATTATCACATCAAAGAAGATTTTGACTTATAATATTTCTTTTGCATATTGAATAAAAAACTAAACACCATAACATTCTCTCATCAAAATACCCCATGCATAAAATTTTATGTCTTATATTATCACCACACCTCAAGCGATGATGTTTTTACAGCACAACAGAATAAGCATTCATGCCGATTTAAAAAAGTCAGCCCCTTCTTCGCTGTGGACACTCTTATTTATTTTAGATGATGTGCATTTTATATACCTGCTATAAAGACTTAGTATCTGGTATAAATTCTTAAAGGCATGTTTTTCCTCTAAAATCTCAATGCTACAGCAGCTCCATTATAAGACAAGATATTGATTTATAAAGACAATTAATTGTTTTCCATGTTAAATGAGAATCCAGAATATCGTCAGATTCTTTCATTTTAGACCTGTTCCATGTTGAATCAACAAAAACCATATCTCTTACAAGTGACAAGGGAGAAGAGCCATAGGGATAAAAAACTATTAAGAAAGGATTAAAAATGCCTCTAATGAACTATCTCAAGTGCCAAGGGCTGTAGCAACATTGGGATCAAACAAAGAATATGACAGTGTTGAAAAATATAACAATATCAACTTGCTCTTTTATTAAGCATAAAGATGGTCGCGCCCTATAGATTTTATATTATTTCCATGGGAACTTTCTTATTATACCATTCACAAGCACCGTTGCATCAAAGATGTCGTTGCGCCGCCCCACAAACACCATCACGAAATAGACTTGAGAGCTTAGATATCTCTTTAAAACAAGGCCGTGAATTAGGAATAACAAATCCATTCTATTTTGAGTATTTTGTCGTGCATGAAGGACATGCCCGCAGTAAAAAACACAATAAAAAAAGCGTGAAACAATGCGGAATCTTCATTATTTAACAGATAGTGCTTTAGATACTTTTGAAAGACATAAAGCTAAATTAAAGAACGGCGGAACAGAGGGAAGCTGATTTCTACCTCTTTATTCTTTCCCAATGAGATTGCCTCCCCATTTCAAATATTACGCCAACAAAGATATACGCACTATATCCACTCAGATCTGGATGCTCTCTCCAATCTGACATACAAAAACTAAAAACAGCAGAAGGAATAATAAACCGCTTTAATTTTTATCTCAAGCATATAGATTTAAACAACGAACCGCGTCATATCACCACACTTTAAAGGACAATATTTCCATGAAGCTTATAGGCAATATTCATCACATACTCTTCATCATTCATGCTTTTTGCTGACTTAGTGGTTATGGCGGAGTGAACGCACCAGATCCCATCCCGAACTCGGCCGTGAAACACTCCAGCGCTGATAGTACTTTGCCTTAAAGCAAGGAAGAGTAAGTCGCCGCCAGATCTGCTAAATGCAAGCAAAAGACTCAATGTATAAACCTTACATTACCACAGCCCCAAGGAAGCTGTTTTTAAGGCATCACAGGCTGGTCTAAATATTCTCTTGATCGCGCCTCTCCCTAAACTAAAAAATGAAGCTCCCTACTGACTTAGTCTGCAAACAATTCTCTGTAAATAATCCGCCTTCTCTGAATTCTCTTCTAGCCAGCTTCTCACCGCATGCGGTTCACATCACGACACCTTAAAAGACACTGTTTTAAGAACAGCGTTTTACAGTACATCAGGATAATAATTTAAATATCCAAATGCACTTAAAACAAGTCTACTCACTAAACGCACTATTTATCCAAATCAACTGCCCTACCTAATCATTGTCATGACTTAGAACAGCCCGTATTAATCAGATTTGAATTTATTCCTCTATTTCTTTTGCACGTCCAGATAGCTGTATAGCTCTAGAAAGATCATTAACTGCATTTAAATGTGTTTGAAGTAATTCACTATTACGCTGTAATTTTTCTTGTAAATCAGACAACAAACTTTCAACCTCATGCTCAATATCTTGATTCATATAGCGCTTCACATCACTCATGGATTTATTAAGATCACGCAAACCACGTATTTTACGCAAATTTATTTCTTCGTAATCTGGAACACCACTGCTCTCTAGCATATTGCTTTCATAATCAACAACTTGAGCTAATCCTTTAACAGCAGCAACAAATTTTGTCATCGCCCAATCACGATCAATAAGGTTGTTATCAAGAACTTTTGCTTTTGCCGCAAAACTATCATCACCATATTGCACTACAGACATTTTTACTTCCCCTTCAACACTATTGTTCAATCTTACTTTACAAATGAGGGAGACTAAACAGGTTCTCTTCAATGCTGATACACTCAACCAAGCTCGTGGTGCAAACATTGCTCAAACAACAGCACGACAATCCTTCAAAGCGTATACCACTTCAACTTTCAACGCGTTCTCTCAAATATTTTTCTTGCTTTGCTCCAAAACCATCATTGCGGCTATACTAATCCATAAAAACGCTATAGACTTAAACCTTACAGCAATATCGAAATTTCCATATTTGCTCTGTCTATTTCGCCTTGCCGATTTTATCTTTGCCGATTTTATCACGAGCTCATCTTCAACAGAAAATAACAATGCTTTCACGACAACTTCAGCCACAAAAAATATCTGCCGACAAAAAACCGCAGCCTATCTTGCAGCATATAAAGACGTAAGCCCATTAAAAATTTCAGCATTTTACTGATAGAAGCACTTTACCCTCCATAACCTTATGGCTCTCTCTGCACTTAAACTTGTATACCTTCCAGCACCCCATAAGATGGCGCCCGACAAGATCAGTTTGCACCCAATCAAAAGGACACCCCCTCTCCCATGCTCTTTCTGCACACATGCAGTATTTCGCATAAAACACAAAAAGAATGTTCTTTTGAACAGATCAGCCATACAGCAATATAAAAAAAGACACCTTCAAATAGCTAAACAGCCATCAATCTTCCTTTTTGAAATTATCATTCGCTTTTCTTTGCAATGAATGACTATATAAGATTTTTTGAACCTTTTCAAGAGTTTCTTAGCCAATCAGTTCGATACGTCTTCAATCGCATATTCACGCGCTTGTTTTAAAGAAATATCTCTTAAGTACACCCAAGCCTATTTCGCACCGCGGCCCATCAATGGTATAATGATAAATCTTCCATGACATGTATAAAATCCATTGAGCACTTTCCATCTTTACGCTTAATAAAAGAAGCAAGCCAGCACCATCACATATTTTTCTAACCCCCTATGTTCTGATACCCTTGGCACTTGAGACGGTTCATAAAGCATGGCCTTTCTTATACAATTTCTCTGCGCATGGGAGCTCCCTGCTTGTAACTGCAAAAGACATTGTTTTGGTTAATTCACCACGAAACAGATTTGGAATGAAAAATTTTCCAGTATTAAGGGATCTAATTCAAGTTGAATAACGATAGATTATCATCTATAAATCAAAATATTATCCAATGCATAATGCTTAACGCTCCCCCCATTGATATTTTCAGAATTTTCACAGCATCTTCTTACAGATTATTTCATTCCATAACACAGTTTGCTCTTAATATCGCGACTTTACATGCGCTACTGGTATAAAAACAGAGAAACAATCATTTTATAATCAAGGTACAATTTTTGTTTACGATCTTTCTCTCGTTTTCAACCTTTTAAATGCAGCTCTTCTCTTTCATAATCATCACATTTCAAATATATTCCATGTTGAATAAATTAAAATCACTTGCTTGCACATCACAAACAACGCTCTGATATGTTGATAAAATACGCTGAAAGAAAAAGACTTCTCATGAACCTTAGCAAATGCCAAGAACTATAATAAACATTGGAAGCAAGCCTACGATGATTGTGACTTGCTCTTTCATAAGTATAAAGATGATAGCATTTTATAGATTTTTATATTATTCAAAGTTTATATTATTTCACGAGAGCTTTACTGTTATACTATTCACATTTACCGTTATAACATTTACGAATGTCATCGTAAAATGTCTTTCGTGTGCGTTAAGAGATATTTCTTTAAAACAAGTACATAAATATGCAATACAAATATACTAATATACAACATAAGTATATTTCGTTTGGAGCGTTCTTTACTTTTGTGCAAAACATGCCCCATTAGAGCAGCATTAACCAATCTTGCTATGAGATAAACGATCAGAAAACATTTTTATCTTCCGCCGCTCACCTTAAAGGACTAAGATCTTAACTCAATCGGCTCTGTACGCAGTCCGAATTTTTGTCAAACGATCTTCTCCTAACTTTCCCCTCATCTGATTCACTTAAACGAAAAGCTCAACAAATAAACCTACGAATATTCATCGTACACTAAAAAATACTTAAACGTTCCAAGAAAACTTATATGTCTTATATTACCGTTATAAATGACAGTGCTTTATAGCATAACAGGATAAAAAAGTTTCCAGCAACACAAAACTTACAAAATCAATCAATAGTCTTTTTAAAGCTTTCTTTTTTAGGATTCACAATACTCCAACTCCTTAAGCTTTTATAAAAAAAGGAACGATTTTAAGCTTGCCGAATATGTTGTATCAGCATATATTACAGATTGTAACATATTGTTATTCATAAAATCACCTCAAAAAGAACAGAAAGAGGTTTTTATGGCTGATCTCGTAAAAGCCGCTATGCTTTATTCAACCTTGATTATCACCATCAATACTTTTGTTGTTATTTTAGTTCTCGTAATAGAAATATACTAAGCATACTCTCTTGGCTTTTTATAATCTGTGCAAATGAGCATCTTAATTTCACATAAGAGCAAAGCAGAATTTTAATTCTACAGATAAACCACACACCTAATTTCAAACATGGCTTGCAACTATTTGAGTATAAACTCTGCTTTTTATATGCATTTTTAACCATCAGTGTCCGTCTTTTCACGCTATCTTGAATCTCAACTTCACTCCCAGCTTAAAAAACGAAATTTTCTATCAGATCCGATCTGTAAATAATTTGTCTCCTTATTGAGTAAGTTCCCCCCTTCAGGGCATATCACAACTCTAAAGAATAATATTTCATGAAGCTTATGATAAATCTATTGAACACCATCTTTACCCTTATGAAAGAATAAACCAGCAGCATCACACACTTTTTCAGCCCCAAATGTTGCCAACAAACCTTTAGCACTTGAGATAATTCATAAGAGGCATTTTTACGTCTTTCTTCAACAGTTTTTATCCACACGGCTCTCCCCGCTTGTACCATGCAAGAAGATGGTTTTAATTAATTCAACCGAGAACAGATTTGGAATAAGAGAAGCTTACGTTATTCGAGATCCTTATTCAACATAAAATAATTAAATTATTTTTATAAATCAAAATGTTATTCAGAAAAACATTCATCACACACTCGAGAACAAAAAACACCTCATACGTAAAGTTTTATATGCGCTCCACCGCTCAACATGATAATATCACAACACAATTAAGATAAAAAAATAACAAGGAAAACCCTTGTAAACTCAGAAAAGAGAGGGGAAAAATAAAAAGGTGTGGAAGGCGCTCAATTCCTCACAAATCCGGCAAAACCGTCCTAGCAAAACTGCCTCACATCTTAACTAATGTTATAATATTCTCAAATCAAAAGCAATTTTTTAAAATAGTTTGAGAAAAACATTTGAGTATGAAACGATAATAATTACATTCAGAATGTTTTTCTCTTTATTAAAACAGAGAAAAGTAATTTCCAAACAAATGTTTCCTCCCAATTTTTCCGAAATTAGCCGCAACACTTAAAGACGATCTTAGTGTGATGAAACATTTATTTGTGATAAAGGCAAAAAAACACCCCAAAGATAGATTTAATCTCATATTTTAAATACATGTAACCAAAACATTAAAAAATTAGCAGTAACACGTAACAACTCATTGGGAGGCAATACTATCTACAATTAAAAGCACTTTTGGGCTGAACAAATGACAGTATAGCATACGTTTACACAAAGAGTACTGATCGTAAACAACTAATTCTTGAAGCCATAAAAAGACTCTCTAAAAGTTAGAGAGAGCCTAAAAACGCAATAGAATCAAGAACTAAACAATTCCTTATTTATTGAACTGTATGTTTTTAATTAATGCCAAACATAAGTTCCATATATGCTTGTCTGGCATGTTGGCAATTTTTAGATTTCTCCATAGAAGATTGATCCAGCTTTTCACATTTTTTTGCCCACTCTTCAAGTAATATTTTATCTTTCTTAAATTCCGCTACGCTGTAGTTTTTTTCGCAACCAGCAACGACAAGTCCAGTACAAAGCAGCAATGCTGTAATAATAACTTTATTCATGATTTAATTCCCTTCCTTTTTCTCTTCAGTTTTTTTCTCGTCATCATGTACAAAGCTTGAACCAGGCCAATCTCGGGCATGAACTTCACGATACGCTTTATCTGCATTTTTACAATTTTGAGAATCTAAATCCTCTGATATCATGCATTTCATTGCCCATTGCTCGAGTAATTTGGGATCCTTCTTAAATTCCGCTACGCTATAAGTTTTTTCACAACCAGCAACGACAAGTCCAGTACAAACCAGCAATGCTGTAATAATGGCTTTATTCATCAATAAAATTCCCCTTTTTTCAAATTTACAAAGTTTAGGACACAATTTAGGGCCTTAAAAAAAGTTCTACATATGCTTGTCGAAGGTTTTTACAATTTTGAGAGGATTTGAGCGGTGAATCATCGTTCTCACATTTCTTTGCCCATTCCTCGTATAATTTTTCATTTGTTTTAAATTCTTTTACACTATAAGTTTTTTCACAACCAGTAACAGCAAGTCCAGTACAAAGCAGCAATGCTGTAATAATGACTTTATTCATAATTTAATTCCCTTCCTTTTTATCTTCAGTTTTTTCTTGGTCGTCCTTTCCAGAGCCCAAAATTCCCCATTTTTTACGAGTCTCTAATTCAGCTTGTTCTGCGTTTTTACAATTTTTTGAATCAAAACTTCCTGCAATAAAACATTTCTCTAACCACTGATTGAGTAATTTGGGATCTTTCTTAAATTCCGCTACGCTATAAGTTTTTTCACAACCAGAAACGACAAGTCCCACGCAAAGCAGCAGCGCTGTTATAATGGCTTTATTCATCAATAAAATTCCCTTTTTTCAAATTTACAAAGTTTAGGACACAATTTAGCACCCGATTAAAATTGTACATTCGGTTCATTGTGCATTTTCAAAAATTTAAAAATCTACTTCTGTACGCGATTTTTCCCAACCTATGATGATAAATCGCGTACAAAGAAAAATACCGCTATCAATATATTTTTTATGATTTAATTGTTATCCTGCTTTTTTTCAGTTTCATTCCCCTTTTTGCTACTTTCACGAAGTTCCTTTGCAAGATTTCTATAATGCTCTTGAAAAAGTTCCATATCGGCTTGCATGACATTTTGACAATTCTTGGTTTCAAAAGCAGAGGGGCCCATTTTATCGCATTTCTTTCCCCATTCTTGCATCAATTTTTTATCTTTCTTAAACTCTGCTACGCTATAAGTTTTTTCACAACCAGAAACGACAAGTCCCACGCAAAGCAGCAGCGCTGTTATAATGATCTTGTTCATGATTTAACCCCTCTCTTTGTTTTATATTTTATTAACAATATCTTTGGGTTCACATCCCCTCCTATATTGTGACCTTGCGTCTAATTTTCCTTTGCAAATACGCACATTTTCAACGCAAACATGTTAAATCATGAGAGCCGCTTTCATTTATCAGACTTGCATTTGTAACATTATCTGCACGGCAGCTCTTTGTATTTGAAGTGTTAAAACTTCAGCAAAAATTCTGATATCTTGACATTCTCAAAAAGCATTTTAATCATTTCTTTTCCTTCAAGAACCTCTTGGTAACGAGAAGCAGCACGATTTCTTACCCCAAATTCGTCATGCCTATACCCATTGCAAATTCCCTGCAAACGAAAGAATACAGCTTTTAGTCAACTAATTGCGCTCTTATCATTTCTAAACCACCGGAAAAGAAAGAAAGCTTTAAGTCCCCTGCACTTTTTAAAAGCCAATAGAAATGCTAAAAAAGCAATCTTATACATTCCAATTGAAGAAAAAAGCCTATTGCCTTGCGTACCATTACAGCTGGCATTAACTATTTAAGACTATAAAATCATATAAATGTAAGAAATATTGTCTATAATATGCTCAATGAATTCTTTTGTTTATTAGGAAATAATTATAGCGCGTCAATATCAGTAAATTTTACTTATTTTTATCCCCCCCTTATAAACATGAATATAATTTAATAAAACGGATTACTGCATAACAGAAAAAAATAATCAACGCTACTCTTAATTACATTATTGACGCATGTATTAAGTACAATAAACAAAAATAACCTGATGTTTAAAATCATTATCAAGATAATTTTTATGGAAGAATAAACTTATCTACTCATCTAGCGGATAAGATCACAAGTAGTATGATGATTATCACATTTATAGGGAAAAGTTTGAAACGGAGAATTTTTCGCAAACTCATAGCTCTTTCATGCGATGATACAGAACCTTATGAAAAACAACTTGAATGAAGCAACCATCGTGAAAAAAGAAGAGCACTTTTATTATTAACTTCGTATAAAAACAATCGATATCATCTCTAGAAAAAGAACTCAAACCAATGAAATTATCGTATCATTTTTTACACTTTTCCGTATTTTTGTGAAAGCAATTCGCGGACCTCATCAGCTATTTTAGTTCCACGACTTGCACAACTGACCTTAATCAACCGATGCAAACTTTCTGGTATATCAATCGTGAGGCGCTTCATACCTCCACTCATGCTCCCTTTGTGGCTTCCTATCCATGCATCCGCTGTTAAAGGAATTGATTTATTGGTTGGTTTTGTGCCAATTTTAATTTTTTTACTCATCGTGCTAACTCCTTGATTTCCGCTGCAACCGCTTCAATCTCTGCCGCTGCGGGTCCTTGCTTATCAACTTCATAAACGGCCTTCCCCTGTGCTGCTGCTTCTGCAAAAATCACGCGCTGCGCAACACTAGAAGAAAGAACATGCACAGGGTATATGCCAAGAGCTTCGTTCACATCGCGCCCTATCGCTGTATTGACGATTTTACGATTAATAACAAAAGCAGATTTGAGATTCTCTTTATAAACGCGTGCTTCATCAATCAGCTTTACAATTCCATCCGCTGCCCAAATATCATAGGGACTAGGCAAAACAGGGATAAGCACCAAATCCGAAGCCATAAGAGCACTACGAGCAAGATCCGTCACACGCGGAGGACCATCGATAATAATATGATCATAACCATGACCAATCTGTGTAATCTCTTTGTGAACCGTTGCACGCGGTAAACCAATAACTGAAAACAAAGGAGCATCTTCACGTACAGCAGCCCAATCCAATGCGCTTCCCTGTGGGTCAACATCAATAAGCAATACCCGTGTACCAGTACGTGCAAAACTGGCAGCAAGATTAACACTCAACGTCGTTTTTCCGACACCTCCCTTTTGATTCAAAAGTCCAATGATCATCCATTACGCCTTTCAGTATTATCGTTTTTACGATTATACTGAAAGTAATAAAAGAAACAAGCATCCAATACGTGCAAAATAACCATTTCTCCCATTTTCAGGATAAATAACAATAGCCCGCAATTTTTTATAATATTCTTTAACATGAGCAAAACATTATGAAGATGATATTCTTGAAAATAACAAAATAAATTTAAAAGAGGCATGCTCTTCTTCCCCCCCACCCTAAAACGAAGTTTCTTAAATCCATGTCGATCTGTAAACAATGCGCTGTAAATGATCCAGCTTCTTATTTTGCACCGGCCTTTTGGGATTCTCCCTTCATGCAATCCACTTAATGCAACTCTACAAACAAGCTCCACTCTGAATATACAACAAACTATAAGGAGAATTCATTGTTTTGCACGTTGAATGAGAGAGCCGAAATCAGGAAGATTCTCTCATTTCATGCCTCTTATATTAAATTAATCAAAATCATATCTCTTGTACGTACAATCAGGGCTGGCGTGTGGGTAAAAACTGTACAAGAAAGGATTTAAAATGCTTCTTATGCAGAATCTCCAAGTACCAAGAACTATTACAATATTGGAGGTTGGCAAATATAACAATGGTACCGACTTCCTTCTTCATAAGCGTAAAAAGGGTGGTGATCCATGAATTTTATACTCTTTGACGCTCGACAGAGTAAAATGGGCTTAAGAGAAATAAGGGTACCTCTAGCAAGCGCGTAAACAAACAACACAATGAAATGTCTATGCTGAGTAAACACTATAGATTATCCATAAAGACCAAACATCCGTCTTTTATAAGATCGCATAACGAACATGTTGCGGAATGAGATATTTTGCATCTTACAGCTCATTTTTCCCAAATAGATCTTCTCGACAAAAAGAATATTTTTGTTAAGATGCCAGTGAAAAACTTACCTTCATTATGTTCTTTCTATATATTAGACCAGAGGGTATCGTGAAGATCGTGCAATTGAGAATAAATAAAAATGAATTTACAACAAATTGAACCTGATATTTTTATCAGCGCCCAACTTAGCATAGAAAATATCAAAACATTGGCACAAGCTGGTTTTAAAACAATTATCTGTAACCGCCCCGATCACGAAGAGCTCCATCAACCTGACTTTTCTAGCATTAAAACGGTCGCAAATGAATATGGCATAAAAGCCTATCACATTCCCATTTCTCCTCCAACTATAGAAAAGTCAGCTGTTGAAGCCATGCAAACAATTTTAAAAACAGCCTCTCTGCCTCTTCTTGCCTATTGTCATCACGGATCACGCTCGCTGCATCTTTATCGTTTAGCGCGTCTTTAAACAGAGGGGTTGCACACTTCCGCCTCGCCTTAAAAGACGAAGATTCTTAAATATACATCGATCTGTAAAAAAATAATCAGTCAATAATCTTTGTCTTGCACCTTTCCACTCAGGCTTCACATTTCATAAAACTCTATGAGCAAGCTTTGCTCCTCAATATACAACAAGCATGCACACCCGAAGCCATAAAAATGCATGAAAATTCATATGATGATCAAAGAAAATTATTTTCACCTCACTTTTTATCACTGCTCCACCTTCTTTTTCTCTTCCTTTACCAATACGAACTCATTCGTACGCCACAGACACCTAAAATGACAGTAAAACCACTAAGAAAACCCTATATTCCGAATAAAAGGCGTGCAGAGTATTTTATAAAAAAAGTCGTAAGCCATAATCTATGGTTAACTACAACATATTGATTTATAACAATTAATTATTTTGCACGTTGAATGATAAATCCTAATACCGTAAGATTCTCTCAAGCCTATTTATAGTGAAGCAATCAAAAGCGTGTTTCTTGCATGTCACAAGCAGGAAGTGTTCGTGTGAAATAAAACGAGTTAAGAAAAAACTCTCATAAGCGCTCTCAAATAGCCTAGACTGTACAACACTAAAGGCTTGTCAATATAACGGATGGTGTCGGATTGCTCTTTTATTAGGCATAAAGATGATAGCCCTCAACGAAGCTTTCAAGATACCATTCATGAATGTCATCATGAAAATGAATATGGGAAGCGTTGAAAGATATTTCTTTAAAAGAAGTGCATAAATTAGCAACACAAGGATATTCCAGCATTTTATTTTACCTGTAGGGCGTGATATCCTATTCAAAGAACAAGAACAACCTGAAACTGTTATTTTCATGATTTAAGAGATATTGCTCTGGACCCTTTTGAAAGTGGCAAACCCGAATGTAAAAAAGACTGTCATCTGGACTGATTTTCTCCTTTATAACTTCATATTTTTCCCCAATAAGGCTGTAAACCGGTTTCAGAGATTACGCAAATGGATAATGCAATAGGGCTCTCCTCATCTAGTATACAAAAGCTGTAACAGCAGAGAGAGCATTAAAGCGCTTTAATCTTCGTCTCAAACATACTGCTCGCGTTGAGGAACACTAAAGCAAAAGTTTTATGAGAAAAACAATACGATACAGTCACGAATAGAGCGAACATAGATTGGAAAGATGTCCCAACTTTTATCCAATATTTCTATCAAAAAACAACAAAACATTATTGGCTTTGTGTTTTCATATCCTTACAAGACTGTCTTTCCTTTTCATTATAGGCGTTACATTTGTGAAAGACAAAGGAAATATATGGATAGTTTTTAACTTGAAAATCTGAAAGATTGACGTGTTACGACAACAAAATTGTGCCTTTATCCATCAAAAGCATTAGAAATTTTGAAACAATACACCTGCTTTCTTGCAATGATTTCTTTTTATCTGCAATCAATCGCACAGTCTCCTTAATATGCATTCCCCATCACAATATACAAGAGAAAGGAGACTTAAAGCATCTTCCAGCAGCTTCATTCTCTTTTACGTGATTGGTTAGCACAAAAACTGCTGCTAACCACTGATCTTCTTCACGAGACTTGACAAATAAACCTTTTTTAAAAATATTCATTACATAATACAAAATATCACATGCGTAAGGTTACACGAACCAACTCTCATCATAAACGATGATACGGCATAAATGACATAATAAAAAAAATTAGAAAGAAGAAACAATAAACTTTTAAAATAAAAAAAGTCATCAATTAAATTTTATCAAACTATAAGCTTAAAATCGCAAGAAATTTTAAAAACAGCCTTTCTCCCTCTTCACGTCTATTATTGCTAAATAGGCTGGTTGCTTATTCTTTACTGCATCTTTTATGATGAGTTTTAACGTATCAGAAAGAAACAAGCAGTAAAGTTTTGAATGACAACAAAAACCATAAAGTTAACTTTGAAAAAAATGATGCCAAAATCAGATCTTCAGATATTCGATTCTCCCTCTCAACAACGGAAAAAACATATATTCCACGATGTTTTGGAATATATCTTTGTGATTATAATCACTTTAAGTGCTATTTTTACGGCTCTTCTCTCTTTTTCAGATCAGTTTAGGACATATTTTTAAAAGTAAGCAGCCTATCCAACGTTGATAATGGTTGTACTGTCTTTAAAATTTCTTTTGCTTTCTTTTCATCACGATGCATTTGCGCAATCAAAGGTTCAAGTCCATCAAATTTTTCTTGTCCTCGCAAAAACTGGAAAAAAGAAACGGTACAGCTTTCCCCATAAAGGTCGTCGTTAAAGTCAAACAAATAGGTTTCCAAAAGGGGCGCCCCATCCTTAACAACCGTTGGACGACAACCAAAGCTTGCAACACCATCATACAAAACACCGTTCGCACGACGCAAACGTACCGCATAAACACCATGAGCCAAACGAACTTGGGGAGGCAACATTTGATTAGCGGTAGGAAATCCCAAAAGACGTCCAAGTTTTTCACCTTGAATAATATTGGAGCGTATCCGATAGTGATACCCTAACAAATGGGCTGCTTTGTCCACTTCCCCTTGTGAGAGAAGTTGCCGAATAAAACTCGAGGAAATGATCAAAGATTGTGACTCTTGAGGACGAGAAACGCAAGAAACTTGCACAACCTCAAATCCATATTTCTCTCCCCTTTGGCAAAGAAGATGTACATTTCCGCTTTTCTGATGACCAAATTGAAAATTTTCGCCTGTCACCACAACTGAAACATCAAAAACTTCCTTTAAAAACGACTTAATAAATTCGTCCGCTGAAAGAGCGGCAAACTGTGCATCAAAGGGCTGTTCAATCACGCCGTCAAAACCAAGGGTTTTAAAAATTTCAGCTTTTTCAGCTGCCTCTGTCAAACGATAGACAGGAGCTGAATGTTGAAAAAAACTTCTTGGATGGGGTTCAAAAGTTAAAACAACAGATGATTTCTTTTTTATACGCGCGAAATCAAGTGCTTTTTGCAACACCACCTGATGCCCACAATGAACACCATCAAAATTTCCAAGTGCCAACACTGCTCCCCGCCAAGCCGAGGGAAACATATGAATTCCCTGAAGACGCAAAAAATTAGTCATTACTGAAGTGCCCACATGATTGCTTGTGGTTTATAACCATGATGTTCAAGAAAAGAATGCAAAGCTTGCTTATCAACCACACCCTTTTGCGTATAATCATAATGATGAATCCCCCCCATAATATAAAGGGCATCAAGACCAAAGTGAGCCGCCCCCTTAATATCCGTTAAAAGACCATCACCAATAGCTAAAACTTGACTTTTTTCTACCGTTCCCCGTATTTTTTGAAGTTTTTCAAAGGCACATTCATAAATAGGCGCGTGAGGTTTTCCAGCAATGCGCACTTCCCCCCCTAATTGTTGATAAAGACGAGCCAATGCACCAGCGCACCAAAATTCTTTATTTCCATAATGGACAATCACATCTGGGTTCGCACAAATAAAAGGTAAATTCCGCGACCGTATACGACGAAACATCTCCTCATAAGCAGAGGGTTCTTCGTCAAAATCTTCAAGAAAACCGCTACAGACGACAACAGAAGCCTCCCATTCTTCAACAAATTCACACTCTAACCCTTCAAACAGCACCAAATCACGTTGTGAACCAATGAAAAAAACTTTACGTGGAGCAGTCTGAATGAGATCGCGCGTTACATCCCCTGAAGTGATAATGGCATCATAATAGTCGCTATGAACATTCATGCTTTGTAATTGAGCAGCAACATCTTCCCGTAGCCGAGGAGAATTGGTTAATAAAATGACAGTTTTTCCCATTTGTCGGATTTTATACAACGCCTTCAACGCTGGTTCAAATGCATGTACACCGTTATGCACAACACCCCACACATCACAAAAAACAGCATCATAATGCGCTATAATAGTCTCAATATGGGTAAGTTCATTCATGGTGCACCTATCTCTATTTGTCATTTAAAGCTGTCTTTTACTTCAAAACTACTTACCGAAAGATAATACTTGTGTCATCTGCTTTCTCAAACCATATCCCAACTTTTTATCGTCTATAGAGATCATAAGAAATGATAAAATAACTAAGTTATCATTAAGTTGTGCAAAATTCTAAAATGCTTGATAGCAAAAGCTTATCATTCCCCAATGCTATTTTTCTCATAAAAATTTTAATTCTAACAACAACGACGTTGATAGAGTTTTTTATCTAAAATACTCAAATTCTTCACTGAGAAAATAAACGTATCCCCCTCTTAAAAACATGCATCATGAGAAAGCCCAATATATTTTCTCATTTCAAATTTGTTTATATTGAATCAATCAAAACTATTGACTTACATATTATAAGCAGAGAGCGTACAGATAAAAACACGTGAAGAAAGAAAAAATAGCTCTTAGGCTCCCTTTCAAAGGCAAAAACTGTCGTAATATTTTGAACTGGCAGAGAGTATATGCCGTCCGAGCATCTTTTTTTCAGTAAAGATAGCAATATAGCTTTTATCCCATTCATAGAGGCTTTTACGCTATATACTTTACGAAGCGCCATTGTAAAATAGGCGCTAACATTGAGAAATATCTTCTAAAACAAACATGTGAATATACAACAATCAGATCTATAATGTTTTGAGTTTATTTTGCATGAGGGCTCTTTACTCATAAAAGCTTTCCCCTATCATCATGATATCTCAGACGCATCAAAACAAGTCATTTTGATTATTGGTTAAGGACAGCACCGTAAGCGGTGACTTGAGCTTAAAAACCAAGCTTTACCTTCGTAAAATGCATATCTGATGTCATGAGTTGAGTAAGCAAACCTTAAAACTTTGAAAGGCAAACAACCTCCTATTTTAAAAAATCTATCCGTCTCAAGAAAAACTATTTTTATTGCCAATCTCCTAAAATTACTTTATGAATCGAAAAATGTTTTGATCGCATACGCAACGATCAAAAGGGGTCTTGAAAACCCGAAACCCTAGCGTAAAAATAAACCCACTATGTGGGTATCCCGGAATTCCGGGAGATTTTGCTATGTCCAGGTGCTCCAAGCACTAAAAGCAAAATGCTGACTAGGGTTCAGTGTTTTCAAGCTCCCGGAATACCAATGCGAGGGCGCTCGCGCCTGGAGGGGGAAAATGCAAGCTCAAAATCTTAATATTGATCTTTTTGTAGGCAAAAAAGTTCGCTTTAGGCGAAAAGTGCTAAAAATGTCTCAAAAAACATTAGGGCATCATTTAGGTGTCACTTTCCAACAAATCCAGAAATATGAAAAAGGCTTAAATCGCGTGAGCGCAGGACGTTTAAAGGAAATTTCCGATATTTTGAATGTTCCACTTGCCTTTTTTTACACTGATATCATCAAAAAAGACAACACCCCGTACCATTATGATGAAATCGCCTCGAGCAAAGAGGAATATTTGCTTTTAAAAAGTTTTAGAGTCCTCACATCTGTCAAGCAGAAAGCGATTTTAAACTTAATTTGTGATCAAAATTAAAACGCTTTAAAAGCATAGCTATAAAGTGCTACACACCCTATTCTTGTCTTTCTCCCCACACCCCAAAAGGATGCCCCCCTCCTCAAACCGGTTGATAAACGATCCGCCTTTTCAAAAATAGCTCCTTCTCAGCTTCCCATTTCATATGGTTCCTTTCACAAAATTATATAAACAAGCCCTCCCTTGAATATTCATCACACTCTCTTATCAAAACACCCCATGTATAAAGTTTTATGTCTTATATCACCACACCCGCAAACAATAGCGTTTTACAGCACAACAGAATAAGTATTTATCTGTATTTAAAGAGTGGCCCCCTTTTCGCTATGGACGCTCTATTTATTTTAAATGATGTACATTTAATATACCTGCTATTAAAGACTTAGTATCTGTTATAAAGTCTTAAAGGCATATTTTCCCTCTAAAATCTCAATGCTACACCAACTCTATCATAAGGCAAAACATTGATTTATAAAGACAATTTATTGTTTTACATGTTGAATGAGAATCCAGAATATCGTAAGATTCTTTCATTTCAGACTTGTTCCATGTTGAATCAACCAAAACTATATCTCTTGCAGGTTACAAGTGGGAAGAGGCGTATGGATAAAAACTATTAAGTAAGAATTAAAAATGCCTCAAACGAACCGTCTCAATTACCAAGAGCTGTAAGCAACACCCACAAGCTGACAAACTGTGTGATGGTGCAAGGCTTACTCCGTTATGAAGTGTAAAGATGGAGGTGCTCAATGGATTTACCCTTATACCCTTTACGAACAGCGTCGCAAAATAGGCTTGGATACCTTGAGAGATATTTCTATAAGACAATGCTATCCAATTCTCTCATGATTATAATCCTCAATCTGATAAAGTTGAAACAAACAATAAGATTGCGAATATGATTTGGGGAGCTCATCTGAAAGATGAAAAATGATAAAAAATTCCGCTATAACAATTGAAGAAGCGAGCATTCGTTGAGCCATAACTTCTTTATTTTAGAATTTTTATATCACACTTTACTGTTGAGATGCATGACCACGGTCTGTAACATCAAGCTTTACGAGAAAACCATTTCAGTATCTGCTTGTAAGACATTTTGACAGTTTTTAGATTCCTTAACAAATTGTCCTGAAAGAAAACACTTCGTTCCCCATTCTTCTCTTAATTTTGCATCTTTTTTTAAATCTTCTACGCTATAGTTTTTTTTCACACCCCAAAACGAATAATAGAGTCATGCATAATAAAATAATTTTTTTTCATTTTATCCCTCTTTAAATACCTTATCTGTTAATATCATCTCCCCAAATGAGGGTTGAATTTCTGTATGAGAATACAGCCTCACTATCACTTGCTTACTTTCAAAGTGAATACTCTGAGTAAAATAACGCAAAGAAGAGCTCACAATAGCTATCGTATGAGTTTGACATTAAAACGCAATAAGAAGGGAAAGGGCAAAAACTGAACACAAATGACGAAATCAGAAGACGCATTAATGCTTTTGTCCAACTGATTTCAAATAGTTACATTGCAATAGGCATCGCCCCTAGCCCTATAGAAAGCCTATGAGCATTATAATACTTAAATCTCACGATCAATGGACTATGCAGCCATAACAAAAAAGTATGAGCTCTTTTTACCTATTTGTATGTTGATTATTGTTCCTCCATCGAGGCCTAAATAGAAACGTTTTGTGATATATAGAAAACAATCAGCAATGCAAATCATTTTACGAAGATTTCTTCATGTAGAGTCTATTTGAAATCCATCCATCATTTGGAAGTCTGAATTTAAAAGCAGATAATTATGAAAGCTTTTCAAGGAATGCAACAGATTGATCACTTTTAAAGAAGTAAAAAACGTGATTTAATCCTGAAGACAAAATTCTGATGAAAAAACTTTTGCTATGAATTCTTTTAAGGCATTGTGAAAGATTTTATCCATTATATCAAACGTTACACCATTTTTGGGTCTGTTTATTTTTTACTTTTATCAACACCGCTCTAGAAATCCGTTTCTTGAGCGTTTTTTATCGCCTCACTTTCTCCTTCAAACACAAATACTCAAAAATGCTTTGCCACCAACAATGACATTTTCCTGCTTTTATAAAACACATAAGTAAAAATAGAGAAGCGATTTTGAAAGCAACCCTGCCTTGAAAAGGGAATTACCATCCATTTACTTCCTAAACGAAAATAATCTCACCGTTTATTCAAATTTGCTCTACGATTTGGTACAATTTTATTGATAAAGTTTTCTCTATAAAAATTTAAGTAAATATGTTCGTTAAAACCAATCATGGACTAGCAAAGGGGTTATAGGATCCATTATCTCGCCGCCATTTTAAAGGTTCAGTGAAATCACTCGACCAAAGACCAATCTTGTTGCCACGTGCTTTTTCTTCCGCATGATGATACTGGGCTGGAATAGGATTTTTCCCCTCTTTTGAGAGTACCAACATACCTTCTTTAAGACCTTCCTCAGCTAAATCAACCCCTTGAACAAAACATTGCGCATAATAAACACCATTGTGCATCAAAGCCTGTTTACAGGATAAATCCTGCCCAAGTGTTTTGGTGACAAGCCAAGCCGTTGTAACCGCACCACAGGGCCATTCTTGATCATTTAATCTTGCTTTTTGACGGGGTGCACATGTGTCCACACCATAAAGATGAATATCACGGGAGATATGTGAGCGCCAAGATTGTGCAGCAGGCGTCAGTAATTTAAATGTAACCCCACTTGTAACAGAAGCCTTACCATGAAAAACAACAGCATTATTTGCAACATCATTTAATGAAACACTCTTCTGCAAATCGAGAGCTGGTTCATTTTTTTCTAATTGCTGTTTGGTGATAGATTTACCCAACTTTTTTTCTTCTCGATAGAGATCGACAATATCTTGGATATCTTGCATCTCAAATGTTTTAAGAATGCTGAAATCCATTTTATCTTTATATTGGCTTAATCCCCACACCGTAGCCCCCATAATGTAAATAATAACAATCAATTTAAATAGCATCTCTTAACACGCTCGCTCAAAAAATTCGTTTTTTTCCTATCATGTCAGATTATTGATCAGCAATCCCCTTGTTTTTAAAGAAAAAATCCAAATATAAGTGTTGCAGATTAACTACATTTTGTAAAGAATGATATTCTTTCTTTCATTATTTTAATATTGTTATTTTTACCAATATACACAACTTAAAATTGCCATTTTCATGTAACACAATCTCAATTTGAAAAGACTTCTGTCTCTTTACGAAGAAGAGCTTGAGAGTGAACAGATCCACGATCAAGGCTTTAAAAACAAACAAACGAGAAGAATTAAACTGTCATCAAATGACAGCACTCTCCAGTTTGTTAGAGGCAATGGAATGTCGACATATGAACAAATATTATTTGTTAAAGAGAGGTAAAATGACAGATAATAGATTCCAAAACATCATTTTTATCGTGACCATGCTGCTTTTTACGGCAGTTTTTGTATCTGATCTTTCTTATGCTTCTTCTACTACTGGTGGAGGTGGTCTGGGAAATCTTGATGGTGTTTTAGGCAACATTGTCACAATGATGACGGGTCCAACGGCAAAGCTTATTGCAATTATATGTGTTGCTGCTGTGGGGATTGGCTGGATGTACGGCTTTATTGATTTACGCAAAGCAGCTTACTGTGTTCTGGGGATTGCTATTGTTTTTGGTGCCCCTGCTCTTGTCGGTAAATTAGCGGGCACAACATAAATGAACGAAGATACTCTTTTCCTTGCCTGTACGCGCCCAGCCATGTTTGCTGGTGTTACAATGGAAGCGATGGCGCTCAATGTCATGGCGACATCCATTCTTTTCATTTTGACCAGTGATTTTACCATTTTTGGTCTTGGGATTGGGATGCACTTTATTTTGCGAGAAGTGACAAAGTACGATCACAATCAATTTCGCGTATTGTTTGCATGGCTCAATACCCGAGGAAAACAAAAAAACCTCAACCGATGGGGAGGAGGTTCTACCTCCCCTTTACGCCTTATCCGCACCTATAAGGAACTAAGCTGAAGGAACGAAATTGGTGAAACAGATGTCAATAATGAAACGGGAAACTTTGCCTGAAGAATATATTCCCTATATACGCTACATCAACCAACATGTCGTTGCTTTAAATTCACGATGTTTAATGGTTGTGATGGCTGTTGAGGGTATAAATTTTGACACTGCGGATATTGATCAATTAAATTCTTTACACAACCAATTAAACACCCTTTTAAAAAATATCGCAGACGAACGGCTTGCTTTATATTCTCACATCATCCGCCGCCGTGAAACGATATACCCAGAAGGTCATTTTCTTTCATCTTTTGCAACAACATTAGATGAAAAATATAAAAAGAAAATGGTTTCGCAAGAACTGTATAGAAATGATCTATTTATTTCACTGCTTTGGAATCCGGCCGCGGATAAAACAGAAAAGCTGGTTTCATTTTTTCAGCGCTTGAGCAAAGCCAAGAAAACACAATCTGAGCCCGATGAGGAAGCTATTCGTAAACTCGAAGAGTTAAGTCAAGATCTTATGCAAGGTTTGGAAGAATATGAAGTCCGTCTGCTATCCATCTATGAACATGAAGGACTTTTATTTGCCGAACAAAGTGAATTTCTCCACCAGCTAGTGGGGGGAAGACGTGAGCGTATTCCTCTCACATTTGGAACTATTGCTTCAACAATTTACTCGGATCGTGTTATTTTTGGGAAAGAAATTATCGAAATTCGCCATGAAAGCAATGAACGCTTTGTGGGCATGTTTGGATGGAAAGAGTATCCTTCTAAAACACGCCCAGGTATGACTGATGGTCTGCTTACGGTGCCATTTGAATTCATCTTAACACAATCCTTTGTCTTTAAAAGTAAGGCAGCCGCCAGTGCGATTATGAGCCGCAAACAAAATCAAATGATCAATGCAGCTGACCGTGCTAGCTCACAAATCGATGCACTGGATGAAGCGCTAGATGATTTAGAATCAAATCGTTTTGTTTTGGGAGAACACCACATTTCTTTAGCTGTTTTTGCTGATCATCCCAAAATATTGTCTGAAAACTTATCAAAAGCACGTTCCCATTTAACCAATGGGGGAGCCGTGATTGCCAGAGAAGATTTAGGATTGGAAGCAGCATGGTGGGCACAGCTTCCTGGAAACTTTAGCTATCGTGCGCGTTCAGGCGCCATTACCAGCAGAAATTTTGCCGCTTTATCGCCCTTCCATTCTTTCCCTGTTGGCAAACTGAACGATAATGTTTGGGGAGCTGCTGTCGCATTGCTAAAAACACAGGCTGGTTCACCTTACTATTTTAATTTTCATTATGGCGATCTTGGAAACACATTTGTTTGTGGTCCATCAGGATCTGGTAAAACAGTGATTGTTAATTTTCTTCTTGCACAATTACAAAAACACAATCCAACTATGGTTTTTTTTGATAAAGATCAAGGAGCAGAGATTTTTGTACGGGCTGGAGGAGGGAAATACAAACCTTTAAAAAATGGGCAGCCCACGGGTATTGCTCCCTTAAAGGGCATGGAATACACCGAAAAAAATAAAATCTTTCTTCGTAATTGGATCTTAAAGCTAGTGACCGCTGAAGGGCAAATCGTAACAGAAGAAGAGCGACAAGATATCGCCAAAGCCATCGATTCCTTAGAAAACTTACCCCCAACCCAGCGCTCTCTTGGTGCCCTTCAACTGTTTTTTGACAACACATCCAAAGAAGGAATTGCCATACGGCTGCAACGCTGGATTAGAGGCAATGATTTAGGATGGGTTTTTGATAATGACCAAGATGATCTCAATTTAAATGCGCAGTTCATTGGCTATGACATGACCGATTTCTTAGATAATGAAGAAATTCGGCGCCCCTTAATGATGTATCTCTTTCACCGCATTCTTGATCTGATTGATGGGCGGCGCATCATTATCGTCGTTGATGAATTCTGGAAAGCTTTAGAAGATGATTCATTTAAAGCTTTTGCGCAAGATCGGCTAAAAACAATTCGTAAACAAAATGGCATGATGCTCTTTGCAACACAAAGTCCTAAAGATGCTTTGAACTCAACAATCGCGCACACAATCATTGAGCAATGCCCCACCCAAATATTTTTTCCAAATCAAAAAGCAAATTACAATGATTATGTCGAAGCTTTCAAACTTACTGAGCGTGAATTTGAACTGATACAGTCAGAGTTAAGCAGAGAATCCCGTCGTTTTCTCATCAAACAAGGACAAAGTTCCGTCGTTGCAGAACTTAACTTACGTGGAATGAATGATGAGATCGCCGTTTTAAGCGGCACAACAAAAAACATTGAACTCATGAATGAAATTATCAACGAATATGGAGCTGCCCCTGACAAATGGCTGCCCATATTTTATCAAAGGAGAAAAAATCAATGAAAAAATATGGCTTAGTTACACTGTTATCTTTTTCTTTTATTTCTCATGCAATAGCGCAAACAACACCTGATGTGGATGAATATTATAAACAAGCACTCGAGAACACACAAAAATTAGATGCTGCAAAATCAGAAACAGCTGAAAACATTTATAAAAGCGCAACTGAAACTGCAAAAAAAATCAAAGACATAAGTCAACAACTTGAAAATATTAAATCAAAACCAGAAACAAAACCAGAAGAATTGCAAGCTCTTCGGCAAGATCTTCAAGTAAAGCTTTCTCTTCTTCAAGCCGGTCTTCAAGTAAGTTCTTTAAAACTTCAGTCTCTTGATATGATTCAAGCAAGAGATACGAAAACAAAAGATGAGCTACGTGAAGAAAAGGAACAAAAAAAGCATAAATATCTTGAGGCACAATTAAAAGAAAAAGAAAAGAAATTAAAAGAAAAACTTGAAAGTACAAGTACAAATGTCAGACTTTAGTTTTTCTCCCTTTGAAAGCGTTTCTGGGTATATTTTAAAACCCCTTGATAATGTGATGGACACGACGGTGAGTGGGCTGTCTTCTGCTATTTCAGCACCCTTAAATCTCGCCGCAATCATTTTTATCTTTCTTTATGGCTATAATGTTATGACAGGTCGCGTTGCGCTTTCCATGCATAGTCTTCTCAATAATGTTGTTAAAATCGTTGTTGTTACAACAATGGCAACAAATGCGGATACATTTAATACTTATGTCAAGGATATTTTCTTCAATGATTTATCCAATGCTATTGGGAATGCGCTTAACAGTAATCCTGCAAGCTCCAATGTTTTTGATTATATTTTGTTAAAGGCAAGTTCGCGTTATCAAGAAGTCTTATACAATGCTTGGTTTTTTGAAAAGATCATTGTGGGTCTTCTTGGTTCTATCATGCTTCTCGCGGTTATTCTTTTTTGTATAGGTGGTTTTATTGTGCAAATGTTTGCACAAGTTGCACTCGTCATGATTATAGGTCTTGGGCCTCTATTCATTAGTTTGTATTTGTTCAATGCAACGCGAAAATACTCCGATGCATGGATTACAACTTTGATCAATTTTACCATTTTACAAGTTCTCGTAATCATGCTTGGAACCATTATATGTCAAGTTATCCTACAGGTTCTCAAAGTTTCATATGAATCAATTTATGTTCTTTTTCCCCCTGTCATCGTCATTTCGATCATAGGAGTTATTATCTTCCGTGCGCTTCCTGGTATTGCAACAGCGCTGGCCTCTGGCGGACCATACTTTAACGCTGGTGTCTCTTCAGGAGGACAGATTTTTACAATGCTTTCCAATGGTGCAAGAGCGAGTGGCAATGCAGTAAAAAGTGCCACTTCACAAATCTCAGGAGCTGCCGGTAACGCTGTTAGAAGTGCGGCAGGGGCGGCAGCAAAAGCAGGTAAATCCGGAGGCGGTCGTGGTCGATTTTAAGATAAAGCACCTTTTTAAAAGAATAAGCATTTTTGTTTTTGCCTTGTGTGCGCCCTTTGGCGCACACGCCATGATCCTGTTTCAGATAAGATCTAACATCTTGGGTCTAACAACAAAACCAATCAAAATCTTGCATCACATAAACTTGTAAAAATGTTCAGAACAAAGGCTCTCATGCATTGTATTCCAAGATATTTGTGAGTTCAAAAAATGAAACGAAAAATAACTTTTGTTATGGTCCTAACAATCGCTCTTACTGGTTGTGCCTCTTTGAGTGGCCCTAAAAAACCACCACGCTGTAATGGCAAACATACACGCGCTTTAAATAAAGATAAGTGGAATTGGGACAATAAAAACATTGTCTACCCAGAAAAGAGCGTAAAGCCTGTTACCACTCCCATCATTCTCAATACTTTGGAAAGTGAAAAAGTAACAGCCAATTCAGCTTTATTAAAGCCGGTTATTCATGAAGCACGATCTGATAAAACTGTGGAGGTTATGCGTGAAAAGTGATGCCCTTGAAGAATATATAAAAGAAGCGCGCTCATTTGACATTGATCGCATGCATAGCATGCGTGTGCGGATGAAAATCTCCATGGCTTTAACAGTGCTTTTTGGATTGATGACAATTGCGCTGGCTTTAGCTGTCGCAGCTTTGACGCCTTTGAAAACAGTAGAGCCTTTTGTTATCCGCGTTGATAACTCAACAGGCATTATTGATACTATAAGCGCCCTAAAAGAATCCCCTAACGACTATGATGAAGCGATAACGCGTTATTTTGCCAGCCAATACGTTCGCGCTCGTGAAGGTTTTCAAGCATCAGAAGCAGAAAACAATTTTCGCTTAGTCTCTCTTTTATCTTCTCCAAAAGAACAAAACCGTTTTGCAAAATGGTACGCAGGCAATAATCCAGAAAGTCCGCAAAACATTTATCATAACATGATTGCTACGATCACAATCAAATCAATCTCTTTTATAAGTAAAGATCTTATCCAAGTTCGTTACTATAAAACGATCAGAGACTTGAATGAAAAAGAAAATATTTCCCATTGGATTTCAATCTTAAATTTTTCCTACGTGAACGCACACATTTCAACGTCTGATCGTCTTATCAACCCTCTTGGTTTTCAAGTATCGGAATATAGATCTGATCCAGAGGTGATAAAATGATCAGACTTTTACAAACAATCTCTTTAATTTTTACGATCACTGTCAGCTTGCACACAGTTCTCTCACTTGCGGAAACAGCGCCTGTCAGTGCACGTAAAGATAACCGCATCAGATTTGTCAATTATGACCCCTACAACGTCGTACAAATCATTGGCTCCATTCGCTCTTCGGTTCAACTAGAATTTGCCGTTGATGAAGAAGTAACCTATGTAGGAATTGGAAATTCGGTTGCTTGGCAAGTTGCACCGGCTGGACACTTTGTTTTTCTCAAACCACGTGAAGTTCAGCCTGTGACAAATTTACAAATTGTCACAAGCCGCCAAGATGGAACACAACGCTCTTATCAATTCGAGCTACAAGTCCGTGAAGGCGATGTTTCAGCCGGCAATGAGACGTATTTCTTGGTAAAGTTTCGTTATCCAGAAGATGAAGCCTTACGTAAGAAATTAGCCGAAGCAGAAAAAGAAAAACAACGTGAAGAAAACTTTGTCAATGATATTTTAAATATCCATGAAGATTTTGGACCACGCAATTGGGCTTATGAAGCTCAAGGCTCATCTCTTATTGAACCTGCTTCTGTCTATGATAATGGGAAAACAACAACCTTTACCTTTTTAGGCAACATTGAAATCCCTGCCATTTACATTGTATCGCCTGATGGGCAAGAAGCGCTTATTCCCAAATCGATTAAAGGCAACAAGGTTATTGTTCATGCAACAGCTGCACAATTCACGCTACGACGTGGGAATGAAGTATTGTGCATCTTTAACAAAAGGTTCGTACCAAAAGGAATTAATCCTGAAACAGGTACGACATCACCATCTGTACAACGTAAAGTGAACCTAGGAAGCAGCCATGAATAACACCGTGGATGAAAAAAGCATTAATGATCGCGATACAATAAAAAATGCTCAAGGGAAAAGTCAACAAAACAATGTGGGGAAAGCTATTGCTCTTATTATTCTTTTCAGTGTCTGTCTTTATTTAGCCTATTCAACACTTGTTACAGACAAAAAGCAACCAATTGAATCTTCAAAAGAAGGAAAAGTTATAAAACAAACAGAGCTTTTTCATCCTGCAAAGCCTACCCCTCCCCCCTTTGAACAGCCTCAACGAAATAACGCTCTATTACCAAAAGTCGAGCTACCAACACCAAACATCAATCAATTAAATTCTGATGACTCACTGCTGGAGGCAGCACAACGTGCTCCTGTATTAGCTTATGCAAGTACACAACAAGGCAAAATAGATTCACAAACAAATAATGGTGCTTTGCCTCACCAACTTGAAAGCAAACCTGATGAAACGACACAACGTTTTAATCATCTTCTCAAACCCACAGTGCTTGAAGGTATTCGTGCTTCAACCCTTGGCAATCGAAACTACATCATCGCGATGGGAACTTCTATTCCTTGTATTTTAGAAACAGCCATCAACAGTGATCAACAAGGTTTTGCCAGTTGTATCATCTCCAGAGATATCTTATCAGACAATGGTCGTGTTGTGCTTCTTGATAAAGGCACCCAAATTGTTGGTGAATATCGCGCCGGATTGAAAAAAGGCCAAACACGTCTCTTTGTACTATGGAATAGAGCAAAAACCCCCAATGGTATCATTATATCTTTAGCTTCACCGGCAACGGATGCTTTAGGGCGTTCTGGTATGGATGGAGATATTGATAACCATTGGCTCGAGAGGATTGGGTCTGCGCTTCTTGTCTCACTAATAAAAGATGCAACACACTATGCCAATAAACGTTTATCAAAAAAACAGGAAAAAGAAGAAACTGAAACAATCTCTTCAGGACAAAACATCGCAAACATTCTCGTAGAAAATTACGCCAATATTCCTCCAACATTATCCAAAAACCAAGGGGAAATGGTGAATATCTTTGTTGCCCGCGATTTAGATTTTTCCAGCGTTTATAAATTGAAAGTCATCGAAAACAAAAAACAGATTATCAATCGAGCTGTTTCAAGAAACTTTTACAAAAATTCGGCGGTAACTTTAGAATGAACTCAAACTTACATACCATGAGCGATGAAACCGTTGCGATTGTTCTCACAAAACTTGAACCCATCAGTGCTTTTTTGAAAGATGATAGACTCTTTGAAATTGTTATCAATCGTCCCTATCAAGTCATGACTGAAGGATTTGATGGATGGAAAACAATAGAAGCACCGGGGCTCTCTTTTAATGAGCTTATGGGGATTGCGAAAGTTGTCGCCTCCTATTCCAAGCAAAACATATCGGACAAAAACCCAATATTATCTGCAACGCTACCAGGCAATGAGCGCATTCAAATTGTCATTCCGCCGGCTGTCGAAAAAGACACGATTAGTATGACAATTCGTAAACCATCATCGCAGAGTTTTTCTCTCGAAGAACTCGCCAAGAAAGGCCTCTTCTCGCTCTGTGAACAGGTCTCTTTCACACCTTTGAATGACTATCATTCTCGTTTTAATGAACTCAAAATCATCGAGCATAAATTAGCCAATGCCTACTGTAATAAAGACTTTGTCTCTTTTTTAAATCAAGCTGTAGAATGCCAGAAAAATATTTTAATTGCGGGAAAAACCGGTTCGGGTAAAACAACATTATCAAAAGCATTAATCGCCAAAATCCCTCAAGAAGAGCGTATTATCACCATTGAAGACACGCAAGAATTGGTGATACCACACCCTAACCATGTCTCAATGTTCTATTCAAAAGATGGACAAGGCTTAGCCTCCGTTGGGCCCAAAGAGTTACTTGAATCATCTTTACGGATGCGTCCTGATCGTATTCTTTTGCAAGAACTTCGAGATGGTACAGCCTTTTATTATATCCGCAATGTCAATTCAGGCCATCCAGGTTCCATTACGACGGTTCACGCATCAACAGCACTTGCAGCCTTTGAGCAGATGACCCTTTTGGTCAAAGAAAGTGAAGGCGGTGGTGATTTAGAGCGTGATGATATTCGAGGACTGTTGATTTCAATGATTGATATCATCATCCAATGCAAACGGATTGAAGGAAAATTTAAGGTCACAGAAATTTATTACGATCCCTTCAAACAACGAAACATCTTTGGAGGTGACTAAAAGAAGATCACACCGGTTGCCAAAGGCTCTTTTAAAGCAACAATTGCAAATAAGAGAAAAAATGCATGAAAACCAACGAAACAGAAATAGAGAAAATCTTTTATCGATGACAGAGGAAGAATTAAAAAAACGCCGTGAAGCCGTTGAAGCAGCCATCAGCACCCATACGATAGAGGGAATAGCGCTTCATCCTACAACACTCAAAATTTTAGAAGAATACGCAAAGGGGAATATTTCACTCGAGGAATTTAACACTCTTATGGACAACGTAAAATTATAAGGAAGCTGCGATGCCAAAAGCAAAAGCAAAGACAAAAAATATACAGACAGTTTCTCCCCATCATTATGTCTACCCAAACACCACAACACTCAAAAATAAATATGGAATAAAAGACTTAAAATCCTTTCTGGAGAAATGCTCACATGATACAGCAGAAGCAATGGTTAATCTGCGTGAATCCCCCGTACCAGAAAAGTTTGATAGCTCCTATCTATGCTCTATACATCACCACTTATTTAAAAATACCTTTGAATGGGCTGGATATCTGCGCCATCTCCCCTTTACATTTGAAGATGGCACCATAGCCGCTATGCCCGAAATGAAAAGAACAGGATGGGAAAATCCTTTTGCACTCGGCGATGAAATCCAAGACGGTTTACAAAAATTAGATCAAACGCTTGCCGAAAAAGATAATTTGCAAGGCTTAACGCGTGAGAAATTTAACGCTGAAGCAATAAGCTTATTTAACGCCCTTAACCAACTTCATCCTTTTAGAGAAGGCAATGGACGTACACAACGGGTCTTTTTTGAAAATCTTGCCAAAGCCGCAGGGCATCAGCTTGATTTTTCACTTGTTACAAAAGAACGCATGATGCTCGCCAGTGTTGCTGTAGCAGAAAATGGTGATCTAGAACCAATGCAACATCTGTTTGAAGATATCTCTAATCCCAATAAAATACTTCTTTTAAAGGAATTCATGAGCAACATGAAAGAACTTGGGCGCAATGTTAATGATCGTCCTGTTATGGTTGCAAAAGAAGGTGAAACCTACACAGGTACCTATAGGGGTGCTGGTTATGATAGCTTTGCTTTCAATGTGAAAGGCGCTTACATCATCGGCAATAAAGAACAGCTCACGCCAGAACAACTCAAAACATTAAAACCTGGTGATAGATTTACCTTTACCGTTCCCAAAACAAAAAAGCTTGAAAGCATTCTCATTCCAGAAGAAAGATTAGCCCCTTTGACAGAAAATAAAACGGCCCAAATGGTTGCAGAAGATTCTTGTGTCCACGCAAGCCTAAAACAGGTTCAGCAATTGTCAAAAATTGTTTATGGTAACGAAAAAACATTAAACAAACAGATGGTAGAAATCATCAAAAATCCAAGCTTAGGCCAACAGCTCGCTAACCAGATTGAAAGAGCACCGCACTCTATTTCTCATCTTGCCGGTTTCAGTTTATGTGGACTACAAAACCAGACACGTGCAAACGCTAAAAATCATCTTGAGATGCTCTGTACTGCCGTTGCAAATTTCGCGTATGCTGTAAAACATGCTGAAAAGGAAATTACGCAAGAACATGCAACAGAACAAAGTCGTCGTGCAAAAACGGTAGAAATGCCAAGTCAAAGCTTGCAAGACCTCTTCGCCTTGCCAAAAGAATTACAACAAGAAGCTTTAACAAAAAATCCTTTATGTCAAAAAGAGCTCAGCAACTTTGTAAAAAAGATCAACACCCGTCTCTCACCAAATGAACATAAAGCAGTTCAAAATAATGATTATGAAACATTGGCTCAAAGCATTGGTGTATCAGAAAATAAAGCCAAACAAATTACACAAATTATTAAGCAAACCAAAGAAGTACACCAGCAAGCACAAGTATGCACAATGCACCGTTCCAAAGCATTCGCTATGGACTGCTAAGAATAGACAAAACCTTCCTCCTTAATGAGAAAGGCTCATAAGCGAAAACTGTTTGGCGTTATCTGCACCTTTGCAAAAAGAGATGAGAGTTCATATCACACAACGGGAAAAGAGCACTTCGCAACATATTCTGACAGAATTGAAAGTAAAATACAATGAAATATACCAAAACACAAATGGTACTCATTTTAACACCGATCGCTTTAGGTGCTTTAACGATATTCCTTGTCCCTCATTTTTTATTGTTTATAACAAATGGACTAAAAAGCGATCAAATTTATTGGACACTTCGTTCTGAGCCTTTATTAGTCTTAGCACTAACGGCTGCTGTTTCATTGTTGTATAGTCTCTCGCAAAAACTACACCTGCGTAAAATGATCACTTTTGTCTCCGTTGTCTTTTTTGGAACAACCGCTCTTTACTATATTGGTGGTGAAATAAAACGCTTAAGTCCCTATGTTGGCCAACAAGGAATAACATGGGGCTATGCTCTTCAATTCATGGACCCCATGGTTGTTTTTGGCATCATCATTGGTGTTTTTTTTTCCATCATGCAATTCGTAACAACCCTTCCCCCTAAAAGTAAGGTCAAGCGCGCAAAAAAAGGTATTTTTGGTGAGGCCGCTTGGATGAATTTAAGAGAGGCAGCAAAAATCTTTCCTGCCAATGGGGAAATTGTTGTGGGTGAAAGATACCGTGTCGATCAAGATAATGTGTGCAACATTCCCTTTGCACCTGGCAATAAAACAACATGGGGAAAGGGTGGAACAGCCCCTTTGCTAACCTTTAATCTTGATTTTGGTTCAACTCATATGATCTTTTTTGCTGGTTCTGGTGGCTATAAAACAACAAGTACAGTAGTTCCTACGTGTTTAACCTATCCAGGGTCTATTATTTGTCTTGATCCTTCAACAGAAGTTGCCCCAATGGTCAAATTTGCGCGTCAAAAAATGGGAAATAGAAATGTCATTGTTCTCGATCCTAACTCATTGTTAACAAAAAACTTTAATGTCATCGATTGGCTTTTAGACGACAGCGTACCACGCACACAACGCGAAGCGAATATTGTAAGCTTTTCAAAGTTGCTTCTTACAGATAAAAAATCAGACAATTCTTCAGCGGAATATTTCTCAACACAAGCCCATAATCTATTAACAGCTCTTCTTGCTCATGTTGTATTTTCTGATGAATATGAAGACAGCGAGCGCAATTTAAAAACATTGCGTGGTATTCTCTCTCAATCAGAAACAGCTGTTGTTAATCAATTACGCATGATTCAAGAAACAACACCTTCTCCTTTTATTCGTGAAATGGTTGGTATTTTTACAGAAATGGCAGAGCAAACCTTTTCAGGGGTTTATACCACCGCCTCAAAAGACACCCAATGGCTTTCTTTATCCAATTATGCAGATCTTGTCTGCGGAGATGATTTTTTTTCCTCAGATATTACCAATGGCAATACAGATGTTTTTCTCAATCTCCCCGCAAGCATTTTAAACAGTTATCCAGCTATTGGACGTGTGATTATTGGCGCCTTTCTCAATGCCATGGTTACAGCAGACGGTAACTATAAAAAACGTGTTTTATTTGTCTTAGATGAAGTTGATCTTTTAGGCTATATGAATATTTTAGAAGAAGCCCGCGACCGTGGACGTAAATACGGTACATCCTTGATGCTCTTCTATCAATCCTCTGGCCAGTTGGTCAACCACTTTGGAGAAGCAGGAGCACGTTCATGGTTTGAAAGTTGTTCCTTTGTCAGCTATGCTGCCATTAAAGATCTCCAAACTGCCAAAGACATTTCAGAACGCTGTGGTCAAATGACCGTTGAAGTAACCGGAACGAACAAATCAAGAGGCTTATCTTTAGGAAAGAGCTCTTACAACATCAATTACCAACAAAGAGCTCTCATTTTACCCCACGAAGTTATTCAAGAAATGCGTCAAGATGAACAAATTATTCTGATGCAAGGACAACCCCCTTTACGTTGTGGTCGAGCGATCTATTTTAGAAGAAAAGAAATGTTAGCCGCAGCTGCAAAAAACCGTTTTGCCCCAAAAGCACAGAAAAACTAAAAAACACCCTCTAATGGAGGCCATGCATCAAAACAAAAACATCAAAGGATAAAAGCAGAGATTCTATCTCATAAAAGCCTATAAAGAAGGAATTCCCGCTTGATACAACAAGAAAAATATGGGGAAAAGTCTTTAAATGATGGTATTATGCCTGTGCTTACCAATGCCAATTTTCTTTATAAAGCACTCTCCTCATCTCCAAATAATAAATACCAATCATATCTATGCCTTGAGAATCCTATCAGGAAACTTTTGAAGGCACCGCTTTTATAGGGAAATTTTTCTACAAAAAAATTAAAAGACAATATGCATGAAAACAACCCAAATGAACCATTCTCTCTCAGTAAAAGAAAAAAGTGCCAAGATAAAGATTGATACACTCAAAAACACCTACGAATTTGAGGGATTTTTTCCTCACCCAAGTCTCAACATCTCAAAACAATATGCGTGGGGGATTTTCAAACAAAAAGTTTAACACACTCTCATAGACAATGTAACATTATAAGGAATGTAACAATGCCCAAAGCAAAAGAAAAAACAAAAGGAATTCCCTCACCCCATAATTATATCTATCTTGGTACCCAAATTCTCAAAAATAGATATGGAGAAACAGATTTAAAACGCTTTCTGGAAAAATGCTCACATGATAGGCAAAAAGCCATGATCAATCTGCGTGCAGAACCCCTGCCAGAATATTTTAATTCAACTTATCTATGCCATATCCACCAACAATTGTTTAAAAATACCTTTGTATGGGCTGGACATCTGCGCCATATCCCCTTCGCATTTACAGACGATAGCATTGCCGCCATGCCAGAAATGAAAAGAATGGAATGGGGCAATAATTTTGCAACCGGTGAAGAAATCCCTGAACTCTTACAAAAATTAGATCAAACGCTTGCCGAAAAAGACAATTTGCAAGGCTTAACACGCGAAGAATTTGTCAAGGAAGCAACGAGTCTATTTTATTCTCTTCACAAAATCCACCCATTCATAGATGGCAATGAGCACACAGAACAAGTCTTTTTTGAAAATCTTGCCAAAGCTGCAGGACATCAGCTTGACTTTTCGCTTGTCACACAAAAACGTATGATGGCTGCCTGTAGCGAAGCAATGCAATATAGCAATACACAACTGTTGAAAGATCTTTTTGAGGATATCTCCAATCCCCCCAAAATACGTCTTTTAAAAGAATTTATGGACCACATAAACAATACGGGACGCAACGTGGATGATCGCCTTGTTATAGCAACAAAGGCAGGAGAAACCTATATAGGAACTTATAAAGGTTGTTATTCAGAAGGTTTTATACTCGATGTGCAAGGAACTTACATCATTGGTAGCAAAGATGATCTCACACCAGAACGATTAAAAACACTAAAACCTGGTGATATCATTACCTTTACCGCCCCCAACAGCAAAGAGCTTGAAAACACGCTTATTCCAAAAGAAACATTAGCGCCTCTCACAAAAAGTGAATGTGCCAAAACAGTTGCGCTAGATAGTTACGTTCTCAAAGCTCAAAAGCAAGTCCGAGCTTACGCAAAAACTGTTTATGGTGACGCAAACGTATTAAACGAACAGATAGAAGAGATTATTAAAAATCCAGAATTAGGCAGACAGTTTGCTAATCAGATTAAACAGGCACCGCACTCTGTTTCTCCTCTTGCAGGTTTTAGTATATGTGGTCTACAAAATCCGGCACGTGTACACGCTCGAAATTATCTTGATGTGCTCTCTCTTGCAATTGAGAATTATGTGTATACTGTAGAAGCTACCTATAATATAGTCACTCGAGACCATAAAATTAAACAAGAACGCCTTGGAAAAGCGGTAGAGAATCCCAGTCAAAACTTGCAAAATATTTTTGCTTTATCACCGGAAAAACAAAGAGAAATCTTGTCTCAATCTCCTCAATTACACCAAGAGCTCCGTACTTTTATAAACAGTTTAGAACATCGTCTCTCATCAAACGAATGTAGTGCGATCACAAACAAAGATTATGAAACACTTGCACAAAGTATTGGTATATCAGAACAGAAAGCACGAGAAATTACCGACATTGTTCAAAAAGCAAGGAACACTCATAGCCAATTCTACACACGCACACAAAATCGTTCAAATACACTTGCTATGGCCAACTAAAAAATATGAAACTTTGTTTTTTTGATTTAAACACCTATGTGGAAGAGATATTTTAATATTCTTATCATACATGCAAAAAACAGACTACTTAAGCGCCCTACCACCAATTTTGCACATAGCATATACACCATATCCAAAGCAATTGGACAGGATAATTGTTAATTCCTTTTAAACGTCATGATTACTACCGACGAAAGTTACAAAAGCCTATTTTATTTGTCTTAGATGGAGTCGATTTTCGTGGTTATATGAATATTTTAAAAAGAGCACTCATTTTACCCCACGAAGTTATCCGAGAAATGCGTCAAGATGAACAAATTATTCTGATGCAAGGCTCCCCTTCGCGATGTGGTTGCGCCATCTATTTCAGAAGGAAAGAAATGTTAGCCGCAGCTGCAAAAAACCGCTTTGCTCCACAAAAGAAAAACTAACTTCCTATTATGAGATCTTGACTATGAAAAGTCCAACCACAAAAACAACATACATTTCTATTTTTTAAAAACCCGTTAACAAAAAGTTTTTGACCGCTTCTTCACACATAAGGAAAACATGATAAAAAATCCGTGTTTTTTCCTTTTTGTATTTTGTGTATCGTTTTACCAGTACCCATCGTCTTTACAAGAAAGTCCACCCCCCTCAAATCACCTATAACCAAACCAACATTTCCACTTGAGAACGTCCTGCAAATACATTCCTACAAAGCTTTTTGTTTATAATTTATCCCCTACAAACAAGCAAAAACATTTCACAACGCTAATCACCAATATCAAGACTTAAAAAAACGGTTGATCTTTGAGACAACAACTCTCAAAACACCTACACTCAAGAACATCGATTTTTTCCCAAAAAATATTTAAGATATACATCAAAATGAATAAATCATTCTTATACAAGCTTTTCCCCCTTTACGATATCATAAAGTGTTCTATTTTAATGATAAAGCGCTGAAAAAGGCTTTTCTCCCCAACCAAAGAAAGGGTTTCCTCTCTTATGGATCTTAAAGCAGCGCAATATAATAAGAGCAACAACACAAAGTAAAAAACATTTTGTTGCAAAAATACACAAAAAAGATGTTCGTATGGCAAGATATTCATATGGAGCAATAAAAAAAATATAATGGAGAAAAATTTTTGATGACTGCTTTTGCCCATAGATTCACCAATCTGAGAGCTGTGTATGAAAAGTACCAGCACCATCCACTAACCAAGAGCGATTACACCCGCTATATCCACGCCCCTCATCAAAGCGCTCTTGCAAACAACTTTGTTAAAGGAAAAAACAACAATTTTAAGCAACATTTTTCTTTTTAACCTCTTCCTTACACCTCAAAAAACGAAGATTTTACCCAGAGTCAATTTTATAGAAAATCCATTTTCTGACCACTCATGGGCTTCATATCAGCATCCTAAATACCAGCATTTTACAGTACAAGATAATAAACAAAGGAAACATCAGAAAAGCTTTTCAAAAGCATCACAAAACGATTGATACATCCCATACACTGGAGGGAAAAGTGCTCCCTCTCATAACAACCAAAATCTCAAAAGAATACGCGAAGGGGAATTTTTCACATGCAGCGTTTAAGACGCTCATCAACCATCACCCTACCTACTTAGGAGAGATTACATGTTAGAGCAAAATTATCTATATAAAGGAACCAAAACACTCAAAAATAAATATGGCATCAAAGACCCTAAAAAACTGTATCAACGCAGTACCCATGACGTCACTAAAGCAGCCGTCAATTTTCGCCATGAACCACCCCCACGAAAATTTGATTTCACTTATTTAAAATTAATCCATTGGAGCCTCTTCCACGAAACTTTTGAATGGGCGGGCCACACCCGTGATACATCCTTTACATTTGAAGACGGCACCTCTGCCCATATGCCGGCGATGCGTCCCAAAGGTTATGAAATTCCTTTTGCTATTGGACCGCAGATTCAAAAAGAACTCACACAACTCGAAAAAACACTTAATAAAAAGAACAATTTAAAAGGTTTATCGCGCCAAGAATTTGCTGAAAGTGCCGCTGAAGTTTTTATGGCGCTCGAGCACGCACATCCTTTTAGAAAAGGCAATGGGCGCGTCAATCGAATGTTTATGGAAAAACTTGGACAAGCAGCAGGATATACCATTGACTTTTCTTTCATAACAAAAGGACGCATGACAGCAGCCTGTATTGAAGCCATGCAATATGGCAATCCCCAACCGATGAAAGATCTTTTTGAAGATATCACCCATCCGCAAAAATCCCTTGTTTTAAAAGAATTCGTCTCCCAAATGAGAAACGCTGGACTGGATGAAATTAACGATCGTGTTGTTGTTGCAGCAAAGGAAGATGTAACCTATGAAGGCGTCTTTAGAGGTTTTTCAGCAGAAGGTTTTGTCATGGAAATAGAAGGGGCTTTCGTCGTCGGACACAAAGATGATCTCACCCCAGAACTCGTCAAAACATTACAAAACGGTGCCCGCCTCTGCTTTCAAAAAACCAACGTTCAAAGCTTAAAAGAAACACTGATCCCAAAAGAAACTTTAGCCCCTCTTACCCATGAAGAGTTATTTGAAAGGATTTCAAATGACGCTTATGTTGAAGGGAGCCGAAAAGAAATCGAAAATTTATCAAAGACTGTTTATGGTAAAACCCAGGCCTTAAAGACAACATTAGATATCATAACGGCAGCTCCAAACTTAGGAAATCAGTTTGCCGATGAAACTTTACAAAACCCTCAATCAATTTCTAAATTTGCTGGGAGTAAAATACTTGGCATGAAAAGTTCAAATCGCAGACAAGCCGAACAGGCTGTTCCACAACTCAGCCAAGCCCTTAAAAATTATGGCGCAATAACACAACAAACAAAAGATGCAATTCTAGAGCAACACCAAAGAGAACAAAATCGCCTGAACCACACTGTCGAAAAACCTGGAAAAAATTTACAAAACCTTTTTGCCTTACCAGAAGAACAACAAAGGGAAGCTTTATTCCATTCTCGTTCACTGCGACAAGAACTCCATACCTTTTCACGACAACTACACAATCGTCTATCCTCAGAAGATCGTAAAGCCATACAAGAAAAAGATTATACCAGACTAGCTTGCCTCCTTGGGACATCGGAAAGCAAAGCAAAAGAAATTGCGAATACTGTAAAGAACACCCAAGAAGCACAATGCCAAGCTCGCAGCTTGAAAGTTAGTCGTTCCTCATCGCTGGCTCTTACCGGCTAAAAACGCGTGAACTTTTGCCTTCCAACAAAACTCTTTATACCAATCATTTTATCTCCATTGCGCCCACCAATTGTTTTAAAATGTTACAAAAGATAGTCCTAAAAATGAATCCTATAATTTACTATAACTTATTGATAATATTTCATAAAAAAACTGTATAAAAGACATAAATATCCATTACATATCAATATGAATAGCGTGAAGTCTTTGGAGACCATTCAGTTTGATATTCTTCTTTTGTCTTAAAAAATATCAAAAAGTGGGAAATGCGCCAAAGAGGTTTTCTAAAAATATTGAAAGGAAACAGCCATGAAAAAAAATCACCCACAACCAGCCCCCCAGAACCCACAACCCCAGAGCCAAGACCCCCTCTACGCAAAAGTTAATAAACCACCCAAAGAACAGCGCAACCCACAACAATATACACTTCAACAACCACCAGAAACGGTCTATGCTCCCCAAAAGCCACTTGAACAACAAAATCTAGGAGCTTCTAATGTAGGAGACCTCTACGCAAAGGTTAACAAACCACCCAAAGAACAACGCAACCCACAACACTATACACTTCAACAACCAGCAGAAACGATCTTTGCTCCCCAAAAGCCACTAGGAAATCCCTATGACAGACTTGGTGGAAGAACAAGTGATGAGCGGCGTGCCGACAAACTCGTAGACCCCTATAGAGTAACGGACTTGGAAGCGCAAGGTTGGCAAACACCCTATGACAAAATTGGTGGAGGTGCACAGGGTGGACGACATCCCCATGAACCAGAACATCTCTATGCAGAGCTTAACTTTGATGAACGTGGTGAGCCCTCTCCCCAAAGACCACTCGAATCTGTCTATACAACGGTTGGCATGGGGGCTGAAGGCGGGCAAGAGTCTGAACAACTAGAAAATCCTATCTACCAAGGTGTTGGCAGAGCAGCACCCCCCCCTCCCAGAACCCCAAAAGATGTGGTTACAACAAGGCTTTTAAAAAACGTAGACTTTCAATATGGTGTAAGAGAAACGCAAGAGTGGTGCAGAGTTGTTTATGGTAACGAACATGCTTTGAATAACCACCTTGCTAAAATTCTTGACAACCCTCAAAGTGCAGAGCAAATCTTATGGGAGCTTGCCGAACATCCTGAAGGTCCTGGCAAGCTTGCGGGGAGCAAAATACTTGGTGTAAAGTCTCCAAGCCGCAGAGAAGCTGAAGATGGTTTTTCTCCCCTTTGCTCAGCTCTTGAGAGGCATATACATACGGCACAAAAGCTCCATAAACAGTTTACACGGGAGCATGAAAGAGAAAGAGGTCAAAGACAAGAAAGTCCAGAAAGAGAAGCAGAACACAGATACCACCACCATCATCGTCATGCAAGAGGACAAGAACAAAATAGTCCAGAGCACAGCCCACAACAACAAAGCCATGGAGAAAAAGGAATGGCTTTTGCCATGTAAGTGGACATAAACGTAAAAACAGATAGTTTTTGTTTTTCATGTAATTTTTTTCAGTGAGTTTCTTGGCGCAAATCATTTCATAGCGATTGCGCCAAGAGTTGTTTTAGAATGTTACAAAAAATAGTTCTAAAAGTGAATCCTGTAATTTATTGTAACTTATTGATAAAATTTCATAAAAAAACTGTATAAAAGACATAAATGTTCATTACATATCAATATTGAATAGCGCAAAATCTTTGGCGGTCATTCGGTTGGATATCTTCCTTTATATAAAAGTTATCAAAACTAAAAGTGGGGAATGCACCAAAGAGGTTTTCTAAAAATATTGAAAGGAAATATGTATGAAAAAACATCATCCACATCCTTCTGCAAATCCAGAAGCCCTCTATGCAAAAATTAATAAACCAACTAGAGGAAACCAGCGCGGACCAACCCCAGAAGAGGAAGTTCTATACGCATCAGTTAGCACCTCTTCCCCTCTTTCAAGAGACAGACATCATGCTCAAAGGAGTGAAGATCCTGAAACCGACTATACAACGGTTGCTTCTCCAAGACACGAAACTGATGTTCTATACGCATCAGTTAGCAGCGTTACCCCTTCTTCAAGAGGTAAACATCAAAGGACAGAAGATCCTGAAACCGACTATACAACGGTTGCTCCGCACCAAAGAGGAAAGCCTTCATCTTCCCTCACAGCTGATCAAATAAGTGTCATGCTTTTAAAAAATCCACACGTCCAAGCACATGCAGAAGAAGTCATACACTGGAGTAAAATTGTTTATGGCGATGATACGATTTTCCAGCAGCACTTGCAAGGAATACTTACAGATCCCACTAAAGGAAAAGACCTTTCAAATCAACTTGCTGAAAATCCTGAATCTATACATAAACTTGCTGGCCGCTCCACACTTGGCTTAAAAAATCAAACACGCAAAGCAGCTGAAGATGGTTTTAGATCGCTCGTTGATGCCGTTGATGGTTATACAAAGGCTGTACAAGACGCAGCAACAAGACTATCGCAAACCCCTCTAGCGGAACAAAGACGCCATCAAGAAAATTCTCAGCAAGTTGAGAGACACCATCATCATCATCGTCATCATCACACAAGAGGACAAGAACACAATAGTCCAGAGCACAGCCCTCAACGACAAAGACACGGAGAAAAAGGAATGGCTTATGCCATGTAAGGGGGCATAAACATAAAAACAGATAGTTTTTGTTTTTCATGTAATCTTTTTTTCAGTGAGTTTCTTGGCGCAAATCGTTTCATCGCGATTGCGCCAAGAATTGTTTTAGAAGGTTACAAAAAATAGTCCTAAAAATGGCGCCTGTAATTCACGATAACTATTGATAACTTATTGATAATATTTCACAAAAAAACTGTATAAAAGACACAAATGTCCATTAAGCTGATTGCAAATAGCGTAGATCTTTGGAAGCTCATTCAGCTCGATATTTCTTTTGTCTCAAAGCGATCCAAGCATAAAAGGCAAGAATGCACCAAAGAGGTTTTCTAAAACAATTTTTGAAAGGAAACATGCATGAAAAAAAAACACCCTCATCCTTTTCCATCCTCTTCAATACAAGAACTTATAAAGCTCTATGAACAAGCGGCGGCAGAGGTCTCAGGCGCAGCAGCCCCCCTTCCTAAAGAAACGCCTTCAAAAAGCAAAAGACTGTCATCCATACCGGAAGAAGATGAGGAAAGACAATCTCTTTTAAGCGAAGAAACTGTATATGCATCAACAAATCGAACAGCTTCGTTAACAAGAGGCGGCTCTACCAAAAGGCAGCAAAAACCTGAAACGACACACTCAACAGTTACTTCACAAGTTACCCAGAGGGCAACAAGAGTTATCTCAGAGGAAGAGATCATTCTATTGCTTCCACACCATTCATTGGTTCGAACCTATCAAGAAGAAATCCAACGTTTATCCGCAAGTGCCTATGGTAACCCAAACATTTTGCAAGAACAAATGCAGGAAATTCAAAGAGATCCCGCTGCAGGAGAAGAGCTCTCATGGCGCATGGCAGCCTATCCTGAAAGTATCGCTAAACTTTCCGGTACCAGCATGTTGGGCTTTAAAAATCGAGCACGTAGACAAGCGGAAGAGAGTTATTCCGCTCTCAGTGTCACTGTTGATTGTTATACAGAAGCTGTAAAACAGGCAAGAGAGAGCCTCGTACAATCTCCAGAGCAAGAACTCAAAAACTATGAACGCTTTATGGGGAAGGAAGCCGTCGCTGAACTTCTAAAAAAACCAAATCGTTCCCAAAGGGAAAAAGAAAGCCTTTCAGAAGTAGAAATTTCTACCCAAATTCAACAACATTCAAAAGTTAAAAGACACCATGCCCAAATCCAATATTGGTGCGGAGTTGTTTTTGGCAACACAAACATTTTGCAATCACAGGTGGAAATGCTTTTCCAAAACCCTGAAACAATAGAAGCACTCGCACAACAACTTGCCGGAAATCCTCAATCTTTTCACAAATACACTGGTCGTAACTTTTGTGGCTTTAAAAATAAAGCACGCAGACATGCTGAAGCGGGTCTTTCTCACCTCATTGACGCCGCTGACAATTATGCAACAGCTGTAGCACAAGTAAGAGAGAGCCTTTCAAAAACTCAGCAGGCAAAACAAGAACACAATGAAGCATCTTCTGACAGAGCGCAAAATTTGCATCAACAACAAAGCGTCTTACAGACTGCTCAACGCCCTGAGCCTTCAATAGTAACGCATGAAGGAGCAACAATCTCTACTCAACAAAGAGAAACAGATATTCGTCCTCGCAAAACTGCCGCCCCAAAAGCGATGGCTTTTGCCAGCTAAACAGACATAAGTTTTCACGTTGAATCTAACGTCTTGGCGCAACACAGGAAAGAGGTGTTTGCGCCAAGAAAGAGAGAAAAATTGAAACAAAATTTATTTTTCCGTCCCTTAACCCAAACACTGGAGAAAACAATCTTTAGAGAATGATTATGATCTGAACCATAAGAGTCAAATCGTGCGAGACCATTCAGTTTCATATCCTCTCTCATAAAAGCAAATGAAAAAGCATAAAAACAGAATAAAAACCAACGTACATTTTTAAATAGTATTTAAAAACAATATTGGAAGAGTTTGAAAGGAACATGCATGAAAAAAAGAAATCCCTCCCCTTTTATCACCGAAATGATGGAAAAATTTCAACAACCGGCTGAACAATCCCCCACCAGAACCCCTCCTTCCCAAGTTTCTCAAAGTTTGCCAAAACCAACTGTACAAAAACGCCCAGAAAATTTATCACACCACCCAAAAGTTGCTCCACCACCACCCCCTCGTATGAAAAGCCCAATGCAAACCAGCACAATGCCTCCTAACGCCAAAAACCAAGAGACGCCTCCCCCACAAAAAAAAGCAGCTCCACCAAAACCTCCGCGCGTAAAAGAGAGACAACAACATAAACAAACAGTTCAAGAGTCCCCCTCCCTACAGACAAAAGTGGCTCCACCCCCTCCTCCACGCATGAGAGAAAAAGCACAAACCGGCACAACAATCTCCCACTCAAAAAACCAAGAAAGCTCCTCCACACACACAAAAGCAGCTCCACAAAGACCCCCACGTGCAAAAGAGAGGCAACAACATAAACCAACAGTTCAAGAGTCCCCCTCCCTACAAACAAAAGTGGCTCCGCCCCCTCCTCCACGCATGAGAGAAAGAGCACAAATCGGCACAAAAATCACCAGCTCACAAATCCAAGAACATTCCTCTCCGCACACAAAAGCAGCTCCACAAAGACCTCCACGCGCAAAAGATAAGCAACAAAACAAAACAACAGCTCAAGAGGGAGAACATCTCTATGCAACGCCTGCTCCGCAAACACCCCCACGCATGAGAGACAGAGTGCAAAACGGCACAAAAATCCAAAATCCTGAAACACACGAACCAAGTGTTAGACCCAAAACACCATCACATATGAAAGTCAGGCAGCAAAGCAGTTCATCATCACAAGACAGTGGAACATATGCCATCCCGCCTTCAAGAAAATCGCACCGTATGGAAAACAGAAAACAAAGCGATACTGTCGTCCAAAAGCCTGCCTCTCCACACACAGCAATTGAACAACCAAAACCGTCTCACGAACAAAAACCATCTATTAATACAATGGAAAGAGAGCTATTGCTCGTAGCATATCAAGAAGAGATACGATTTTTGTGCAAAAAGGTTTATGGCGACCGACTTATTTTAGAAGAAAAAATTGCAGAAATTAAAGAAAACCCTGATATGGGAGAACAACTCTTATGGGATGTTACAGAACAGCCTAAGTCTATTTCTAAGCTTGCTGGTAGAAAAGTTCTTGGCATAAAAAATCATGCGCGCAAACAAGCTGAAGAAGCCCTTCCCACCCTATGTGCTGCCATTAACGGTTATGTGTATACTTCAAAATATACAAAAAGTGAAAATATTTTACAAGGTTCTCACACGGAACAACAACATCAGCGACAAGCACAAGAGGAAGAGCTAACAAATCAACATTTACAAAATCCACTCAATTCAGAAAAGAAAATAAAGCCTCTCTCAAATGAGGAAATTGCCCGCAGAGTTCAAAAAGATCCATCGGTTCAATATGGTCAAAGAGAGATCCAATATTGGTGCCAAATTGTTTATAAGGATCCATTTATTTTGCAATATAGACTAGAAGATATGCACAAAATTCCAGAGATGGGAGAAGAGCTTGTATTTCAAATTGAAAAGGATTCTACATCTTTTGCTCCACTTGCTGGTAGAAAAAACCTTGGCGTAAAAAACGGAGCACGCAAAGCTGCTGAAGAAAATCTTCCTACCCTTTGTACCGCCATTAAGGATTATGCTGATACGATAAAACAGTTAAGAGAAACCATTGTGCAAAACCATCAGGAAGAACAACAAAAACGTCATCAACCACTTACCGATCTCGATAAAAAATTACAAAAGCAGCAAAGCTTATCGCAGCCCCCAAAGCTGCCTGAACGCTCAACAGCAAAGCGGCATCAAGAAGTTGCAGCAACTTCTAGACAAGAAGACCAGCCGCATGTTCGACCGCGCAGAGCCGAAACATCAAAAGCAATGGCTTTGTCGTGATAAATCTCCTAATTGTTGGCTTTTTATCCAAAACTTTGGTGCAATTATCTTGCCAAGATTGCACCAAAGACGGTGTATGAAATACAGAAATTTTTGAATAAGACACCCCATTATTTTACAGAATTCATTGATAAAATTTCACGATAATACTTCAAAATTATAAACTTTAACTTTGTTACATGCGAATAAGATCAATTTTTTCAATCATTCAAATAGGCATTCTTCTTTGAAGAAAACGCTATGAAAATAATATAAGGCAAAAAATGTAAACAAAGAAGATTTCAAAAATAATGTTACCATTTGAAAGGAAATATGCATGAAAGAAAACACAGAACATTGTGCCTCCTCTACACAGGAAGAATTGCAAGAACAACACTCTGTAATTAATGCAGCCATTTCAAAGCAAATCAATGAAGAAGCGCAAAATTTTTTCTACCCCAATAGCAAAGTGCTTAAAAATAAATACCGCATCAAAGATAAAGAAATATTAAAAGAATGCTGTTCTAATGATGTAAAAAAAGAAATGATAAAACTGCACCAAGAACCTCTACCAGAGCAGTTTAATGCCTCTTATCTAAAATACCTTCATCAACGCCTCTTTTCCCATGCATTTGAATGGGCCGGACAAACACGCGAAAAGCCTTTTACATTTGAAGATGGCACTGTTGCTTCTATGCCCATTTTGAAAAGAAAAGAATTTACAAAAACTTTTGCGATTGGCAGAAAAATACAGGAGGGACTAGAAAAGTTAGATAAAACGCTTGCTGAAAAGAATAATTTACAAGGCTTAACGCGCGAAGAATTCGTTGAACAAGCAGCTAGTATAATGATAGATTTGCACCACTTGCATCCTTTCAGAGAGGGCAATAGGCGCACAAAGAGACTGTTTGTTGAAAAACTCTCTCAAGCAGCAGGACATGAGCTAGACTTTTCTCTTGTGAGCAAAAAACGTAAAGACTTTGTCCGCGCCGCTGCCATGGAACATGGCAACCCAGAGCCTATGAAGCATCTGCTTGAAGATATCTCAAATCCAGAAAAATTGCTCCTCTTACGAGAATTCACCAACTCTATGAGAGAGCTTGGATTGGATGAAAAAAATTATCATCTCGCTGTCGTTGCAAAAGAAGGAGAAACCTATCATGGTACCTATAGAGGCAGTGGACCCAATGGCTTCATGCTTGATGCCAACGGGATTTTCATCTTGGGAAATAAAAAAGATCTCACCCCAGAGCAAATACAGACATTAAAAATCGGTGATGCCCTCTCCTTTACAGCACAAAAAGTTCAAAACCCAGAAAAAACCCAGCAAAAAACATTGCTTCCAGAAGAAAAAGAAGAAAAAAGAGCCACTCTTAAAAACGATGAAATAACTGAAAAGAGCAAAGACAACGCATCCATTCAAACAAAGAAAAAAGAACAAGCCCATTTTTCACCGTGTATTGCCCCTCATGCTTTACATGACAGCGTTAAAGTTATGCCCCAAAGTTTGCAAGAACAAGAAAAAGAACAAATGGCACAACCAATTGCTCAATCGGCTTCCGCTATGAGGCAAATGCAAAAAGATTTTCAAAAAAACATTTTACAGAGCAGTAATACAGCGACAAATAATCCAATATCTGTCAAAATGACAAAGGAAACACGCTCTGATCATCAAGAAAGAACAAAACAGCCCCCAAAAAAAGCAATGGCATACTGGGATACTGGTACAAGAAAAACGGACACCGTCCCTCTCACCTTACAGGAGAAATTATCATCACCGCCTGAAACCGAAGAAAATAAGACAATACATCGTAATTTCTTTTATCCCAATAGTATCACCTTAAAGAATAAATATGGAATAAAAGACTATGGAAAATTAAAAGTGCAATGTGCCCATGATACAACAAAAGCAATCATTCATCTGCGCCAAGAAGCGCCACCACAAAAACTAACCTCCACATATCTCCAATATATTCATCACACCCTATTTAAAAATACTTTTGAATGGGCCGGACAAACACGCGAAAAACCATTTACATTTGAAGATGGTACCGTTGCTTATATGCCAATGATGAAAAAAGCTGGTATTTCTTTTGCCTCAGCAAAACAGATACAGGAGGGTCTAGACAATTTAGATAAAACACTTGCTGAAACGAATAGTTTAAAAGGCTTAACCCGCGAAACATTTATTGAACATGTCACTGAAATGTTGATACAACTCAACTATACGCATCCTTTCAGAGAAGGTAATGGACGCACACAACGAATGTTTTTTGAAAAACTTGGGCAAGTTGCTGGCCACACACTCGACTTTTCTCTTGTAACAGAAAAACGCATGAATCTTGCCAGCATTGCATCGCTAAAACATAAAGATAAAGAAGAAATGAAACATCTGCTTGAGGATATCTCAAATCCAGAAAAAATACTTATTTTAAAAGAATTCATGGACAGTATGAAACATATCGGGCTTGAGAGTATTCATCATCATCTTATTATAACAGCAAAAGAAGGTCATACCTATAAAGGCTTTTACAGAGGCAGTGGACCCAATAGCTTTATGCTTGATGCTAACGGAACTTTCATCTTGGGAAATAAAAAAGATCTCACCCCAGAGCAAATACAGACATTAAAAATCGGTGACGCCCTCTCCTTTACAGCACCAAAAATTCAAAACCAGCAAGAAGTGCTTATCCCCGCACAAACAATAGCCCCCCTTACCAACAATGAAATTGCCACAAGGATAAAAAACAACGTTTCCATTCAAGCAAGAAGAAAAGAAATAGAAACTTTGTGCCAAATCATTTATGGCAATCGTCATATTTTGCGGGAAAGAATTGAGATGATCCATGAAAATCATACTGAAGGAGAACAACTCACCTATCAAATTACCACCTCTCCCCAATCGATTTCTAAGCTTTCTGGTAGCAATGTATTTGGCATAAAAAACAACGCGCGCGCCCATGCTGAAGAAAATATTTTGCCCCTCTGTAGAGCCATTGATCGTTATATCAATATTTCTAAACAAACAGAAAGAGACATTCTCCATACCCATCATGTAAAACAAAGGCGGTGTGAACAGTCGGTAGAAATGCCTAAGGCTTGGATGAAAAATCTCCTTTCCTTGTCAAAAGCACAACAGCAAGAAATGTTATCAAACTCTCCTGAATTAAGGGGGGAGATAAGGACTTATATCAAAAAAATCAATGAGCGCTTATCTTCAAACGAGCATGAAGTTATAAAAGAAAATAATCCTGAAAGACTTGCGAAGAGTCTTGGCACATCAACCATTAAAGCAAAAGAGATTATGGAAATAATCAAGCAGATAAAAGAGATAGAACCGCATATACAACCCATGTATTTTTATAACCATAAATTCGATGAGCGCTTCGCACCAAACCAGTATCAATCTATCCAGCATCAATCTATAAAGAAAAACAATGAAAAAAAATGTTCCAACACCCTTGATAAAGAAGCAATTAAAGTGCAAAAAATGACAGAAAACGTCAATCAGAGTCCCAAAAGACAAGAAAATATTCAACCTCACAAAACGGCGCACACAAAAGCAACGGCAATGAATGTCTAAAAGGTTCATAAACTTTAACTTTTTCGCCCCCTCTGGTAAAAATGATAGCCTTTATCCCCTTGCCTTCATCGGCAAATCAATCGCACCTCAACGAGAATGGAAACCATGAGAGAGCAACTTTATCTTATTTTCTCAGATTTTATCCTCATCAACTGTGAAAAGAAACCTGAACAAGAAAAATGCTGTTGAAAGATCATGTCTTCCTATCCTCTTGTTTATGTAATCTCTAAAATGGGAAGGCAGCCACATTTGGGGAGAACATAAAGCCGTAAAAGTGAAAAGTAATCACCAGTTTTACCATCACCTTTTAGCTTAGCCTTACGACTTTTTAAAACATCTAAAGCGCTGTTTTTTTTTAAATAATGAATAAATAATGGAAATTACGTATTGCTCCACGCTTTTATTTTATTTGCATTCTTTTAATAGGGGCACACCCCTCACATAAAACAGAACGGCATTGGGTTGCACTATTCACGACATCACACCATAAAGAGAAATTATCATTATATATCCCTACATGTCTCTTCAAACTGTTATGATATCACTCCCATATTTCAGTTTGAAAAAGAAATTTTAATTATTTTATGGCAACAATAAAAATTTTAATGCAACAGTAAACAAGGAGCATAAAAAAGTCTTCAAGCACCATTGTTGACAGAAAGATAAACACCGTCGTAAAACGCTTTCAAAAAGTATCCTTGATTAGGATAGAGATCAGATTTTTACGATTTAAAACGCTTTATTTCTCCTGTCATCGCTTCTCTTTTACAACAAAGTTGATATATCTTTATGACATTGATTAAAAAAATTGCAACAGTTGCTTCCGGAACCCTCATGAGCCGTATTTTTGGCTTCGTACGCGAAATGCTTATGGCAGCAGCACTAGGAACTGGTCCTGTTTCTGATGCGTTTAATGCTGCTTTCCGTTTTCCCAACACATTCCGCCGTTTTTTTGCTGAAGGTGCCTTTAATGCTGCTTTCATTCCTCTTTTTGCCAAAAAAATCACTGAAGATGGTCACGAAACGGCATGCAAGTTTGCAGAAGAGGTGTTTGGCGTTCTCTTTTCACTGCTCTTACTGTTAACGATTGCGATGGAACTCAGTATGCCTTTTTTGGTACGAACCATTATTGCTCCAGGTTTTACCGAAGATGCAACAAAGCTTAACGCCACAATTCATTTTACGGCGATCATGTTTCCCTATTTAACCTGCATGTCGCTTGCTGCCATGATGGGGGGCATGCTTAATGCACTGCGACGCTATTTTATTGCCGCCATTGCCCCACTCTTTTTAAACATTATTCTGATTGGTGTGCTTGCCTATGCTTGGATCTATAAACTTGACGCTTGGCATATCGGTTTAAATCTCTCTTGGGGTGTATTGGCAGCAGGTCTTATTCAACTCACCTTAATTGCCCTTGCTTTGCGTCAAAGTGGCATGAAAATTTCCTTCCGCCAGCCCCATTTAAGTCCTAATGTTCGTAAGCTATTAACTTTAGCATTCCCCGCAGCCATTACGGGTGGCATCACGCAAATTAATTTGCTTATTAATACCAATATTGCTTCTAGTCAATCGGGTGCTGTCTCTTCTTTGATGTATGCTGATCGTCTTTATCAATTGCCTTTAGGCGTAATCGCCATTGCCGTTGCAACCGTTCTTTTACCAGAATTAACACGCGCTTTGCGAAGTAAAAAGCATGAAGAAACCCACCATTTACAAAACCGCTCTATTGAATTAACGCTATTTTTAACACTTCCAGCATCCATCGCTTTTTTGCTGCTCTCCACTCCCATAGTCAGTTTGCTCTTTGAGCGAGGACAATTTACCAGTCAATCAACACACCATGTTGCACAATTACTAGAGCTTTATGGACTAGGACTTCCAGCTTTTGTTCTTATTAAGGTCTTTATTCCTAATTTTTTTGCCCATGAAGATACCAAAACACCGATGATTTTTACAGGTATTTGCGTTTTTATCAATATCGGTCTCGCCTTAACATTATTTCCTATTCTATCTGCACGAGGCATTGTTATTGCTGAAATTACCTCTGGATGGGTCAACACACTGTTGCTTTGGGGGGTCCTTATCAAACGCGGTTATTGGAAATACGACTTCCAACTGATAAAGCGAATATTATGTCTCATGATGGCAACTCTTTTGAGTGCACTAGCCCTCTATTACGGATTGAATGTGCTTGGTTTTTTGTCTTTTCCTTTATCCTCACAAGCATCCTTTTTCTTGCGCGCGATCACCTTAGTAGGGATTATGCTCGGCATATTCTTGATCTATTTTAGTGCCTATTTTTTATTCAACACCCGTTCCTTTTTTCACACGCTTAAAAATTTGAAAAAACGCTCATAATATCTATACTTTGTCAAAAACAATAAAATGAATAACCTTAATTGAAGAAAGAGCACTCCTATGGATACCTTCACACCACTTGTCTTTTCCGGCGTACAACCGAGTGGTCACTTACATCTTGGCAATTATCTTGGAGCCATTCAGCATTGGGTTGAACTACAAAACTTTCATCACTGTCTCTATTGTGTTGTGGATATGCATGCGCTCACCGTCAACCCAGATCCCCTTACTTTACGCGAATCCACCAGAACAGTGACAGCAGCCTTTTTAGCCGCCGGTATCGATCCTCAAAAACATATTATTTTTAATCAATCACGTGTTTTTCAACATGCTGAACTCGCCTGGATTTTAAATTGTGTTGCCCGCATTGGCTGGCTTCAACGCATGACACAATTTAAAGATAAAGCGGGAAAAGATCGTGAAAAAGCATCCCTCGGGCTTTTTGCCTATCCCACTTTGATGGCTGCTGATATTTTAGTCTATCGTGCAACGCATGTTCCAGTGGGTGAAGATCAAAAACAGCATGTTGAACTCACACGCGATATTGCACAAAAATTTAACAACGACTATGCACAGCGTATTGCCGAATTAAATTTTGGCGTCTCTATGCAAACGGATGAAGAAAAAAGACAAGGCTTTTTTCCCCTCCCAGAGGCGCTTATTGGAACAACAGCCACACGCGTTATGTCTTTGCGCGATGGGACGAAAAAAATGTCAAAATCAGATCCTTCAGATTTTTCACGCATTAATTTGACCGATGACGCTGATCTTATCGCAAAAAAAATACGCAAAGCCAAAACGGATTCGGCTCCACTTCCCGATACCCTTGCCGCTTTAAAAGAACGACCAGAAGTAGATAACCTGCTTGGTATTTATGCCGCCTTTGCCAAAGTTAGCAAAGAAAAGATTCTTTTAGAATTTTCTGGTCAACAATTTTCGTATTTTAAAACAGCTCTAGCCGACCTTGCCGTCCATAAGCTTGCCCCTATAACAGAGGAGTTACGTCGCCTTCATCAAGAAAATGATTATATCGACTCTGTTTTGCATGATGGCGCTAAACGTGCTAGTATGCTCGCAGAAGAAAATATGAAAAAAATTCGTGAAATTATTGGATTTTTGCACGATACATAAAAATAATAAAACTAAAAACTGTAGAGAGCAAAAAAATCGTTTGTACAAAATAGAGAAAGTGCATGATTTCCAAACCCCAAAATCCGAAAAAAAAACCAAAGAAAAAAAACTTAGTTATTATCGATGAAACACCAGAGTGTCGGCGTGCCGTTGCGTTTGCCGCACAGCATGCCCAAAATACCAGTAGAACATTGGTATTACTTTGTGTCGTTGATAGTGCAGAATTTCAACATTTTCTGGGTGTAAACAACGTTATGCGTACAGAATCAAAGCAAAGTGCTCATAAAATATTAGGAGACATTGCCAGTGAAGTCCGCACCACCCATGCGCTTGAAACAGAAATAGTAGTGCGTGAAGGAAAAAAAATTGATGAGATTTCTAAACTGATCGACGAAGATAAAAGGATTGCACTGATTGTTTTAGCAGCCAGTGGACATACAGAAGGACCAGGACCCCTTGTTCAATTAATCGGGAATAAAGGAACAGCTTTTTCAATCCCTGTCATTGTTATTCCTAGCAATCTTGCCGATGAAGATATTAGATCTATTGCCTAAAAAATATAATATTCTACAATGTAAGATCTTCCCAATCCTTCATTATAAAAGGAGAATTTATGTTTATTCAAACTGAAACCACCCCAAACCCTGCAACACTTAAATTCTTGCCAGGACGCGTGGTTCTTTCTGAGGGAGTATTAGAATTTCGTGACCGTGAAGAAGCAGCTAAAAACTCACCTTTAGCGGCTAAACTATTTAATATTCCCAATATCAATGGTGTTTTTTTAGGCTATGATTTTATCACCGTAAGCAAAAAAGAAGGAGAATGGCAACATCTCAAGCCCGTCATTTTAGGCACAATCATGGAACATTTTCTATCCAATGAGCCAGTGATCACCACCAACGCTACAACACAAGCACAAACCCATGCCCTTAACGAAGAATTTTATGACGAAAAAGATGCTGATATTGTCTTAACCATTAAAGAGCTCCTTGAAACACGTATCCGCCCCGCAGTTGCCAACGATGGTGGAGACATTACTTTTCGCGGATTTGAAAATGGTATTGTTTATCTCAATATGCGCGGCTCCTGCGCTGGATGTCCCTCTTCAACAGCAACACTCAAACATGGTATTGAAAATCTTTTACGTCATTTTATCCCTGAAGTTTTAGGCGTTGAAGCCATGCCACAATAAATATTGACCTCAATAGGTAAAATAACCACACCGATTGCCCCTCTTCAACAGCGCTCAAACATGGAGTGCAAAAATCTTACGTCATTTTATTCCTGAAATTTTCGAAGTAAGCCATGCAGTCATAAAAATAGAGTACTGTTACAAAAATCTGTCCAATAATGATACCTTCACTCACCTTTCACCTCCACATATGCCTTAAAAAGATTTCAAAGCCCCCTTTAAGAAGCATAAGTTATTTCAACAAACCAATCGTACACAGAAGTACAATGTATGGGTGTGCACTTTAAATTTATTTTATCTCATAATCTTGTCATGCAATTTTAACGAGGAAAACACGACCTCGTTACAAAAAAAGAAAACCCAAAAAAGAAAACATTGTACGATAGAGTGCTCATTTGCTCTATCTTTCTCAGTGCTTCCAACGACAAATCACGCAAAATACTTCTTGTAGCAAGCCGGCACCATCATCATATCTGCCAGCCCCTAATGATGCGACAGCTCTTTCATTAAGACGATTCATAAGAGTCATTTTTAATCCTTTCTTTCCTCATTTTTACCCACACGCCAGCCCCGCGTGTGGTGTGCAAGCAAGTGATTTTAATTGATTCAACATGGAACAGATTTGAAATGAGAGAATCCCACGTTATTCGGGGTTCTAATTCAATATGAATAACGCTAATTTATTATTATAAATCAATATGTTGTTTCAGCCACTCGACAAAGATCACATTTTGCAACTTGCAATGAGAATTCTGACATTCTTCTTATTTCAATTATGTTTTTATTGCATCAATCAAAATCGTCCGCTTACACAGCACAAACTGGATAATAACAAAAACTATTTTTAATAGCTCTTATGTACACTTTTATAAGAGACTGTTGCAGTACTAAGAGCTGGAAAATGCATGGCAATAAGACCTTATCAAGATCATAGCGTCCTTTTTCCATTCTTAAAATCAAGAATTTCCTCTATCATTTTCAATCTCATTTCCATAAATATGACGCAAAAGGTGTAACTACCCATAAAAAATAAATACATTGAAGCCAGATCTATTATGGTTGTTTGAGAAATTATCTGATAAAAAAAATGAGAATATTTTTTCAATTCAGCAGGAATAAGTTTGTCTACTTTACGGTATTGTTCTTCTCATAAAGCGCATACTTTTATTGTTGCTTATGAGTCAACATCCTGTCCCCTCATAACCGCATATTAAAAGAAAAGACAGAGTCGCTATTTCTCTGCTATACATGGACTTACACTAAAGGAAAACATATTGCTTTTATCTGATTGGTGTAATCTATGAAACAAGAAAAGAAGCCACTGGAGAAAAATATGCCCAATTAGAGAAGAATGTAAAAATAGAAAACCAACGAAATCCAAAAACAATTGCAAGAGGACAAATGCTTAAACTTTTTTCACAAACTCCGACTTTAAACTCATCTGACCAATCCCTGGAATTTTGCAATCAATATTATGATCTCCATCCACCAAGCGAATATTCTTTACCTTCGTCCCCCCTTTTAAAACAGATGAAGCGCCTTTTACTTTCAGATCTTTTATCACTATAATGGTATCTCCGTTTGTTAAAATCTGACCATTGGCATCATAAACAGTATTGGCAAGAACCGTATCATCGTTTTTTTGTGGCCATTCATGTGCGCATTCAGGACACACAAAATTTTCACCATCTTCATAAGTATAAAGACAATCACAACGAGGACATTTGGGATATTGGGTCATAAATTCCCCTTTTTTAGAAAAAACATTCATTATGACTGGTCATAAAGCAAGAAGTGCTTATTGTCCATTATTTTAGAAAAATGTTTCCCTTTGTTTCAATCCTCATCTGCCAACTGTGTTCATGAATACTATCATCACATACTATACACAAGTTTATAAAAATGATTGATCATTATACAACTCAAATAAGCCCCCCGCATATCATAAAATTTACGCACTTCATTCTCTCTAATAAATTAATCAAAATCATTTTCTTATACATCACCAATGCAATTAACGAATGGATAACAAAACAATTAGAAAAGGAACATCTCTGAATAAAACGTTCTCAGAGAGCTAAAAACTATTGCAGCATTGAGAAACAAGAAAATGATGTCCCCAACTTAACCTTTTATTTAAGTAAAGATAACAGTCATAATGTTAGAGAACAGACTGATTTATGATCATAGTTAATGGTTTTGTATATTGAATGAGAGCCGATAAATAAGCTGAGATTCTCTCAACCCCTTTTACATTGAAACAACCAAAGCCTTTTGTTTGCATGTTACAAGTAGGAAAATCCGTGTAACACGATTATCCAAAATACTAAACACTCTCAAATATAAGAGCCAACATTGAAAGCGGGCAAAGTGAATGATGGTGCCGTCTTACTCTCTCATAAGCGTAAAAATGATGCTGCTCAATGGATGGCCGGTTATACCTTTCAAAGCAACACGCATAAGATGCGTTTTTAGCGTCTTGAGAGAGAAGCTTCTTTAAAACAAACATATGAAATGTGCAACAATGATCGTATGTTGTTTTGCATGAGAAACATTCCCCTATTAAACAAAAATTTCTATCAAGCCATTGAGCAAACCCATTGGACATAAATGCTCCGATTATGCTCGATTATAATTTCCTACAGCATTTAGTTTTAAGAATCCGGCAGTTTGAGGAATCCGATTGATATGTAAGGGAAGAAAAAACAAAGAGAGCTTGAAAATGGAAGATCTCCCTTATGCACATAAAATCACACCCCTAAAATCACACCCATGTGATCAATCATCATACCTTTACAAAAAAACATTCCAATGATCTTAGGTGATAATATCAGGGTGATCTCTCCCCAATGCTTGTTGTATGTTTAACAGTTTTAATGCCACCTGTTGCAAAGGTTTAAGAACATCTTGCGGATTAAAATTGTGTTTGCGCGGATCACTTTCATATTGTTCAAAATAAAGTCGTAAAGTAGCACCTAGCGTCCCTGTTCCCGACAAACGAACCACCAACCGTGCGCCATTCTCGAAAAAAATACGGATACCTTGCTGCGTACTAACGCTCTGATCAACGGGATCACGATACGTAAAATCATCTGCTTTTTTGACGAAAAATCCAGCAATTTCGGTTCCTTCTTGTGGTAAATGCCCACGCAAATGCTCTATAAGTGCCAAGGCTTTGTCTGCTTCGACTTCTTCATAATCATGCCGTAACGTGTAAAAACGCCCATAGGTGTGCCAATGCTGTTGAACAATTTGTGCGACAGTTTTTTTTGTTACCGCTAAAAGATTTAACCAAAATAGGACAGCCCATAAACCATCTTTTTCGCGGATGTGATGAGAGCCCGTTCCAAAGCTTTCTTCACCACAAAAGGTTACTTTTCCTGCATCCAAAAGGGTTCCAAAAAACTTCCATCCCGTTGGCGTTTCAAAAAAGTTTAGTCCTTTTTTTTCCGCAACCAGATCAGCAGCACGCCCCGTCGGCATAGAGCGCGCTATCCCCACAACACCTTTCCGATATCCTTTAATGAGATGTGCATGTTCAGCCATAATAGCCAAAGAATCCGAAGGCGAGACAAATTGTTGACGACCAATAATGAGGTTACGGTCTCCATCACCATCAGAGGCTGCGCCAAGATCTGGTCCTTGCTCTGACATCAATAAATCATAAAGAGCCTTGGCGTAAACCAAATTGGGATCTGGATGACCGCCTCCAAAATCTGGCAAAGGAATACCATTAACCACCGTCCCTTCAGAAAATCCTAAGCATTTTTCAAAAATTTCATGGGCATAAGGCCCTGTTACTGCATGCATGGCATCAAACCGTAAAGTAAGACCTCGAGCAACAGCCTTGGCAATACAGTCAAAATCAAAAAGCTCCTGCATCAAAGCAACATAATCAGTGACAGGATCAATAATATCAATCCGCATGGCTCCTATAAAGGTTGTACCTTGCCTATCTAAATCAACATCTGGTGCTTCAAAAATTTTATAACAGGAAAGACGTTGCGATGTTGCAAAAATAGCATCACATAAAGAATTAGGAGCGGGGCCCCCATTAGAAATATTATATTTAATACCACAATCTCCCCCTGGACCACCAGGATTATGGCTTGCAGAAAGAATAAGTCCACCATGAGCATGAGTTTTACGAATAAGATGCGAAACAGCAGGTGTAGAAAGAATACCGCCCCTTCCCATTTTAACACAAAAAACACCATGCGCCGCCGCCATCTTCAACACAATCTGAAGAAGAGTACGATTAAAAGTGCGCCCATCCCCCCCAAGAATCAACAGTTTTCCTTCAAGAGGCCCAATGTTATCAAAAAGAGACTGTATAAAGTTTTCTACATAATGGGGTTGTTGAAAAACAGACACTTTTTTGCGCAAACCAGACGTTCCCGGTTTTTGCCCCTCAAAAGCCGTGGTTAAAACTGTCTTTATGGTCATATCAATACCTTTATATTCTTTCCTATAATTTTAAGGTGAAGAGTATCCAAAGTCGACCATTAATTCTACTTGACGGAAGTGTGAAATATTTGCACACTCGTTAGAAGTAAGAATTTTTAAAGAAGCCCTTTTGTTTAAAACGCTTTTTGCCATATGTTTTTAAATACGAAGGCTGTTTTAAAACAAAATTTTCGTAAAAGAAGACAGGAGCATCATGATGATGAAAAAAACAGTTCCCAATGTAACATTCCACACACGCGTACGCGATGAATCAATGGCTGGAGACAATCCTTATCGGTGGCAAGAAGTTAACAGCGATGCTTACTTTAAAGGAAAGCGTGTTATTCTTTTTTCTCTTCCTGGAGCTTTTACCCCTACTTGCTCAACCTTTCAGCTGCCTGATTTTGAAAAACTCTATGATGAATTTAAACAAGCGGGTATTGATGAAATTTATTGTCTTTCCGTCAATGATGCTTTTGTCATGAATGCTTGGGGAAAAGCACAAAATATCAAAAATGTGAAATTAATTCCCGATGGCTCTGGTGAATTCACGCGCAAAATGGGTATGCTGGTTGCAAAAGACAATGTTGGTTTTGGCATGCGATCATGGCGCTATGCAGCTGTTATTAATGATGGTGTGGTTGAACAATGGTTCGAAGAAGCAGGTTTTTCAGATAATTGTGCAACAGATCCTTATGAAGTTTCTTCACCACAACATGTTTTAAAAGCCTTGAAAAGCTAATTCCCCCAATCGTCTATTTAAACAAAATTTTACGACACAAATCTCCCTCCTCAGGGAATTTGTGTCGTTTACTTTTTGCAACCTCTATTCGTGAAAACAGACACGATAAGTTGATTGTGCGCCTTCTGTGAGAAAATATTCCAACAATAATTTTTCAATAAATCTTTCATGTTTTAACGGCTTTGCAAAAGCTTGGAAAATTGCCGATGAAAAATCCCGTTGTAGCGCTAAAAAATCAAAGAGTTAAAAGCTGTTGCACGCTATCAAAAAATAGGGATGCAATTGCCAAATGCGCAAATTCATGCAAAAACTCTCTCGGAAACATCAAGGACTAACGTATTGATGAAATATGCAAGATCAATGCTAAATTTCTCATACTGAGAAAAACTTTGTGTCGAATAATAATTTGATTTATAAAGATAATTTATAATTTTGCATATTGAATGAGAGGAGCCGAATATCATAAGATTGTTTTATTTTATCCCTTCTTATATTGAATCCCTTAAAACTATTTTCTTGCTCATTAGCAAGTGGGATTGGCATATGAATAAACGATTAAAAAGAGTAAAAATACCTCTCGTAAACGCTCTAAAATACAAGAGGTATGAACATCAAGACTGCAAAGTTCACAAAAGTATCAAGAAAGAAAATACAGATCAAAGATTTGTTTGAAGAGGTGCACACTTCAAATTGACTTATGTCTCATAAAAAGAAGAAAATATGGCATAAAAACTGCTCTGCATAAAGAACCATTCATGGAGAATATTAAATCAAAACAAATCCCGAAAACATTCCAATTCACATACCATAAACAGACTCATTGCTGTTCTCATAGCCATTTATTCTAAGCTTTTATTTTTCTCTAAGAGAAAAACGGTTAAAGGAGTTGTTTATTCGGGTATTCTACCGTAAAGTGTGTTTCTATCTCTTCCTCTTCATCGAACTCAAAATCTTCATCACATTCAGGAAGACCAAAAATATCTGGATTGATGAAATAACAATCTTTTTTTGTTCCCTTCGCTACAATTTTATTTGTTTCTAATTCTTTGATACCTTCTTTAAAACTTTCAAAATTAAGATATTCTGGTTCTTGAATTAAAAGATCGCAAGTCAAAAATTCTTCAAGAATATCATGATCCAATGTTATCTGATCAAACCATAAATCCACATCATCCCCCTCATCTAACATTTTCCCTACCTGCCACAACATCACAAAAAATGCTTTCATACCACTAAATGATAACCCAAAAATCATACGCCGACACGACGAGGCGCCTGAAAAGGTAATTTGCGGAAGATCTTCAAATCCGAAATTTGAAGGAGGAAGTTTAAATGATTTTCCAATATTCTCAGGTCTTTCAAGAATAAAGGGATTTCGTTCATAGAGCAGAGTAAAATCATATTGGACCATTTTCATTTCTCCGTTAAAGAATTGACTTTATGAAAAATGCATATTATCAGTATGTTACCATTATGGCAGCTTACAATTCATCCAAACATGCTCCTGTAAAAAATTGTTCGATTTAAGTCATTCCATTGTTATTTGAAGCTTAAAAAGTCTTTTAGGATAAAACGCTCTAGTTCTCCCTCCTTTTGCAATAAGGCTAAATTTTGTAATGTCCAAGAAGAGAACATCAAAGGATTTTATACTCATAGATGAGAATTCAAAGATGAAGCCAATATGAACTTGTCAATATTTTTATAAACTTTTGGGAAAGCGTTGCGTGAAACCTTTTAATTTTCTCAGAGTTTTTGTTCGTTACAATTTTTTTGCTCATTTTAACGCATTATCATCGCATCCTCAGAAGGGCACGTTTTATAGCAAATAGCGCTTATTTATCTCTTAAAAAATCTCTCTTTTATGCCGCACACACTTCAAAACCGCGCTTTTGAACGCGTGCACCAACACGTATAAACGAGCAAAGCACAAATTTTAAAAATTGAATTTCAAATTTCCAAAATATTTCGAACAATCACTTTGATAAAGACTTTTACCATTATCATTTTTGGGTGGCTAAAATATCCTGTACTGTTTTGACCAATTGATCTTCATCAACCGTCACTTGTGCTGGTCGACTTTCACGCCATGTTTGATTATCCTTAATTTCATAAGACAAACGCGCCCCTTCAATCAAATCTTTAATCTGTATTTTTCCGCTCTCACGTTCTTGTGAGCCTTGGATAACCACACAAGGCGCTTGGCGTCGATCTGCATATTTCATCTGCGCTTTTATCCCCGATGCCCCCAAATAGAGCTCAGCACGAATTCCCGCACCACGCAACTGCATCACCATTTTTTGATAACCAGCAACCGCCTCTGGCTCTTTATCCATCATCAGCACCACAACCGGCCCTGTTGTCTCCTTCATAGGCAACTTTTCAAGATTTTGCAAAGCAGCGATCAAACGCGAGACCCCGATTGAAAAACCTGTTGCTGGAATGTTTTCACCACGAAAGCGTGCCACCAATCCATCATAGCGCCCACCACCACCAACGGAGCCAAAAACAACTTTCTGCCCATCATCATTGAAAACATCAAAAAGCAACGTAGCCTCAAAAACAGGACCTGTATAATAATCCAGTCCACGCACCACCGATGGATCAATCTTGATACGATTCTGAAAGCCATTTGCGGCAAAAATTGCTTGCATTTCCTCAAGCTCACGAATTCCCTCACGCCCTTGAACATGATCACCAACCACTTCTTTAAGAGCCTCAAGCGTTTCTTCTGCTGTTTCAGCTCCAGCAGCAGTTAAGGTAAGAATACACTCAATCTCTTTATCCTTAAGCTCCGCCCCTTTTGTAAAGTCACCACTTTCATCCAAACGCCCTTTTCCCAAAAGCAAACGCACCCCTTCAGAACCAAATTTATCCAGTTTATCAATTGCTCTTAAGACAGTTAAGCGCTTTTCAACCTGCTCATTTCCCCCCAAACCAATTTTCTCTAAAACGCAATCGAGAATTTTTCTGTTGTTCAGACGAATGGCATATTCATGATGCTGAAACCCTAGTTTTTCCAAACTATCGGCTGCCATCATACAAATTTCGGCATCAGCTGCTACCGTTGGTGTTCCAACAATATCCGCATCAAACTGCATAAATTGCCGAAACCGCCCTGGACCTGGTTTTTCATTGCGAAAAACAAAGCCAAGACGATAACTGCGATAAGGCTTTGGCAAAACTTCAAAATTCTCGGCAAAATAACGAGCAAGAGGCGCGGTAAGATCATAGCGCAAAGACATCCATTGCTCATCATCATCTTGTAGCGAAAAAACGCCCGCATTTGGACGATCTGAATCCGGTAAAAACTTACCCAGCACATCTGTATATTCAAAAATTGGAGTTTCTAGCGCTTCAAAACCGTAAAGTTCATAAACTTCACGAATTTGCGCAATCATTGTTTCAGTTGCATACAACTGTGCACTTGTACGATCAACAAACCCACGGGGTAAACGGGCTTTGGTTTTTTCTTGTTTTGATGACATGTTTTTCTCTAACAACAATATATATTCACCGATAACGTGTATCTATCTTATAGAAACAAACGCTGCAATAACTTTATCAACTGGAAACTGGTAACAATATGCATAAGCTTTTGCTTTTAAAAGATGCAAACCTTTACCCTTAAGGCAATCTACTGAAAATATTTGCATTTTCAATAAGAACATAGCCCCCGCTCAATATGAAATGTCCGCTTAACATTCAATGAAAAGACATCTGTGCTTGTTGAAAGAAACCTCAAAGCGACAGTTGATTCTTGATAAATCGGAAGCATCCCCCTCAAAACCCCTCCCTCTCAGAATTCTTCAGATTTATTACAGATGCAAAAATCCTCAAGACATCAGTGTGCTTTGCGCTTGTTCTGCAAAATGATTGATAACATTTTTTAAATCAACAATATTTCGTCCAGCATCTGTAATAGAGCGTGATACAGAGGGAATAACATTCTGCAAAAGTCTTTGTGGAAATTGATTTGCTAGTTGTGTCATTGTTCCACCTTGAGCGCCAATACCCGGAACGAGAAACAGACTATTGTTTAACTGCTCAATTGTGTCTTTTGATTCAGATCCTAATGTCGCTCCTATAACCGCACCTATGGGGCCAATATTATGATGAATAACCGAAGACTGACTATTATAATCACAAATACACTGTGCAAGATGAAGAGAGAGTGTCTGATCACCAATAAGGGCATTTCGTATTTGTTTCCCCTCTGGATTAGAAGACTGAACAACCACAAAAACCCCTGCTCCTGTTTCTTCTGCAACCTTTATCAGAGGAATAAGAGCATCAAAACCCAAAAAAGGATTAACTGTCATGGCATCCACCTTGAACGCACTACTTGGACCAAGCCAAGCCTTACCATAGGCTTCAGCAGTAGAGCCAATATCCCCCCTTTTTGCATCCGCCAGAACCAATATGCCTTGTTCGTGTGCATTTTCAATCAGTTCTTTGAGAGCTTGAAGACCTTCCACACCATATAATTCAAAAAATGCGACTTGCGGCTTTATAATACCTACTTTACCAACAACTGCTGTTAAGAGAATATCACAAAAATCTTTTAGACCTTTATAATCAAAGCTTAGTTTCCACGATTGCAAAACTTTATGGCTCGGATCAAATCCAATACAAAGAGGTCCATAGATTTCACGATTTTTAAAAAAAGTTGAACGAAACATTTTATATCCTAACAAGGTCTCTCTTTAAACTTTTTGATACAATCAAAAAGAAAAGCATTTGTCAAAAGAATACAATAGCGCAAACACAAAGAAAGAGCTCTCTATACAAAATGTGCTTTTATTTATGAAACATAAATATATTCCCATTCGTAACGCTTATCATATGTTTATCGACCAAGACGTTGTCATGAGATAAAAATTCAAATTTATGAAAGAATATAAACAAAACAGCATCTATATTATAATGACCTCATAAAGCCCTATAGGCATGCCTTGTCGTTTTCACCCCCCTTTTTTATGATCAACAAAAACTCTCTATGAACGCGCTTTAAACAAAAGTTTCAAAAGAAAATGCCCCACCATGATGATCTCGATCTTAACTTTAGATTTTTCCTATTCCTTTTTAGCTGCTCTATATCCCTTTTGGAACATAATTAGCAAAAAGGCATTGTATCTCCAGCATAT
>NZ_JBHIRC010000010.1:49946-87679 GCF_042196985.1 Bartonella sp. AA97HXZ | reverse complement strand
AGTGCATCCTCTTATAGATTGGATACTGCCTTTATGAGGGTTTGGCAGTTTCCGTTGAGGGGAAGGATGCACTCTTTAAGGGCTGGAGTGCATCCTCTTATAGATTGGATACTGCCTTTATGAGGGTTCGGCGGTATCCGTTGAGGGGAAGGATGTACTCTTTTGAGGGCTAGAGTGCATCCTTTCCATGGATTGAATGCACTCTTTGGAGGCTAAAGTGCATCCATAGGGAAAGGCATATTCCATAAGAAACAGAGATAACAAAAAGATTTGTTTTTATATTTTTATTGATAGGTTGCTGTATTTGCGAGGGCTATTCATTCTTTATTCTCAATATTTAAGATGATTATGTGATAAGGGTTGTTCGTCAATACAATCGTAAAAGACGCTGATGTATTTTTATAAAAATTGAGATATTTTTGTGCCTTTTTCTTGTTTTTTTTGTGTTTACACAAGATATGCACGGCTTTTCAACAGTTTGTTTTTTTAGCTTTGCTAATGGCGATGGCGTTGGCTAAACACTTCAATTGTTTTAACTGCTTCAATACCGCCTTAAAAAACAGTGCTTTATAATATGACAAAATAAGCTGTATAATTTTTGATTCTTAAGCGATGCTAGAAAAAGGGGAATGTTAGGAGAGATGTTGTCTATATTCTTAGTTTATCTCTTAAGGTAGGAAGATTAACATACTTTCCGGATCTATTTTTATTCGGTTTGACGGTTAAAGAGCAATATCTGAATGGAATCACACTTGTCTCATGTTTTTATTCTCACGCTTTAGATTTTTTCTCATAGGGATTTTGTTTTTAATGGGGGATTTTGTTTTTTAATGGGAGTTTACGCGACTCACATAAAACAGAATGTTCTAAATAGAATATATTTGTGTTGCACATTTACCTACTTGTTTAAAAACATTATGTGATCTTATTATCACAATTATATTGGTGATTGGGGATATTGGTAAATCTGATAATGGAGAAATCTCTTGTGAAGTGGATAAGTCCTTCTTTAAATTCTCATAAGGAAAAGCCAGCACATTATCATACTATTCGCGCCTCATATGATGACAGCCTTTGGCTCTTGAGCGTGTTCATAAGAGGCATTTTGATTCTTTATCTTTGAAATCTTTGAAGTGCGTTATTTCATATGTCTCTCATGTTTGTAATGTGGAAAGACAAGGTGTTGATTGATGCAACATGAAATAAATTTAAAATGAGAGAATCCCTATGATATCTGCGTCTCTTAATTTTATATGGATAACGGGATATGATGATTATAAATCAATATGTTGTCGTGATACATCAACCTGTTGGGGGGCGATAAAGAAAGTTATCCAATAGTTAAGTCATTCTGTTATGCCGTAAAACACGGTCATTTGAGGTTTGGTGATATGAAGCAAGCTTCCTTGGATATGTTTTAAGTGTTTTTTTAAGGGCGTGGTGAATCTTTAAGACAGAGCAAGATTCTGTTGCGCCTTGAGTTTAGCGGAAAAACCTGAATAGAAGCCAAGAGGGAATGGCAAACCAAGAGGGAAGTGTATCCAAGCTGTTTGTAAATCAGATTGAGTTAAGAATCTTTGTTCTTTAAGAATGGAACGCAAGTCAATTTGACAAAAGAATGATCTATTTTGCGGGTAAACCTTATGGAGGAATTATCACAAAGCTCATAAGGAAGTGATTTAAGACAATACAGTCATAAAAAAGTACAGTCATAAAAAAAAGTCCTCCGTCGCAATCAGAGGACCAAAAAGTAGGAGAATTTTAACATTGACTCGCAGGACGTGTCAAAAAAGAATAAATTCAAAAGGCCGTACTAAATACAAAAAATCATACTTAAAGAACCTACCACATTATACTTAGCAGAGAATTGAAAAAATAGCAATATAAAAAATACTTTTTACAAAAAATTTTGTCATTTTGCATTAAAACGTAATACTTTTTTCAATTGAATATTTGTTTTAAGACTCGATATTAATTAAACTATATTTAAAAATATTATGATACATGCAAGCATCTTGATAATATTCTTCAATCAAAAACGAATTAAGAGCCCCTCATGATTATAGGACTGATATGGGGGAAGGCTTTTTGTTTTTAAGAGTGTGGAGTGTATCTTAAGTATGTGTGTGGGGGGGAAGTATTGTCCTTTTGGGTGGGGGCAAGGTAATGAAAATGGAGGCGAGAGCTGCTGGATGCTTGAGCCCGTGTGGGGGAGGTTTCTTTAGAGGGGGCGGGGCAACATGGGAGGCCGCTTAAAATGGCGAGGAGGGGGATTATTCAAAATGTTTATGGTTTGCATATCCCCAATGAAATGCGAGCAAGTCTAAACAATCTCGTAAATGATCGGCAAGGGAGTTTTGTTTGCGTTTTGAAGAACTTAATTCTTTTATCGCTTGTCCATGGCCGATAACGCGTTCAAGCAGTGAATAGCCAAGAATACCCAGTTGAACTTTGATTGTTCTTAAATGATTGGAGGCTTCTATTTGACGTTCAATAGGGTGTGTGTACCCTTGGCTACAGGAAACCTTTTCACGGGTGTAGTCAAGGCTCATGTGGAGATCGGCTTGGCTTTGACGCCAGTAAAAATAAAAACGTTCTGCCGCTTTATATTGGGCTTTGCTGAGATGTCCTTTCGCATATAAAAGTGCAATGGGATGGCTTTGTGCATTGGCAATGGCATTGATGGTGCGCGGGTTGCTGGAACTTTCTCGATGATTGGGTTTAAAATAAGGATTACGCGTTTCAACAGGGATTTCTTGCGTCTTTAAATGACCAATGTGTTTTTCTTGATTTTGATGATCAAGCGGGCAGGTTTGCATATTTTTTTTCTGCTTATGGGTCATAGCATCTCCTTAAAAATTTTAATTTTGCTTCTCGTTTTTAAAAAATGTTGCTTGCTCTAGGCAAAAGAGGGGGATGAGAGGAAGACATGTGTTGGAGTGTGCCGTGTGGGTATGCGCTCTTGGGGGTGACTTGGACTGTTGCGCTTGTGTGTGGGAGCCCCATGGATTTGGTTCTTGAAAAGAGGGGTGTTTTGTCGCATGGTGGATTTTCCTTGAATGACTTGATGGGGGAATGGCATGATGTTGCGCGGGCTTTTGTCTTTGAAGGGATTGGTGTTTAGCTGTATTGTAGCCTATGTCTCTGTGGCTGTTTATGTGGAAATGAAGGCTCTTGGGATGACGTGGGGCGTATTTTTACGAGCTATGGCGTTTTATGGCATTCCCAGTATTTTCCTTATGTTGGGTTATGAAGTAATGCAGCGGCGGGGTATAACGAAGGGTTTGTTCCTCAAGATGGTGTTGTTGAGCTTCATTTTGGCTGCTGTCTCTGATTTTATTTATAAGCAAGCTGAGCATTTTGGTTTGGCTCAGGTGTGGTTTTCAAACAAGTGGGTGTTTTATGTCCTTTTGGGCTTTGTCCTTGCTCTTATTTATAGAGGGGCAAGGCGTCTTGGGTTTAGGATTTCATTCTTTGAAAAGGATTGATCTTTTGCTGCATTTTTGGCATGGTCTCTGATTTTTATTGATGAAGGAGCGGGGCGTATGGTGGTTGCGCGGGACATGTTTTTAAAGGGGCTGGCGTTTTGCGGCGTTGTTGGCATGGTCCTTGGTTTTGCTTATGAAGATGCGGGGCGACCGGCTATTACGTGGGAGGTGTTTTGGCAGGGGATGGAGCTTTCTTGCATTGCTGGCGCTGTCCTTTGTTTTATTGTTGTGGGAGCAAATAGTAGAACTGTATCGTGGGGCGTGTTTTTGAAGGCTGTGGTGTTTTGCACCATTGCTGTAGTGGTTCTTGGCTTTGCTTATAAGGGAGCGAAGCGTTTTGATATATCATGGGAATTTTTAGTGATAGGAGCGGTGTTTGTTGCATTGCTGGCGCTGTCCTTGGTTTTGCTTATGAGGGTGCGGGGTAAATGGATATCGCGTGGGGTGTGGTGCTTCAAGTGGGTGGTGTTTTCTTGCATTATTGGCACTGTCGTTGGGTTGGCACATGTGGGAGTAAAGCATATGGGCTGGAGCACGCATTGGTTCTTGAACAATGGGGGGTTCTTGAACGATGGGGTGTTTGTGAGCAGTGTTGGATTCGTTCCTTTGTTTGTTTTGGAGGGGGTACGGTGTGTGCGTGTACTGTTGGGGTGGTGCTTAAAAAAATGAGCATTTTTCTTTCCCACGGGCGTGGTCTTTGATGTTCTTTCTGTGAGGGGTATTTGATGTCGAACGATGTGATGTTTTGGCAGTGGTTGGGGTTTTTCTGCCCTTTGGCTCTCGCCTTTGTTTCTATTTATGTGGGAATAAGGTTTTTCGGGTTTACAAGGAAGGACTTTTTTAAGGGTGGGGTGCTTGCATTCTTTGTTGGCGTGACCTCTAAGTTTGTTTATGCGAAAGCTGAGCATTTTGGTTTGGCTCAGGTGTGGTTTTCAAACAAGTGGGTTTTTTACATTCTTTTTGGCGTTGTCTTTGGTCTTATCCTTGGGCTTATTTTTCTAGGGGCAAAACGTCTTGGGTTTAGGCTTTCATTCTTTGAAAAGGATTGATCTTTTGCTGCATTTTTGGCATGGTCTCTGATTTTTATTGATGAAGGAGCGGGGCGTATGGTGGTTGCGCGGGACATGTTTTTGAAGTTAGCGGTGTTTTCCTGCGTTGTTGGATTGGCGTATAACGGAGCCAAGCATATGGGGGGCACTGGTTTTTGATCTTTAACAATGGGGTGTTTGTGAGCAGTGTTGGATTCGTTCCTTTGTTTGTTTTGGAAGGGGTACGGTGTGTGCGTGTACTGTTGGGGGGCTTAAAAAAATGAGCATTTTTCTTTTCCACGGGCGTGATCTTTGATGTTCTTTCTGTGAGGGGTATTTGATGTCGAACAATGTGATGTTTTGGCTGTTGTCTTGGTTTTTCTGCTTTTTTGCTCTGGCCTTGGTTTTTATTTATAAGGGAGCAAAGCGTCGCTCTGTTACAGAGTGGATGTTTTGGAGATGGGTGGTGCTTTATGGCGCCCTTGCCACCTACCTTGGTTTTGTTTATGTGGGCGTGGGCAGGCGCGCTGTTGATGGGGAGCTGCTCTTGAAGGGGGCGGTGTTTTCTTGCATTTTTGCAACTGTCCTTGGTTTGGTGCATCTGGGCGTCAAGAGTATGCCTGTGGCGGGGCAAGTGTTCTTAAAGGCGGTCATGTTTTGTTGCATGATGGGCTTTATCCTGTGGTTCGCTGCTGTGGGCGTCAGGGATATGGATAGCATAAGGGCGGTATTCTTAAAGGTTTTGCTCTTGTCTTTATTGTTGAAAGTGCTCTTGGGGTTCTTTATACGCGAGCAAGGTGATACGGTGCTACAGAGGTCGTTGCGTGCTTTGAATTTTGTGCTGTTTTGCTGCATTTTGGCACCAATTCTTTTTTTTACCCGTCTGGGAGCAGAGAATCTAGGGTTGAGCTGGCTTTGGTTCTCGGATGAGAGGGTGTTTTTATTCATTTTTGGATTTACCCTTCCTTTTGTTTGTGAGGGAGCAAGGTGTGCGCGTGTTTTAGGGGCTTGGTTCTTAAAGTAGGGTGTGTTTTTTTGTCTTATGGGTGTGATCTTTAATGGGCTTGCTGTGAGGGGTATGTGATGTCGAACGATTTGTTTTTTTTGCTGTTGTTGGTGTTTTCCTACCTTTTTATTGTTGTCGTTATTGGTACTTATAAGGTTTCCAAGCGCTTCGATATTCCGTGGTGGCGAGCGGCGTTTTATTGTATTTTTGGTGTTTCCCTCTTTTTGAAGGAAGTGCTGTTTTACGGCGTTTTAGGAGTCGTCCTTTTTTTAGCTCTTTGGGGGATGGAGAATATGGACATACCATGGGGACTATTGTCCTTGATGGGGATCGTGTTTGCTGCACTGTTGGAGTGGTTCTTGATTTTGCATATGAGGGGGCGGCGAGATGGGGTGGTGACGCGTTGTTTGTGGTTATTGAAGGGGGGGGTGTTTTGCGCCGTTGTTGGAGCGACCTTTTTTTGTTTCCGTCTGGGAGCAGAGAATCTAGGGTTGAGCAGGCTTTGGTTCGCGAAGGATTGGGTGTTTTTCATCATTTGTGGATTGATCCTTCCTGTTGTTTCTGTGGGAGCAAGACGTGCGCGTTTGAAAGCGGAGGCGTTTTTAAAGAGAGTGGGGTTTATGGGGCATTACAGATAACGTCGAGGGAATGATTGTTCAAAAGAACAGCGATAGCGATAAGTTTGGGGATCAAACCAAAGCCCTATTTTGCCTTCAAAATCACCAGAACGTTGTTTGGCAATATTCATAATGACACCTGGGCGTTTGGCTAAATCTGCTTTTTCTTGTGCGAGAGAGGCGGCAAAGATTTTATCTTCCAACGACCGATTGCGCCAAATGGTGATGATGTTAAAGGCATTGGCACCAATTTCTGAGGCGCCTTTAATGTCTTCTGTGCTGGGGATATCTTTATCCAGACCGCCTTTGCGGGCATGGGCGACAAGGTGGATGTGCACACTGTTTAAAACAGCCCAATCAACCATTTTATAAACGGCTTGTTCTTGTCTTGCATAATCATCAGAGGCAATGCCAAGCCGCATCAAACTGTCGATGATAAATTGATCGCAGCCATAGCGCGCACGACAATAGTCAAAGACTTCAAGCAAGGTGTCAACGCTTGATTTGCCAACATGCTCATAAAGAATAAGCCCATCGTCTAAAAAATGAAGAATCCGTTCAATCGTCTCTTTTGTAGGCTGTTCTAAGCCGCCCGTTTGTTTGGTTAAACGGCGAAGCGATTGTTCTCCTTTCATTTCTAGAGACGCTAAGCAAAGGCGACTCTTTTGTGCAATCCAATGGGGAATACAGTCTGATAATAATTGGCTTTTACCTGCACCACTCGCACCGCTCCAGAGCGTTAATTCTGCTGGGCGGAAATGCAATTTGTCCTTCAGTTTAGGATAGGGAACCGTATAACCAAGATGTTTTTCAGGCTCTGGCCAAAAAAGCCCAATCACTTGATCTTTATAGTCTGAGGCGCGCCGTAAACCTTCTGGTGCAAAGCTTTGTGCTGAGGAAAAGGCGGCTTTTATGGTGGCTTTATCGATCCCTGCGGTTAAACAGTCATTGGCATCTTTAAGGGGTAAACGGACACGGTAGCAACGGTGGCGTCCAAGCCTGCTGGCAATCTCACGGGCTGCTTCTTCTCCGGGCGGATCCATATCGGTGGCTAAAAAAATCGTTTCAAAAGATTCTAAATGATCAAATTCATTTTCAATCCAGTTGTGTTTTCCTCCACTGCCTCCTCCAAAGGGAACAGAAACCGCCGGATATCCATAGGCGGCTAAGGATAGCGCATCAATTTCTCCTTCAGTGATAACAATGGTACGGTTTGTTGAAGAAAGAATGGGAAATGGCGCCTGTTGGGGGGTGTGTGTGGGTGCCTGTTGGTGTGTGTGTGTGGAGGTGGGGTTGATTGAGGTGGTGTTTTGGGGCGCCTGTGTGGAGGGGTGGTTGGTTGAGGTGGTGTTTTGGGGCGCCTGTGTGGAGGCGTGGTTGGTTGAGGCGGTGTTTTGGGGCGCCTGTGTGGAGGCGTGGTTGGTTGTGGCGGTGTTTTGGGGCGCCTGTGTGGAGGCGTGGTTGGTTGTGGCGGTGTTTTGGGGCGCCTTTGTGGAGGCGTGGTTGGTTGAGGTGGTGTTTTGGGATGCCTGCGTGGAGGGGTGGTTGGTTGAGGTGGTGTTTTGGGGCGCTTGTGTGGAGGGGTGGTTGGTTGAGGGTACCTGCTGAGGTGTGTGTTGGAATGCTTGCTGGGGCGCCTGCGTGGAGGGGTGGTTGGTTGAGGGTACCTGCTGAGGTGTGTGTTGGGGTGCCTGTTGGAGCGCCTGCGTGGAGGTGTGGTTTGTGGGGTAAAGAGCTTGCCAACCAAATAAAATCGGTTCACATTGGGAGGCTGTTGGTTTGGTTTTTGCTCCCGTTTGCGCAAGCCGTTCTTTGACTAAAGCAAGGGTGCCGTCGGGTTTATAAAAGGGGAAAATGATTTTTTTGCCATTTTCTCCTATGCGGTAACGCTTTATAATTTCTAGAGGAATGCGGCGTTCTTCGTGGAGATAGGTTTTTACAAGATTCTGCGGGCTCTGCCCTGTAGGAACCGGTGGACGGCGATAGGAACGATGGGGCGCCATAAAGGGTTTGGGGCGTGTCAGATTGAGAGTCGCGCGTGCTTCTTCTAAGGCTTGAGAAAGGCTAATGCCTTTGACTTCACACCAAAGGTCTAAAAGATCTCCTCCAGTGCTTTCTGCAAAATCATACCAAAGTCCTGCTTTACTACCACTCAAGCAAATCGATAAACTTTGACCAGCTTCACCACGTGTGTTGCCTACAATCCAATTGTTGCCTCGTTTGTGCCCTTGGGGAAGAAGCATTTCTGCTATTTTATCGGCTTGTGAGATAAGTTTTTGTTTGATTTCAAAAATTGTGCTCATGGTCATTCGTGATATTATTTTCGTTTTTCTCAAGATGTGAGAAGTGAGGACTCTGTTTTTGCTGTTCTCACCGTTTGATCTGATCGTAAAGTCTCGTGGTGCTATGGGGCTTGCCAGTTTACTTGAGAGCTTCTTTGCCGCTCTTTTCTTGCCAATGGTCGCGAAACTTCTTGGCTTGCCAATGGGCTTGGCTCTCACTCAAGCCTTCTGAAATGGCTGTGTTAATGTTTGTTTGCCAAGAGCATGGGAAGTGGCGCCTTGGGAAAAGGAGGAAGGTGGAAAGGAGGAAGGATGCAAGAAGGTGGGGTGGATGTCTGAGAGTGTGGTGCATGCTGGGGTCCTGTTGGGGGATACCTTGTTGGGGCATGAGTTGGGGTGCCTGTGTGGGAGGGGTGGTTTGTTGCCAAAGAGTTTGCTTTTCATTGAGTTTTTTTTGCAGCTGCTCTGTTGATGTCTGTTTGCCAAGAGCATGGGAAGTGGCGCCTTGAGAAAAAGGAGGAAAGCGGAAAGGAGGAAGGGGGTGAAAGAAGGGCGGGGTGGATATGTCTGTGAGGGTGTGGTGCATGTTGGAGTGTCCTGTTGGGGGGGTGGGGCATGAGTTGGGGTGCCTGTGTGGAGGGGTGTTTTGTTACCAAAGAGTTTGCTTTTCATTGAAGTTTTTTGAAGCTGCTCTGTTGATGTCTGTTTGCCAAGAGCATGGGAAGTGGCGCCTTGGGAAAAGGAGGAAGGTGGAAAGGAGGAAGGGGGTGAAAGAAGGGCGGGGTGGATATGCCTGAGGGGGTGGTGCATGCTGGAGTCCTGGTGTATTGGGGTGCATGTTGGGGTGTGTATGTTGGGGTGCCTGTGGGGGTCTTTTGCGTGGGGAAAACGCTTTTGTGATGAGAGCAAAATGGTCGATGTTGACGCGTTTTGCTGTGTGAATCGCCTATCCAAATGTTGTTTTGCCGCCTTTTGTTTTGTCCGATGCTGTTGTGGTTTTGAAGCATTTTTGTCCCCGCGCTTGCTTGAAAAATACGTTGTTTGTGTGATGTCAAAAATTGTCGTTATAGTTGATCAAACTGCGGTAAAGCGTGTCATTGTTCTCAGAGGTAAAAGATGAGGAGCTCCTTTGTTTTTGCTGTTCTTGCCGTTCGATCTCACGGCGAAACCAGTTGCGCCATGTGGCTTGCCAGTCTACTTTGAGAGCTTCTTTGCCGCCTTTGGCTTGCCAATAGTCGCGAAACTTCTTTTCTTGCCAATGGGCTTGGCTTTCACTCAAGCCTTCTGAAACTGCCGCCTTGATGTCTGCTTGCCAATGCTCAGGAAGACGATGCCCTTTGGTAACTGAGGTTGTGGTTTTTTTGTTGGTGCAAAGCGGGATGGAGGCAGGAAGATTGCTGGGGGGAAGAGTGGTGGCGGATTTTGTTTTTTCCCCCGTGACAATTTGCGCGATAGGGGCGGGAGTGAACTCGGCTTGGGGAGCGTTTAAAGGGGAGGCGTTTTTTTGCTCCGCTTCTGCTTGGGCAGGCAAAGGGAGAGGTGAATCAAGAGCCGATAAGGGGGATGGATGATCGCTTTGTTCAAAGTTCTCTTCGCAGGAAAAACAAGGTTCTGTCTCATCAAACAAAATTTTCTTTTCTAAAACACCGTAAGGTGTTTCCTTTTCTTCTGCCTTTTGAGCTTTTGAGTTTTGTGCAACATCTTTTGGACTTTCGTTAAGCAGTTGTTGCATCTCTGCATTGATTTTCTTGCGTTTTTTTGCCGAAGAACGACCCGCAAAGGATTTTTGTTCAAGCAATTTTTCACGCTCTTGAAAAACATTTTCGCAACGCTTGTTCCATAACCCATTGGCTAAATTTAAAATCTTGCCCTCTTGGATGAGCATCTCTAAAACATTAACAAAAGTTCGCTTGTCACAACCACAAAGACGCGCTAAACGTTCTTTCGATATTTCTAAAGGTCGGCCACGGGCATACATTTCATTGAGAAGAATCGTATAGATTCCAATTTCGTGTGCGCGCATCCCACGTACACCTCCTAGAAAGTCATTTTGATACCAACAAACATATGGAAGCCTAGACGATTCATAATGAGGAGTTTCTTGTTGATTAGCGTGTTTCATACTGCAATCTACTTTCTTCTTTTTTATACATTTTTATTGATGATAAAAGCTCAAATAAGGATTTAACTTGTGTTGCTTTTGGCTCTGTTCGATGATGACTAGAGGCTTCTTTACGATGCTTATAAATGATTGGCTGTGCTTGAAGCGCATGCAAACTTACGATTTAAGATTGCGGTGATGGAAAAAATAAAGAATACCACACATTCTCAACGTACTTGCTTTTGGGCAGAAGCTTTGGAGGTGGTCTTTTATATCCGGTAGGGTGGTTAAAGTGTTTTTATGATCTAAAAATAAAAAAATTTCCCCCTAAAAAGTAAAATTTGTTTCCTTAATTTTATCCTTTTTAGAGGATAATGCAAGCCCGTTTTATAAAAAGGACGTGTTTTTTTAAAAAGACGCGCTATATGGTGAAATTATGAATATCAATGGTTGGCGTCAAAGATTAAGAATCGCTTTGGAAAAAAGTGGGCGGTCAAAAAGATCTATCTCCCTCGCTGCCGGTAAAGGCGCGGGGTACCTTCATTCTATTCTTGCTGAAGGAAAAGAACCAACAATCGAATCTCTCTCGCGAATTTGTCACGAAATTAATATCAGTATGAATTATATTCTTTACGGGAAAGGGGCTAGCCCTGAAGATAAAGAATTTATAGAGCTTATTTCGAAACTCTCTCCGCAAGAGAGACAGGCGATTTTGACTCTTTTGCGGCGACCAATTGACGAAGCTTCAAAATAACTTCCTTCTGTGCTTTTGAGTCAAGGCGACTCCAGTGTTTTATTAATATTATGTCACTCATTTTATCTCTCCTGTGTGTTTATAATTGCAATTTTGTAAGAACAAATAGAGAACAACAAAGGGGCATGAGAGGAACAAAGAATAATAGATTTTTCTTTACATATGTCATTTGAACCCCGTAGATATTTAAAATATATCTTTTATGAAGGATAAAATGGTTGACATCTCTCCTATAGAGGAGATAAGACTAACGCTATATTTAGTCTTGTCAAGACAAGGCTATGCTTTATCAACTATCTAAAGGGGGAAATCATGAAAAATATTTCATTCGTTAAAGAGGATGAAATCATTGTCGTTTTATGCGAAGAGGAAAATCCTTGTACTTATGAAGGACCAATCGACGAAATCGAAGAAGTGCTCGAACTGATTGAAGAATGTGAAACTGTTTATAGAGTTTTACGACTCGATCTGACAACTTCTCATGCTGAAGATGTTACGGAACAAATCGCTGATTTTTATGTCGAAAATCATGAAATAAATGAAGAAAATACACAATTGCAGCCCTTCATTTTGAATAGTGAAGCTTATCATGCTTGTTTAAATGAAAGAGCGGCTTGCGATTATGAAGATAATCTCTATGGCTCTTATGAAAAACAGCATCGTTTACGCCCATGTGATGTCTTGACAGATTATTGGTGGTAAACATGCCAAGTTATCTCAAGACTTCTTATCAAGGGTTTCCACTTTATTATGCTGGCAACACGCGAAATTTAATCAGACTCGAACCACAAAAACACAACGCTATACATTTTATATCGCAAGAGGTGGCTCAGTCTATGGCAAAAAAATTGGAGGAAGAATATTGCCGCCATGATTTTTTCGTCGTGCAGTAGCAGGGTTGAAAAAAGAATCCGCAATGATGGGCCCAAGTGCTTTTTCATTGCGGTGACAATGGTGCACGTTATGCTTTCGTTCTTGGGGGGGGAGCTTTGGGGGGGGGAGCTTGGGAGGAGGAGCTTTGCGGGGATTTTCTTAGCCGATATGGGAAAGGGGGGTATGAAGAAAAGAGCCCTATATATATGGGGAATTGCGGGCGCTTGTGTGGGGGAAGTTGCCGGCTGGTTCATTGGGGGGGTAAGGCAATGAAGGGGCAGCGGGTTATCCAGTGGAGTGATATGAAAGCATGCTGGAGAACAAAAATGAAGGCTTAGGGGGAAGGAGTAGAGTGTTGAGGGAGGGGGGGAAGTAGAGGGCTTGGAGCGCAGGGAGTGCAAAGAGCTTGATATGAATGTGAAAGCATGTTGGGAAATGAGGGAAGGTGTTTGAGAGGGAAGAAGAGGAAGGCGCTATGGGGGCGCGGTTCTGACCGTTTTTGTATTGAGCCTTAGGGGGGCAATGATGGGCGAGAGGTTTTTTTATCGGGGAGAAAATATCACGCGTTATGCTTTCGTCTAGGGGTGCGCCGCTTGGGAGGGGCTTAGCTGATATGGAAAAGGAGGGGATGAGAAACTTGTGGGGAGGGGGATGTTGAGGGGGGCGTTTCCAACAGCTTTTGTGATTTCAGCAGCACAATATTTAAGGATGCTGTCATTCTTAGTGGGGAATGCATCTTAAAAGATATGAATGTTTCAAAGAGAATATGTTGCAAAAAAAGCACCTTAAAGAAGGGGAGAAATACTATGCCAATCATTATCGATTGTATTCAAGGAACAGAAGAATGGCAGAAAGTGCGTAATGGTTTGATTACGGCTTCTTTGTTTGAGATGGTTATGGCGCAAAAAAAACAGGGGCAAAAAACGTCACGCTATCAGAGTGTGATGATGAAATTGGCGGGAGAAAGAATTACCGGAAAAACCGTTGATGAAGGGGCAACACTTTCTATGCGACGTGGGACTGAATTAGAACCAAGCGCGCGACAGCTTTATGGGAAACTGACACATACAGAACCTGAATGTATTGGCTTTGTTTTGGCTGATGATCGCGGACAAGGATTTTCTCCCGATGCTTTTATTGGAAAAAATGGATTGTTGGAAATTAAAACAAAAAAACCTGAAATTTTAATTCCTCATTTCATACAAAAGGGCTTTCCAGCAGAACATAAAGCACAATGTCAAGGAGGGTTATGGATTTCTCAACGCGAATGGGTGGATTTAATGCTCTATTGGCCGGATATGCCTCCTTTGATTAAACGAGCTTATCGTGATGAAGCATATATTTGCAAGCTTGAAAATGAAATTAGCCGTTTTAATGAGGCTTTGGAGAAGATGGTACAGCAAATTAAATCGGTTGAGACAGGTTTTCATATAAGAACAGAAATTGCTTTGAAGGAGGGAGAAAGCGGGGAGTTTGGAGCGCATGCAAGACGTATGCTGGAGGGCAAAACAAGAATGAGACGTAAGAGGGGAAGAAGGGGATCTTGTGTAGCGTTGAGGAGAGGCAAAGTTCTATAAAAAGGAAAGAGCAGAGGGGGAAAAGAGCAAAGCATATGTTGGAAGAGGGTGCCAAACAAGGGGGCGCAAAGAGTGCAGGGAGCACAAAGAGCTTGGTCATGAATGTGAAAGGCATGGTGGGAAAATGTGGGAAGAAAGGGTGCTTGGAGCGCATGCAAGGCGGCGCGGTATGCTGGAGGGGAAAACGAGAATGGGGAGTAAGGCCAAGTTGTTTAGAGATATGGAGGCTGTGATTTTGGGTGCTTTTGTGGTGAGTGTTGGGGGGGAGCCGCAATGAAAGGGCTGAGTTGCTTTTTCATTGTGGTGACAATGGTGTACGTTATGCTTTCGTTCTTGGGGGAGAGAGCTTTGCGGGGGCTTGGGGGATTTTCTTAGCCGATATGGAAAAGGGGGAGATACGCGGCTTTGGGAAGAGAAATGTTGGAGCGGGATGAGGAGGAAATGGTGGGGATGAAGGGGGCAGGTCGTTATCCTGTGACTTGGAGTGACACGAAAGCATGCTAGAGAACAAAAATGAGGTTTAGGGGAAGGGAAGCAGCAGTACAGACAGGTTCCAACCTATAAAAAGGCACGTTCAAGGAGGAAAAGAGCTGGTTTTTGTGTTGGAGGAGGGTGCAAGCAAAGAGCGCAAAGAGTGCAGGGAGCGCAAAGAGCTTGGTCATGAATGTGAAAGGCATGGTGGGAAAATGGGGAAAGAAAGGGTGCTTGGAGCGCATGCAAGGCGGCGCGGCATGCTGGAGGGGAAAACGAGAATGGGGAGTAAGGCTAAGTTGTTTAGAGATATGGTGGTGTGATTTTGGGTGCTTTTGTGGTGAGTACTGTGGGGGAGCCGCAATGAAAGGGCTGAGTTGCTTTTTCATTGCTGTGACAATGGTGTACGTTATGCTTTCGTTCTTGGGGGGAGAGAGCTTTGCGGGGGCTTGGGGGATTTTTTTTAGCCGATATGGGAAAAGGATGTAGGGGCATGAGAAAAAGTCTGTGTGGAGTCAAGTGGGCTTGTTGGGGAAAAGATTGGGGGGCAGGTTGTGGAAAAAAATAGAGGGGTGGAGGAAACGGGAGAATAAGAAAAGAACGGATAGAGACATTATAATCTCTATGTTTTTCTACACTACCTTGTTATAGAAAATCAAAAATGACCACACCTTGTGAATTCACTGTGGGACTGATCTTAAAGCTCTTCAAAAGCACTGATCAATAGATACTTCTCCATATAACTTTGATAAATGATATTAGTATGATCCCGAAGATAAATGCACCAATATTTACCAAATATCCTTTTATACTGATGAAAATTAATAACCCTATACTTATTATTCCTAGTGGTATATTCCACGTAAAAAACGAAATTATATAACACATTATAGGTATTATTCCACAAATAATGAAAATTACATTCATGATACTACCAATTACATGCTCGGTATTATCTTGTCGTCTGTTCTCTTGCTTTCTACTAATTTCAGAAGCCTTGTCATTATCTTTAAAAGTTTTATGATAGAACTGATTGTAAGCAGCTCTCTTTTGAGGATCTTTAAGAACTTCATAGGCTTCACAAATTTTTCTGAATTTTTGTTCTGCTTCGGTACTAGAATTATGATCAGGGTGGTATTGCAGAGCTAATTTACGAAAAGCAGATTTTATCTGTTTATCGTTGCATGCGTAGCTTACACCAAGAATTCCATAATAATCGTCTTCATTTACTATCATTAAATACAGCTATTTTGTGTATTGCTCTTATTTTATAAGATCGTTTAATTGATCTCTTTTGAATGTATCGACATGTGTTATTTTTGTGTTAAAAATATGGTGAAAATTGTATTGAGTGGCATGGCTGTACTTGGGGCTATTGTCTCTAAATGAGAGGAGATACAGTTCAAAACGCTTAAAAATGCAGGGTGTTTTTAATATTTTAGAAATATTTTTTACAAAAATAGATTAAAAGAGAGACGATAAATCAAATGTAAAAGGGACGGCAATAATAGCCAAGGTTGTCATTATTGTAAATAAACAGGCAGAAACCTTAAATCTAAAACGCCAAAGTAAACTTATGGGAACAGACATTATCGTTGTTATTACGAGTGCTACGATAAACCATTGCAGGAATAAGTTCATTATATTAATTTCATTATTAAAATGATTTTGATTAAGACGATTTTGTTTTAGTTCTTCCTCTGAAACACAATCGATAATAGAAACGCCATAATAAACAGGAAATTTTCCACCTAGACAAGCGCTAACAGAAAATTGTTCAAGCTCTAACCATTCTCTTTCGCGTTCTTTTTCTAATAGCTTCTTTTTTATTTTCTGTCTTATATATTCTTTTGAAATACAATTGATCGGAGAAGTACTTCCAACAAAAAGACCATCTGTTGTACATCCACTCGTTGTATGATGCGTAAATAAAACAGCGCTTATTACGATAGCGAAGAAAATAAAGTGTTTAAACATAAGGTATTTATTGTCGTTTGTTTCTGATGAGCTTTTATAAGTCATTTCTGTTAAATAAATCAATATGTGTTATTTTTGTGTTGGTAAAATACAACAAATTGTATGATAACGTTACTGTACTTTGGCACTCTGTATCTAAAGGTGGCGATAGATAGTTCAAAACGCTTGAAAATACAGGGGACCCTTTGAGAAGCACTTTTCATAAAGTTATGGAATGAATAGATCAAAGTTTATGGTAATTTTGTATATTCTATGATAACTTTGTATAAGATCTCAATTTCATGATCAAGTTTCTCAAGTTCTTTCTTGTTTTTAGCTATACGCTCTTGATATGTCTCTATGTGTTTCATAAGGTTTGAGAGATCTGTATGCTCATGAGAGTGTTTTGCTTCATTCACATGTCGCATTGCATCTATTTCTAATTCTATAAGGGTGCACAGAGTATTAAATACATGATGTCGTTTTTTGATTATATTCTGCCATTTTTTTATTATATTGACATGTTTTTCATAGAGCGGTTGCGATAACTGCCGCTTGTTTTCCAAAAAAAATGTTTTTTCTATCCAGAGAATTTGGTAGAATTTTTCTTCCCACCAGCGACTTCCATTAACAAGGAAAATGCGGAAGAATCTCTCTCTTTCTGTAATTTCTTTTGAAGAGAACACTTCATTCGAATGAGTATATCCCTTTGAAGAATAAAAAAGATGCATTGTTAAAAGAGCGATAATTAAGACGCTTCTCAATAAAGACTGTTTAATTAACATTGTTTTTATACCCTCTTTGTGCCTGATTATAGTCATTGTGAGGGGGGCTTAATGGTTCTTTAGAAGTATTTTGAAAGGCGTTTTATGGTCCGTTTAAAGATTTTTTAAATACTGCTTCCATTTTTCAAAAGTGCTATATCTTACGGGCGGTTTTACATTTTCTTTGGGCATCATGGCAAGGTATACCTCTCTAGCCATAACGCACATTGTTGCTGTGTTTCTAAAACGAGTGAGTTCATTGCCTATTATGAGCAGCTCTGTCTGGAGAGTTTGTTCTTTTCGACTAATGCCATTAGGGGAATCCAAAAATTTTTCTGCGTACGCAAACATTGGATCATCAAAGTTTGTTTCAAACTTTGCTTTGAGGAAAATATTTTCTATATAATCCCAATTTTTCCTGTATTTCATCCCGTTAGCTTTAAAAGCTTTCAGTCTTGTTGGTAAGTCGTTAAAGGTAAGTGTGGGCATCGTTTTATCACCTTGCCATAAATCAAAAAAACGTCCACAAAAAACAAGCAATATGTGATAATGTTTAAAAATATTGAATTCTGGAGGATTACTGGGCAATGTTATTAAATGCCTCCAAAATTGACTTTTGTCATGGGGTATGTCTACAGTCCATTCCATATACGCTTTTAAATATTCTACCTCTTTTTTTGCTTTTTCTAATTTCTGAGAATATGCTAAAGGAGTGTAATTTTCATGGACATATTTTTGGTAAAGCCTATCGTATTCAGCAAGGTCGCTTACTTGAGTACAACCCAATAATATGAATACAGAAAAAAACGTTATAAATATTATGACGTACGTTCTGAATAATAATTTCATCATTTTAACTTTTAATGATTATCATGAATATTTAATTGATTTCTGTTAAATAAATCAATATGTGTTATTTTTGTGTTGAAAATATACGTAAAAACGTATTTAATAAAAATGGTTATAATGATCATAATGTGTCTAAATAAAGGTGTGGTACTGGCTAAAACCCCGCATATGTGGGGTTTTAGCTTATTGGAGGAGATATGACAGCAGAAAATATAAGAGGATCTGTAGCCAAAATGGTTGTCCTAGGGTGGGGAGAGTAGGGAATATCCAAAATACTCCAAATGAAATATACTTGTTGTTGTACATTCACGCACTTGTTTTAATAAAGATATCTCGCTCTAAGCTCATTTCACAGCCATTTTATGCCGGCGTTCATAAATTTCATACTGGCGCCTGTGAATAATATCGTGAGGGGTATAACGGTCAAGCCCCGTAGATTATAAAGTCCGTAGATTATACCCCCCAGAGATTATAAACATTGCGCACCCTATTTTTACTTTATGAAAAAGTAAGTTGGTACTATTGGGGGCCCGTTGCCAAAATTGCGGCATGGGCTGTAGCTCTTGAGACGATTCATAATCTCGTTTACTGGGAGGCTTCTTACGAAGAGATATGCTTTTCTTGGAAAGTTTCTCGCCATACGGATCTTTCTGCTTGTGAAGTGTAAGCGAAGAGGGGTGATTAATTTCAATAGAACAGAGGGAGAGAGCTTTTCGCTCTTGGGGCTCTTATGCAAGACGAATAACGCTATCCGTATCAATCAAAGTATTCGTATAAAAAAGATGCGTGTTGAAAGAGGGAGGCTTAGAGCACGTGGAAAACCATAGTGTATAAAATTGGTAATGAGGGATCTTCTTTGAAAAGGCAGGCTCTCAATTTTCTGCCATATGGGATGCCTGTCATATGGGATGTTTGCCATATGGGAGCGTGGGGTGCTTAGTGAAAGCTTTATTGAGGGGGATTTTATCACTGTTTGGTTTTTGCTTTTGGTAAGGGGTGGGGAGAATGGGAAAGGCGTTGAGAGGAGGTTCTGGAAATGGCTCTGTTAGATTTGTTGTAAATGACGAATAGGATCGATGAAGCTTATTCTAATTTTTACAGGGAATACTTGTGTTGCTTGAGGTGGATAGAGAGGCTGGAAAGATAAGATTATTCGTTTTGGGGCGGATAAAGGTATCAATGGGATATGTTCAAACAATGAGTTTATAATAATTCATTATTGAGATTTAATTTGAATTTCAATGAGAGCCCGAAATAGTGTGAGATGTTCTTATTTCAACCCTTCTTATTCAGACGCTCTTATATTGAATCAAGTAAAATCGTTTGTTTGCATATTACAAACAGGGTGAGCTTGTGGGGAAAAATATTCAAGAAATAAAATATTGAAAAAATAAAAATGCCTATACCGTCTCAAGTGCCAAGAGTTGTTGCAATAGTGAGGCTTGGTAAAGACAAGGATAGGGCAAATCTTACAGAAAGGAAAGAGGGGGGAGGCAAGGAAAGGGGAGGCAAGGAAAGGGGTGGGGGGATATTCTTTGGGGGGCGGTCAATTTCAAAAGCCGTTCGTAAGGCATTTTAGAGATTAAGCGTGGCATTGAGGCTATTGATTTTGAAGCCATTGATTTTGAAGCTACTGATTTTGAAGCTACTGATTTTGAGGCTATTGAAGCGCATGGTTTAAAGGATGGAGGATTTGATGAAGCCGATGAAGGTTGGGGGAAAAGATTTAGGCTTATAGGGAAGACTTATAAGGGCAAGAAGAGAGAGGCAAAAGAAGAATAAAATGGTGCTGCGAGAGAGGATTGAACTCTCGACCTCTCCCTTACCAAGGGAGTGCTCTACCACTGAGCTACCGCAGCCCTTTTCAATCTTTGCGCTGTCTTGTGCCATATTGTCAGAAAATAGGCAAGAGAACATTTGTATATTCTTGCAAGAAAACGTATCTTATGTCATGACATATGTTTCTTATATGCTTAAATATTTAAGGTTATGAGTTGCTTGGATAGAAGCTCAACACTGTTTAAAAGGTTGCGCAATGACACAAATGCATCAAAAACAAAAACAAAATGAAATTAATCATCAAGATGAAAAAGCAAAACGACGTCAAGAAAGATTGGCACAACAATTGCGTCAAAACCTGAAACGTCGAAAAGAGCAAAGCCGAAAAAGAGCACAACCAGAGCTCTAAAATGCAAAAAGCTCTAAAATGCAAAAAAATGTTTTTTAGTAAATTTTTGCAACCAAACTTCTCAATAATTTGTTCTCATAGTTAGAATGCGTTCTAAAACGATTAATAAAGCATAACTTCCCGAAGGGGGACAATCCTTTGGAAGGGCAGGCACAAAGGAAAAGAGGGAAAACACGATGGATTCTATTCAAATTGTTGGGGGAAAAAAACTTCAAGGAACAATTCCTATATCTGGGGCAAAAAATGCTGCATTGCCTCTTATGATTGCGGCGCTGCTGACAGAAGAAACGCTCACTTTAGAAAATATTCCGCATCTGGCCGATGTTGAATTGCTTATTCGTATTCTCAATAATCATGGTGTTGGATATGCCGTTGATGGACAAGAGTTTAACGATGAATGTGTGAATTCAAGAACAATTCATTTTACGGCGCAAAAAATAGCCACAACACGGGCACCATATGAACTGGTGAAAAAAATGCGTGCAAGCTTTTGGGTTATCGGACCTCTGCTTGCACGATGCGCAGAGGCTTATGTTTCGCTTCCTGGAGGATGCGCTATTGGAACAAGACCTGTCGATTTTATCCTTGAGGGACTTAAAACTTTAGGCGCACAGATTACGATCGAAAATGGATATGTTCATGCAAAAGCGCTAAAGGGGTTAAAAGGCGCTCACTATCGTTTCCCTAAAGTCACTGTTGGTGGAACCCATGTGCTGCTGATGGCGGCGACAATGGCAAAGGGAACAACCACTCTTGAGAATGCAGCTTGTGAGCCAGAAGTGACAAACCTTATTCGAACCCTGAATGCTATGGGGGCTCAAATAACCGGTGAAGGAACAACAACGCTTACAATTGAAGGGGTTAAAAAACTCAACGGTGCTAGAGTACGCGTTATTGCTGATCGAATCGAAGCGGGAACATATGCAATGGCTGTTGCTATGACGGGAGGAGATGTCTTTCTTAAAAATGCAAATCCTAATCATCTCACAAAGGTGCTTAAGGTGCTCCAAAAAACAGGACTCGAGATTCAAATAGAACCTCAAGGAATTCATATTAAGCGAAATCCAAAGAACACCAAAATTATGCCCGTTGATATTAAAACAGGACCTTATCCTGCTTTTCCAACTGATCTCCAAGCGCAATTCATGGCGCTCATGACACGGGCTGAAGGAATCGCGCATATTACAGAGACGGTTTTCGAAAATCGTTTTATGCATGTTCAAGAACTCAATCGCTTAGGAGCACAGATAAAGCTTGATGGGCAGACGGCAACTGTCTATGGAACAGAGAATTTGCAAGGGGCTCCTGTCATGGCGACGGATTTGCGTGCTTCTGTTTCTCTTGTGATTGCAGCATTGGCAGCAAAGGGAGAAACAATCGTCAATCGTGTTTATCATCTTGATCGTGGATTTGAGAGATTAGAAGAAAAATTGGCTCGTTGTGGCGCAAAAATCCAACGTATCACAGTGTAAATCTGTAAGATGTCTCTCAAAAATGGCTTTGGGAGGGGGTGATATGTTGTTAGGTGTGCTTTTGGGAGGTGTGATCTCAAAAATAAAGGGTTATTAGTCCTCTCAATAAACGTGGGTTTTATTTCATGGTTTTGGAGTTTTTACGAGCGGGCATAAAAGTTTGAGAGGCGGGGGTGGAGCTCATAAAATAAAGACTGTTTTTAAATTTTATTGCTAATTTCATGAAATTACTTTATACCTTAAAGGGTGACTTTGGTCGTCTACGCAGCGATCAGTAGGGTCTGAAAGCCCTAAAGTTCGATCATAAAATGAACCTACTCTTGTAGGTATCCCGGAATTCCGGGAGTTTTTGCCATGTCCAGGTGCGATGAGCACTAAAAGCAAAAAAAGCTGATTCGAACTCAGTACTTTCAGACTCCCGGAATACTTATGCGAGGGCGCTCGCAACCGGCAGGGGAGCTTGAAGTGAAAGCTAAAAATCCACACTTTAACGATATTTCGATAGGCAGAAAAATTCGCTTTAAAAGAACAATGCTTGGAATGTCGCAAAAGAAATTAGGTAGCCAGTTAGGTGTGACTTTTCAACAAATCCAAAAATATGAAAAAGGCTCTAATCGTATAGGAGCTGGGCGTTTACAAGAAATTGCCGATATTCTCAATGTTCCCATTTCTTTTTTCTACTCCGATCTCTCGACAAAAGAAAATGCCTTGTATTGCTGTGATGAAGGGATCGCAAGTAAAGAAGAGCACATCCTTTTGAAAAGTTTTAGAGAGCTCAAACCTCAAAAACAGAAAGCAATTTTGTGTTTGATTGTCTCATGAGATAAAAACACTGTTTTAATTTTTATTGCTGGTCTCCAGAAATTATTTTATGAACAAGCACCAAGGTTCTCGTCGTATAGTGTGGTTGAATGGTGGAACCCAAAGCCTGAAAATCCAAGATGAAACATTAGCCTGCTTTATAAGTATCGCGAGATTCCGGGAGTTTTTGCTATGTCCAGGTGCTCTCTAGCACTAAAAGCAAAAAAGCTGACTGAACTCAGTGTTTTTGACTCCCGGAATACGCATAAGAGGCGCTCGCAACCGGCAGGGGAGCTTGAAGTGAAAGCTAAAAATCCACACTTTAACGATATTTCGATAGGCAGAAAAATTCGCTTTAAAAGAACAATGCTGGGAATGTCGCAAAAGAAATTAGGCAGCCAGTTAGGTGGGACTTTTCAACAAATCCAAAAATATGAAAAAGGCTCTAATCGTATAGGAGCTGGGCGTTTACAGGAAATTGCTGATATTCTCAATGTTCCCATTTCTTTTTTCTATACGGATCTCTCAACAAAAGACAATGTCTTGTATTGCTGTGATGAAAGGATTTCAAGTAAAGAAGAGCACATTCTTTTGAAAAGTTTTAGAGAGCTCAAACCTAAAAAGCAGAAAGCAATTTTAAGATTAAATTTTCGTTAGAATTAAAAAAAGATTAAAGAGGCTCTTGCTAAATAATAAATTATTATATAAAGCTTTTTCTAGAGAAGGGGGTTAACATTTCTCCCCCCCCCCCCCCCCCGCAGAAATGTCCAAATAAAACCTCCTTCTCATCGTTTTAAAAATCACGAAAATTTTTATCCTTTATCTTTTATCCTTTTAAAAAGAGTGACTTATTTGTGCTAGAAAAGTTTCTGTATTAGGCAAATTGGAGGGCGGGGTGTTTTTAGTAGGGATTTGGGAAGGGCTAGAAAAGTCGTCTTGCCAAATAGAGTTCTCAAAAGAAAATCTTGGAAAGAAACTATCAAAGGGGTGGCTTAAAAGAAGCTACCAAAAATCCGGAACTTCAGGCTTTAAATGAGGACCAATCCGTACCGCCGAGACCTTTTCTGCTAAACCGGTGCGATCTGAAATCTCAACCGCTAAACCACAAAGGGTGGCAGGACCACATGCCGGTTCAAAACGATCTTGCTTCGTCTTATAAAGAAAACGGTGTAAGGGTTCTTCTTTATCCATTCCAAGAGATGAATTATAATCTCCACACATGCCTGCATCTGTTAAATAGGCGCTCCCACCTTCTAAGATCTGCGCGTCAGCCGTGGGAATATGCGTATGTGTGCCAACGATAACACTTACACGACCATCAAGAAAATGGCCAAAACATTGCTTCTCGCTTGTCGTTTCTGCGTGAAAGTCAAAAATAATCGTATCGGCTTGCTCCATCAACGAACAGGCAAGCAGAATATTTTCCGCTGTTTCAAATGGATCTTCTACTTTACACGGCATAAAAACGTTGCCCAACAGATTGGCGACAAGAACACGGGCGCCATTTTTTGCCGTAAAAACACCAGAACCTTTTCCAGGAGTTTCTTTCGAAAAATTGGCAGGGCGTAAAAAACGATCACTCTCATGGGCATACTGCAATGCTTCTTTGTGAGAAAAAGCATGATTACCTGTGGTGACAACATCAACACCGGTTATCAAAAGATCTTGATACGTTTCTTGTGTGAGACCAAAACCACCAGAGGCATTTTCACCATTTACCACAACAAAATCAAGCTGCCATTTCTCAATCAGTTGAGGAAGGTGTTCAAAAACAGCTTTACAGCCTGTGCTACCAACAATGTCACCTAAAAATAAAAAACGCATAGGCGCTTTAATCACACTTTAACATTTTAAGAAACCTTTTTCTGTAAAAATTCCTTGTACCTGTAGATCGTGTTCTGCTGCGGGAATAGAAGAAACCTCCTGACATGAAAATCCTATGCCCCATAATATCATTTGATGCCCTTGTTTTTCAAGAGCTGCAACAGCACGGTCATAGTATCCTCCTCCATAGCCAAGACGGTGACATTGACGATCAAACGCAGAAAGCGGAACAATAATATTATTGGGGGCAACAACGTCATTGTCTGCACCCGGACCAAAGGTGCCAAAACGCATGGGCTCTAAAATTGTGCTGGGCGAAAATGCACGGAAAATCATGGTGGTGGAATCAAGAACTGCTGGTAAGGCTAAATGCCCACCGCGTAACGCTACAGCATCCAGTAAAGGACGCGGGTCAATTTCCGATTTAATGGGCCAATAGCCTGCTAAAATGAGGCGTGAAAAATCGGTTCCCTTCTTTTCAAGGTATTCAATAAAGTGGCAACAAGCACGCTGCGAAAAGAGTGCACGCTCTTCTGTTAAAAGAGCATCACGACGCGATAAACCGTTTTTGCGTTGCTGTGTGCGAAGGGATGAAGCAGATTCATAGAGGGGATTATTTGTCATTGTCTCGTCAATTGTTTTATAAGATGCTGATATTTTATCCATTGTTGGCGTTTTGTAAATCTCTGTTAGGACAAGAGCTGTGCTCATGAAAAAAAAGCATGAAAAAAAGTGTGTGCTCTTTAGGGGGTATTTTGGTGCGACAAGCCGCTTTTGCGTTGCTGTGTGCGAAGGGGTGAAGCAGATTCACAGAGGGGATTATTTGTCATTGTCTCGTCAATTGTTTTATAAGATGCTGGTATTTTATCCATTGTTGGCGTTTTGTAAATCTCTGTATGGACAAGAGCTGTGCTCATGAAAAAAAAAGCATGAAAAAAAGTGTGTGCTCTTTAGGGGGTATCTTGGTGCAACAAGCCGCTTTTGCGTTGCTTGCGTGCGAAGGGGTGAAGCAGATTCACAGAGGGGATTATTTTGTCAGTGCTGTCTGTTTTATAAAATAAAGCCTATCGTAATTTTTATTTCTTGAAAAGAGAGTATCGTCATTGGTCTTATGTAAAAGGACGCTCTCAATTTTAGCTGGAAAAATTTGATGTAAAAAAGTTATATAAATAAAGGGTGATCCACAACAGCCGATGGAAAAAGCTGATCCCGGGAACCTATACAAATAGGTGGGCGCCATATGAAAAAGCCCACGGGCTTGATCAGGGACAGCTCCCTTGGAGATCATTAAGGTCTCAGGAATACGTTATTTCCTGTCGAGAAGCGCAGAACACCCTCCTTAATATAAAACAATTTCAGAGTTTCTGCTAGGGATAAAATAACCTCGCTCTCTTCTTTTTCATAAAGTATTTCAGGAGAGTTTTTATAACCTTGCTGGTGGTTGCTCGAAATGGCTGTATGATGGATGGCTTATTCAAAGTAAAAAAGCAAAAAATATGAGTGGGGGTGGGTGATTGAGTGACGCAGAACGGTTTATTGGCAATGGCTTGATTAGCTCTTTTGCGACAATGCTTGATTTTTATGTTTCGGGGGTAATGCTTGGAGGAGTTTTGAAAGGAATATTTCTTATTCAAGGATGTTGGTTGAATTGGTGTTGCACCTTTGAAGTTTTTGCTTTGTGAAGCCATATTTCAGGGCTGTTTTATCAACTTTGAGGGGTGGAGGAGAGCCGATACGGTTGAAGCTCAAAAATAAAAAACAGACGATGACAGTTTATCAGAGGCGCTAAGCGATGTTGTAAGCTTTTTTAAAAAAGTATTTTTTGAGGATCGTGTTTTATCATCTTTTTATCCATGATGGAAGGTGTGAAAAGAAGAAACGGCTGAAGAGGACTCAAGCGTGAAGTGTTTGCTTGCTATGAGAAGAAATTCTGAAGGAAGTATATTGGAAGTGTTTGGACGCTGCCTGTAATACAAAAAAAGTTCAAATTCAAAAAAGGCACTGTCAATTGTGTGTGGGGGGTGTGGTTATAAGCAGGGGGCTTTTAATTTATTGAGTGGAATGTGAAGCCGGCTTGCGTCTTATCTAGGTTTGAAAGGATGCCGTAAAGTGTCTTGTTCTTGAATGGTTTTAAAGAGCTTGGGGTGATTGTTCGTCTAACAGAGCTTACACGCGCTTTTGAATCCTGCGCATTTGTGGAGTGTAATCCAATGCTGTTTCATCAATCTTAAGAGCCAAGTTTTGAACGCTCTGTTGCTTCCATGGTAATGGCTAAGTTTCAAAAAAAGACACTGTCAATTGGGGGGGGTTATAAGCAGGGGCAGTTTATTGAGTGGAATGTGAAGCCGGCTTGCGTCTTATCTAGGTTTGAAAGGATTCCGTAAAGTGTCTTGTTCTTGAATGGTTTTAAAGAGCTTGGGGTGATTGTTCGTCTAGCAGAGCTTGCACGCGCTTTTGAATCCTGCGCATTTGTGGAGTGTAATCCAATGCTGTTTCATCAATCTTAAGAGCCAAGTTTTGAACGCTCTGTTGCTTCCATGGTAATGGCTAAGTTTCAAAAAAAGACACTGTCAATTGGGGGGGGTTATAAGCAGGGGCAGTTTATTGAGTGGAATGTGAAGCCGGCTTGCGTCTTATCTAGGTTTGAAAGGATTCCGTAAAGCGTCTTATTCTTGAATGGTTTCAAAGAGCTTGGGGTGATTGTTCGTCTAACAGAGCTTGAACGCGCTTTTGAATCCTGCGCATTTGTGGATAGTAATCCAATGCTGTTTCATAAGCTTTAAGAGCAAGTTTGGGACGCTCCGTTGCTTCCATGACAACGCCAAGTTCAAAAAAAGCACTATAATTGCGCGGCTCAAGTTCAAGAGCATGGTTGAGATCAAGCAGGGCAAGTTTGAAATCGTTCAGTTGAATGTGAATCCAAGCACGCCTTACCCAAGCTTCAGCATGAGTAGGTAAAAGTGCAAGAGCATTATCAATATAATCAAGCGCAAGTCCATAATCGTCGCTGTTGAGTGCATTTTCAGCCCATGACATTAAAAGATCAATCGTCTCACTTCCCGATTGGGACCATAAATGTTGAAGTTGTTGACTGATCTTTTTCGCTTTAGCAACATCAGCACAATATTTCAATTCTTTGAGTAAACGTGAAATTTCTGCTTCTTTGCGCTGCTTAACTCTGTCAACATGGGAAAGCTGCTCTTTGTCAAGATCTTCAAGAATAACCGCCGAGGAATCAGAATCGGAGGGCGTTGAGGAAGGGGGAGGAGAATTGGGAATAAGATCATCTAACGGTAAAAGCGATTGTGGAGAAGGCCGATCTTCAGGAAGAGAAGGAGGATTTTGCCCATAGCTCGAGGGAACAAAACAAAAAACACCAACAAAAAAAAGAAAAAACGCGCGCTGAAAAATACAGAAAAAACGCAGCTGAAAAAATCGAAAGGCTTTTAAAAAAATAAAAGAATCCATAAAAACAAGCCCCCAAAAGATAAATCACCAAATATTATCAAATACTAGACTTGTAATCAACGGACTTGTAACCAAAAAAACTCAAGAAAAAATTTTTAAGCCTACAATCAAAGTAGGCATAAAAACATTGATCCTAAAGAAATTAGTCCTAAAAGAATTAGCCCTGACGTGCTCTAAAACGTGGGTTCGTTTTATTAAGAATATAAACACGACCCTTACGACGCACCAAACGATTGTTACGGTGGCGCTCTTTTAGTGCTTTAAGCGAATTTTTAATTTTCATCATATTCACCGTTTAAATAGTTTACGTAACACAATACTATAATACAATATTAAAACACGAAAATACAATATTACAACCCCAATAGACTGCTTACTCTATGAGCATTGCATTGCGATATCGTACTTGCATGATAACATCACACGATACACTTTTTCACTGTGATCACAAAAAGAAAAGCGCACTCTTAAGGTACGCATTAACCACTTCATTAGCATAACGATAAGTGAAAATTGCAAAAAAGTAGGAGAGATTTAACAAGAAGTCTTATTCTTGTCAAGGGTATATCCCTTACAAATTCCTTAGGGTGTGTTAATGGTTGCCTTGAAGGTAAAAATTTTCTCGTAAAAAAAGGACACAAAAAAGCACAAAGAGTGGAAAAAAGTAAAAGCCTTGTCAGCTTTAAACAAATAAGCTCTGTTAGGGAGTGTTGCAAGAACAGGAGCGCTGTTGAGCCGTTGGATTGTTGAAGTGGTGTGGTTTTTGTCGTTAAGGGCAAAGGGGGACTTCTTAAAACGCAAGAGGCTTGTTTGTTGCGGGCTCGTGAAGCCCTGTCAGGTGCGTGCGCCGGCTGAAATGCTTGAAGTGGGGGGAAGAGGGGACGCCGTTGGATTGTTGAAGTGGTGTGGGTTTTTGTCGTTAAGGGCAAAGGGGGACTTCTTAAAACGCAAGAGGCTTGTTTGTGGGGGCTCGTGAAGCCCTGTCAGGTGCGTGCGCCGGCTGAAATGCTTGAAGTGGGGGAAGAGGGGGAGCCGTTGGAATTGTTTCTTGTATTGGCTGTACGCACATAATATCATGCCTATAGTTTCAAACGTCCCCTTATGAAAAATCTCATACCCTCAATATGGGTCATCAATAACTGGTAATCACATTAAATACGTCTAGAAATATGAAAATAAGGATTATGGTATTTTAATACCACGTTTTTCACGACTTTTTTTATTTATTAATTTCTTTATTACATTTTTGAATTGCTAAGTTTAGTCCTGTAAGCGCTTTACGGTACAGTTTTCGATATTTAATGGTAGAATAAACAAGCCAAACGGATAATGTTATTATTGCACAACCGACAATGATCCCTAGAATGCGCCCTAATATTATAGCTTCAATCATTTTTCTCTCCTTATTATATTTTGATTAGCAACCGCTTCGTCTAGTTGTTTCATTACTTTTTTCAGTTTCTTCTTTACTATGATCCGTAGCACCAAAGAGATTGGTATCGAACCGTACAGAATTAATCCGCATATCAGCCCGATTAAACTTGCAGCATCCATTTGAGGTTTATCCGCATGGCCTAATATTGAGAGAAAAATGTATAAACAGACGCTTATAAAGATTATGAATATAAATTCTCCCAGTGAAACAACACCAGCCTTTAATGTTTCCTTAACTTCTTTTTGGATATCGAGGACTAAGTCCCATTGAGAAGATGTATCATTTTGTTCTTTTGGTGATGCATCTGATAGGTTTGGTTTTGTCATGTTGATATTCGTTTGTTTCTTGAAGGTTTTGTCTTTTGATAAAGCGAATAACTCAGTTTCTCAGACTATTTTTATGAAATGAAAAAAGATTTCTGTACTTGTTATAATTATAATACGAATGACTTGCTACGTCTGTAGCGCATCTTCCCTTTATTATTATGAGGCATGTACAATTTTTCGTGCCGCTATATAAACGATTCGTTTTGTGAGTACAATTATGTTTTATCACTAAACTATAGGAGAAGAGGCATTTAATATGAAGTGTTCATATTGGCTAGAATTTACTTAAGAGAAGCTTGATTGTTGACAGATCGGCACAGGAATCTTCGTCCTTGAGCGCGGTTAGGCGCGCAAATTTGAATAATGTAACTTTATAGGGGAAAGAACGAAGGCGATAGACATAACGGAGGTCACAAATATTACAAATGTTAAAGTGAGTGATATTTTAAGCGGCTGGTGTTTTAGCGTGTAAGCTAAATTTACGGTTTTCTTTCAGTGTGGAGTGTATGTACATCTGCTCTTTTAAGCCTTATCGCGAAATGAAATAAGGAGAGACGCTTCAAGCCCTAGAAAATACGACACAGGTAATATCGCCTTATGAGGGGAGAGAGGATATTGCTATGATGGATAAGCTTAGTACTGTAATGATATCTTTGACATGAAACTCAAGGGGTGGTGCGGAGCGCTTGGCAATTTTGTGAAAAAATGAACATAAAAAGGGAGACTAGAGGCAATGAGAACGCATTGTTAGAATGCTCTCTATAGGCCGCAAGAGGTAAGTTTATCCTCTAAAGGTTGGAATTAAAAGGCCTAAAGATTGGCATTAAAAGAAAAATGAAGGGGCTGCGTATGTTATAGGGGAATATTTATGCGGTGGAAGGTGGAGGGGTGATGAACTTGGGGGCTGGTGAATTGCTTTTAGTCGTGGGGGGATATTTTTGAGAAAAGGAGGAGGAGCTGTTGGATTGTTGATTGGTGTGGTTTTGTATCTTTGAGGGTGGGGGCATGGAAGAGAAGGAGTTTGTAGGAGGGCTTCACGCCCTTTCAGGGCGAATTAAAAGGTTAGGGGCGCTGTTGAAGCCGCGGGATATCGGTGTGGGGTGAAGCTTTTGTTATGGGGGAATATTTATGCTGTGGGAGGTGGAGGGGTAGTGAAGTTGGGGGCTGGTGGATTATTTTTAGCCGGGGGGATATTTTTGAGAAAAGGAGGAGGAGCTGTTGGATTGTTGATTGGTGTGGTTTTGTATCTTTGAGGGTGGGGGCATGGAAGAGAAGGAGCTTGTAGGAGGGCTTCACGCCCTTTCAGGGGAGAATTAAAAGGTTAGGGGCGCTTTTGAAGCCGATGGATATCGGTGTGGGGGGAGAGGTTGTTTTTTCAGTTCATTTAGGGGAAAAGTGTGAAAAAGTATTTGTATATATGTGGGCTTAAGATTTGTTGGCTGGTCCCAGTAATTGGATGATATGCCCCATTTTGCGGTTGGGGTGAACAGTGCTTTTGCCATATAAATGGATCGAGGTGCGCTCTTGCTTCAGAAAATATTTTAACGTGCTAAAATTGTTACCAAGAAGATTGGTCATTTGGCAATCGCTATGGCGATAGGGACTGCCTAAGGGAAGTCCGCAAATAGCACGGATATGCTGTTCAAATTGTGAAGTTATGCATGCCTTTTGTGTCCAATGACCAGAATTATGGACACGCGGTGCTAATTCATTCACTAAAAGATGACCATTCGTTAAGACAAAAAGTTCAATACAAAGAACACCAACATAATCGAGGGCATCCATGACTGTTACACTGATTTCTTGAGCTGCTTTTTGCACGTCAAGTGGAATATGTGATGGAACAAAGGACTTATGAAGAATACCATTTTTGTGTTGATTTTCAGGGCAGTCATAAAAAATATGTTCTCCTTGTTTTGTACGTGCCGAAAGAACCGAAATTTCCGATAAAAAAGGGACTATTTCTTCTAAAATACAAGGCTGTTCCTGAAAAGTCCTTAAGGCTTCGTCAAGGGTTTGTTCATCTGGGTGATCAAGCTTGATCTGGTTTTTTCCGTCATAACCAAAACGACGCGTCTTTAAAAGACCACGTCCGCCTAAGGTATCAAGAGCGGAAAGAAGAGAAGAAGAATTGTCAACAGCGTGCCATAACGCGGTGCCAATCCCTTGATCACGCAAAAATTGCTTCTCAAAAAGTCGATCTTGCGTGATCTCTAATGCTTTGGAAGAAGGATAAACAGGCTTACTCTTTTCTACATATTGAACCGTTTGAAGCGAAAGATTTTCAAATTCATAGCTGACAACATCACACTGAGAAATAAAATGATCTAAAGCTGATATATCGTCATAGGAGGAAACAATATGGTTGTTTGTTGTTTGAGCGGCTGGGCAATCGGCTTCAGGGCAAAAAATAACGGTTCGAAATCCTAATTCTGCGGCCGCTATGGCGAGCATCCGCGCTAATTGTCCCCCCCCGATTAAACCAATGACGCTGCCTGGAGGTAACATGGTGAAGGGAGTGGTGTTGGACGAGGTGGTGTTGGCTAAGGTGGTGTTGGACGAGGTGGTGTTGGCTGAGGAGGTGTTGAAAAACGGTGCCATTTTAAACCTCCGTTACAGGCGTTTGGGCGACATTGGCTGTTTGTTGTTGACGCCAATCTTCTAATCGTTGGGCGAGATCATGGTCATAAACGGCCATAACGGCTGCGGCTAAAAGTGCTGCATTAATTGCACCTGCTTTGCCAATTGCTAATGTGCCGACGGGTATCCCTGCTGGCATTTGCACGATTGAAAGCAAAGAATCTTGACCAGAAAGAGAGTGAGAATGCACTGGAACGCCAAAAACAGGAAGAGGAGTAAGGGCTGCTAACATACCTGGAAGATGCGCTGCACCCCCCGCACCGGCAATTAAAACTTTAAACCCTGCTTCTTTTGCATCTTTTGCAAATTGATAAAGGCGTTCAGGAGTTCGGTGTGCTGAGACAATATGCGAACTATGAGAAATACCAAGATTCGTCAAAATATCTGCACTATGGCACATCGTTTGCCAATCCGATTGGCTCCCCATTAAAATCGCCACATCACATGATTTTTTCATCATTCTCTATCCTTTTCAAAGGTTCAATGCGATTCTTTATCATTATTTTTTTAAAGTTTTATATTCTTTTTGCAAAGCCAATTGATGACAGAGAAACAGTTATTTTTCAAATAAGGCGGAAAGCTAAAAATTTAAAGGGGATCTCGAGAGATGAAAAACTAAAGTATTGAAGGCATGAAGCACTTCTTGTGAGCGGGGAGGGTAATGTCACGGGGTGGCGTGGGACCCATGAGGCTGTTGAGCTTGCGGTATTGTCTTTTATTTAAGATAAGAGGGAAAAGTGTATTGGGGAAAAGCCATTGATTATAAGTTTTTTTTAAAAAATGTCTTATTTTTTATTTGCTAAAATAAACAAGATCACCATATGATATAAAATCTGTTGCAATTTGAAACATTGCTTATGAGAAAAAGAGATTTTTATGTCAAAAATGTGTTGCAAAATGAGGATATTCTTTTGAGAAAAAAAGAGATGTATATCTCTCGATTTCAAAGCCTATTTATTTTGTTGTTCAAGTGATTCTTTTGTGAGTGGGGGATATAATCTTTATAGGGGATATAATCTTTATAATTGTCGATATATCTTTAACAATGGCTGATATAAGGGGAAGCGAATAATCAACGCTTTTGTGCTTTTAACGCTTTTGTTGAGATGTGCTTCTGAGCGATTATATCGTTTTTTCACTTAAATATAATGGCAATATCAATCGCGAGTGACGAATTGTGAATAATAAATCCATGGTCTCTTTTTTGCCCAATTTTGTAATATGGTGAACGCTGAAATAAATAAGAGTTAAACAACGGATGTAAAGGAGATTTAAAAGCTATGTTTCTTCCATTTTTAATCGCTTTAGGTACTGCAGTAACGACTATGTGTGGTAAAAAAAATATAAGTTATGCTTTGTGGGCAATTTTATTCGTTGTCATTCTTCTCACTTTCAATCATCACGCAACTTCTACTTTAAATTTATCTTTTTGAGAGAATAGCCATGGAACATGTTGAACAAAAAAATCCTCACTTCGTCATCTTTATGAATACGCTAGGACTCTTTGGGTTATCTATTGTCTTGGTGGTGGCTTTTTATTATCAATTGGTAAAGTTTGAGTTACCTTGTCCCCTTTGTTTGCTGCAGCGCGTTGGATTGATGCTGGCAGGTTGTGGGTTCTTACTCAATATTCACCATAAGGTGAAAAATACCCATTATGGTATGGTTATTCTTGGTTGTATGGTAACCAGTGCTGTGGCAGCACGGCAAGTGTTTTTGCATATCACACCCGATGATTTAGGATATGGTTCAACGTTCTTTGGATTGCATTTTTATACTTGGGCTTTCATTATTTCTGTCCTTTGTATCTTTGCTGTCTCATTTGTCATGATTTTAGGCGAATTGGCACACAAGTTCAAAGAATTTTCTCCTTTTCCAGTCTTGAGTAAAGCGGCAAGTTTCTTATTTGTGTTTTTGATTGCGGCAAATTTGATTTCTACCATACTGGAATGTGGTGGTGGACAGTGTGCCGATGATCCTGTAAGGTATGAATTGTTATCAAATTGGTTCCCTTCACAGTCTTGAAATTTTTTAATAATCCCTCATCATAATTTTTATTGTTAAAGAGGCGGAAATATTTAAGAATCCGCTTCTTTTTTATTTATTGGGAAGACATTTTAGCAAGATTGTTCGATAATCTGATCTTTTATACCAACGCTGGCTTTTATGAGCGCTGGCGATTGATATTTTTTTTAGCGAAGACTTGTATTGTGAACCTTTTATGCTGTCTTTTGAGAGAGATGAAGGGATTGATTGGCTTGGAGGCGTTTGTAGAAGAAGCCCCGGACTTTTGAGCCGCGTGGGTTAAGAAGCCTCGTTTTTTAAAGGTGCATTAACGATAAAAATTTTTTGTTCTTGATTTTTCTTAACATTGTGTTAAATTGATCTTTGTATTCATTTTGGTGCTTCTAAAGCGTTTTTATTGCTTCTAGAGGGATTAATTTAAAATTTTGAAAGTTATGTGAATAATTTTCTGCAGAGGTTTGTTTATTAGAGGCAAACCTTTTTTTTTATCTAAGTTTTAGATGTTTTCTTTCAGTGTGAAGCCTTTTTTAGAAAAAGGTAAGCGTCTTGATGATGACTCTCTTCTTTATTAATATATTGATTTATAATAATAAATAACCATTTTTTTACCGTGAAGCGCGTTGCTGAATATAATAAAATTTTTCATCACCAGTTCTCTCATATTAAATCAATTAAAATTACTTGGCTTATACATCATAAGTGGTGGGGCGTGCATGTGGGTCAAAACTGTACAAGAAAGGCATGCCTTTAATGAATTATCTCTTGAACCGAAGGCTGTCTGCAACATTGGGAGCTGGCAGAGTTTTGTGATGATGCCGGCCTTGTTCTTCTATAAGCGTAAACGTGTTTTTCCATAAGCGTAAAGATAGGGGGGGCTGAATGGATTTTATACACTTCATGGGGGCTTTAACCATTCCTTTACGGGCGGCGTTTTGCAAAATGGGTGTGATGAGCGTTGAGAGATCTTTCTTTAAAACAAGCGCGTGAATATGCAACACAAGTCTATTCCTTTTGGTGCGTTTTGTATTACGAAAAAAATTGATTTATAAGAAGGAGTTATCGTTGTGGATGTTGAACAAGAAAAACGAAAAGCTTCTCTCATTTCAAACTTTCTTATAGTCAATTAATTAAATGTGCTCTTCTACGTTACAAAAAAGCACTGGGTGTAAATAAAAATTCTTTTAAAAGTCGTAAAATGCTTCTTATGCACCCTTTTGATCGCTAGAATTTTTCGAAAAATTTTATGCTGCTCAATACAATAATAGGGCGGTTTATATCTATGATTTAAGTGAAAATAGGGGGATTTAGATGAAAAGGGAGGCGAGTTTTTAATGACAGTTGTTGAAAACGTTATTGTGTAATGCATTTTTTGCAGATTTTCTGCTTTCTGTAAATACGTAAAAGCGTAAAAACGGAAATGTGTAAAAAAGGAAAAGGCTTTATGTCGTTAGAGGCGTTGTGGTTAATGATACGCAATGTATAGGGATCGTGTTTTCGAAGGTAGGAAGAACAACATAAATGGAAAGAGTGGCTTAGAGGAAGCGTGTGAAGAGAGAGAAAATGGGGAAGGCTGTATGGGAAATGCGTAGAGTATGAAGTGTGGGGCAGTGAAGCATGTTGTGAATGGTGTGTGAAGAATGGAGAAGGTTTTTGAGAAAAGGAAGGGCTTCTGGCGTGGGGGGAGTGGTGTTTATCTGAAGGGCACATGTTTAAGGTGTGGAAGGTGAGGAAAAGTTGGAGGGAGGATGATTGTTCGTAAGTTGTGGAGGGATTAGTCAGAGGTGTTGGGAAAATGCTTTAGGGGAAAAAATTAGCGTAATTTCTTGTCACACTGAAACCAAAATCATCATAAAAATTGAAGGAAATTAGCGGGTAAAATTGGTGGAAAAAAGTTTTGATTCTTAAGGTGTGGGATGACGTTTTTTGAGAGCATGGAAGAGTAAACTTGAAAAACCTTTCCCTTTTTGTGGAATTTTTATTCACAAACTTAAGAAAATAGGGTATGAACGCTGGAAATAACGCGCAGCTTAACAAAATATGTGCACTGTAAAGGAAATGTTTGTTTATGTCAAAAGAAGAAGTTTTAGAATTTTCTGGTATCGTTACTGAACTCTTACCTAACGCGATGTTTCGTGTGAAACTGGAAAATGATCATGAAATTATTGCCCATACCGCTGGTAGAATGCGGAAAAATCGTATACGGGTGTTGGCCGGTGATAAAATCATGGTGGAAATGACACCTTATGATTTGACAAAAGGGCGTATTACATATCGCTATAAGTAGCCTCGTGGGTGGCTTGCACTTTTTTCTAAAAGCTATCATATTATTTCTATTATTTTTTAACAGTTTTTTAGTTTGCTTTTCATGAGTGAAAAAAGGGGAGTGTTTGAAGAGCCTTGAAAAACTGTAAAATCGATGCGGAAAAAGGATAAGGAGATCAATAGCGCTTAAAAGGGAGGCTAAAGGGGCGCTTAAAAGGGGGCGCTAAAGGGGGCGAGAGGGAAGTCAATTGTGAAGGGGTGGAAATGAGAAATATAAGAGAGTGGGGGGAAAAACGTTTGGCAGATACTCTTACAGAAGAAATTCATTTGGTGCTTGCCTCCGCTTCGCCAAGGCGTTTAGCGCTCTTGGCACAAATAGGGATTGATCCCCAGCAGGTTTATGCAAGCGATATTGATGAAACGCCAAAATTAAAAGAACATCCTGCAAACCTTGCCAAACGTTTGGCAAAAGAAAAAGCACTGAAAGCCCAAAAAATTTTGCGCTGGTACAGTCAGAATGGTCAAGACGAGTTGCAGAATGGTCAACAAAAATTACCTGGACAGAAAATGATTATCTTGGCGGCTGATACGGTGGTGGCTGTTGGGCGGACCATTTTTCCCAAACCAGAAAGCGAGGATGAGGCTTATGAATGTTTACGATACCTTTCTGGGCGTTCGCATAAGGTCTATGGTGCCATTTGTGCGCTCAATGAACGTGGAAAAATAACCGTAAAATTGGTTGAAAGTCGTGTTCGCTTTAGACGCTTAACCTCTGCCATGATGAAGGCTTACCTTGCTTCAGGAGAATGGCAAGGGAAAGCAGGTGGCTACGCTATCCAAGGAAAAGCAGGGGCTTTTGTTGTCCATATCACGGGTTCTTATTCTAATGTTGTGGGATTGCCTTTGGCTGAAACAGCCGATCTCTTGACCGCTTATCACTATCCACTTTTCACTCACTGGGCTGAACAAACGCATTAGAAAAACTTTAAGGTAAGATCAATGCAAGGTGAAAAGCAACAAAAAGAGAAAAGCAAAAATGAAAAAAAAGCAACAGAAGAAAAGTTAATGAAGAAGCCAATGACAAAGGTGTGCCAAGAACAAAAAGAGCTAAATTTGCAAAAAGAGACCCGTCCTCCGCATCCTTGTCCTATTTGTGGTCAGATGTCACAAAAATCTTCTTATCCTTTTTGTTCCACACGGTGCCGAGCTATTGATCTTAATCGTTGGCTTTCAGGCTCTTATATTTTACCACCCCCACCACAAGTAAGTGATGAAGAAGAATAAAGAGTTCTCTTGAGAAAAGAACGCTAAAGCGTTTTTTTTGTGTGGAAACTGAAGGGGAGGCGCGCGGGATTATCGTAAATGTATTTAAGAGCTGGATTAACGGCTTGCTTATTATCGTCATTCGCAAAGACGCAGATTAAGTTCAATCAACGATGGAAGTTTTAATACATATCTAAGACTTATCCCCAAAGGTTTTGTTTACCATGGATAATTATAAATTGCTTTGTTGCATGAAGGTCGAT
>NZ_JBHIRC010000010.1:17225-49846 GCF_042196985.1 Bartonella sp. AA97HXZ | reverse complement strand
GGTGCTTTGTTGCGTGAAAGTTGTTGGTGCCTTTAGGGTGTGAGAGAAAAATTGATAGTCCAATCAGTATTGCTAACGAAAAAAGAGGGGTGCGTGTTTTGGTGCAAAGAGACGGGGTAATAAAAAGTTGCTTGTTGGTGCTTTGTTGCGTGAAAGTTGTTGGTGCCTTTAGGGTGTGAGAGAAAAATTGATAGTCCAATCAGTATTGCTAACAAAAAAGAGGGGCGCGTGTTTTGGTGCAAAGAGACGGGGCAGTAAAAAATCGCTTGTTAGTGCTTTGTTGCGTGAAAGTTGTTGGTGCCTTTAGGGCGTGAGGAAGAATTGATCATCTAAGCAGTATTGCTAACAAATAAGCAGTATTGCTAAGGAAAAAGAGGGGCGCGTGTTTTGGTGCAAAGAGACGGGGCAATAAAAAGTTGCTTGTTGGTGCTTTGTTGCGTGAAAGTTGTTGGTGCCTTTAGGGTGTGAGGAAAAATTGGTCATCTAATCAGTATTGCTAACGAAAAAGAAGGGGTGCGTGTTTTGGTGCAAAGAGACGGGGCAGTAAAAAATCGCTTGTTGGTGCTTTTGCTGGGTAATGGCGTGGTGTCATTTGGCGGTTGGATTGATTATATCGTGATTTTGACCGTATCTGTGTTCACGTGGAAAGCTGATCAATATGATGTCGCTTTTATTGGAGCGGCAACATTATTACCTGGTATCGTTCTGTCTAAGCCAATTGGAATGTTGGTAAGTCACCGTTCTATGATCCATTGGTTGCGGGCGTCACTGCTGTTACGGGCACTCTGTACTGTCGGTTTATTGATGGCGACGAGTCTGCAAGGATTTATTATACTGGCAGTTATTCGAGCGACATTCAACAGTCTAGCCATGCCTGCAATTTCCGTTCTCAGTGCAAATTCGGTGCCTGAAAACGGACGGACTCGTTACTATTCTGTGCTTAACATGATCAATAGCGCGGCAAAGATGATAGGACCTGCTTTGGGGAGTGCTCTGTCTGTACTTTTATCAGATACCTATACTTTATTGTTTTCTGGATTTTTGACATTGCTAGGCTTTATGGTGTTTTGTTGTCTTGGTGCACAACCTGTCTCGTCGCTCATGATAAAAACAGCGAATACCATAAAATCAAAGCAGAGGCTTTATGGGACAACTTGGTATGCCTATGTGGCGGTGATGTTTGTGTATTTTGCCATGATCTTTATGGTGAATAATCAGTTGCCGGTTATTCTTAGTGCAATGAAAATGAATAAACAGGCTCTTGGGATGCTGGTATCGGCTTCGGCAATCGGTAATTTTCTCTATGGATTTTGGAGTGTGAAACAATCAAAGCATAAACCCCTTACAGGCAAAATATCAGAGTTGTTAATGCCGGCAATGTCAACAATGATTGGTTTTGTCATGATCTCAGTGTGCTTTTTTTACTTTGATTTACTCCGTATTGAGACTTTGTTGCTCTGTTTTTTCCTTATTGGAATGGTTAGCGCTTACTTTTCCATATCTTCTAATGTTTATCTGGTAAGCAATTTCAATGAACAGATTGGATTGGCTTCCGGATGGGTGCAGTCTATACAAAATTTAGCTATGTTGGTGGCGCCGTTTGTTGGAGCGTTTGTTTTAGGTCACACTTCGGCTGGAAAATTGTTTCTTCTTTCTGGATTGAGTGGATTATTCTGTTTATTGGCTATCAGGATATTGCTGAACCGTTCTTTGTTAATTGTTCGATCTCAATGATTGGCTCATCAATAAAACAAATGTTTTAAATCATTTTTCTGAGATTTAGAGGACGTGGAGATAATCCAACATAGAGCAGCTTTTTTGACGTTATAGGTTTAATCTTTGATTTTTACTTAAACGCTCATATGTTTTTTTCGGGGCTTTGCCTTCTTGATACGGTTCCACTGTCTCGTAAACGCAATAGGGGGCATGGTTTTGAGCGACAATGTCATTTTTGTTTAACTCCGCTTTGCTACAAATAGTCAAACTTAAAAACTCAGCTGCCAATCCTTAATCAGCTTGACTTGAAGCAATAATGGAAACAGAAAACGAGGAGCTATAGTGTGAATTATCTTATATGCCATAAAACATCACTCTTGGAGGTATGGTGATATCAGGTATGGGAAACTTTAGGCGGGGGTATGTTAATTGTTGCTCTTTTTCCTAATCAGAAATTAACCATAAGATTGCTTTTTGTTTTTTCGGCTGGAGGTCTCTAAAATTTTTTAAAAGGGTGTGTTCTTTTTCGCTATATGTTTCTTGATTGTGGTGTGAGGTATTTTCTTTTGTGGGAAGATCTTCTTTTGTAGCAATATCTGCATAAAAAAAGTTTACGGGAACTTCTAGTTTTTGAGCGATTTTGAGTAAATACCCTACGCTTACACGATTTAAGCCTTTTTCGTATTTTTGGATTTGTTGGAAACTGACACCTAAATGGCTTCCTAATTCTTTTTGGGAAAGCCCTATTGAAATGCGTCTGTGACGGATTCTTTTGCCTATCAAAATGTCGATAAAATGTGGATTTTTAGTTGGCACTTCAAGCCCCCCTCCGGTTGCGAGCGCCCTCGCATTGGTATTCCGGGAGGTTGAAAATACTGAGCTCAGTCAGCTTTTTGCTTTTAGTGCTTAAAGCACTTGGACATAGCAAAAACTCCCGGAATCCCGGGATACCCACAAAAGTAGGTTCAATTGTACGCTCGGACTTAGGGCTTGTCTTCCCTCTTGATCGCTGCGTAGACGATCAAACTTACGGTATTTATTCATAAGGCAGTTTCAGAAGGTTGGCAAGAAAATGAAAATATTTTTGGATCTCAAGAATTATCCTCTTATGCTGTGAAAAAATGCTTTTTGAGGTTGATATCAGGCATATCAATTTCCGTATCTAGGTATGGGCGCGTGTGTGTTGAATATTTTAGGGGTGGGCTTGTTTGTAGCGCCTTTTGAAGCACTCTCCTTTGAGGGGGCGTGATCTGAAGCTTATATTTTAGAGGGATTAACGAATAATGTTGATTGTTGTGCTTTTGCTTAATCAGAAATCAACCACAAGATTGCTTTTTGTTTTTTCGCTTTGAGCTCTCTAAAATTTTTTAAAAGGGTGTGTTCTTTTTCGCTATAGGTTTCTTGATTGTGGTGTGAGGTATTTTCTTTTGTGGGAAGATCTTCTTTTGTAGCAATATCTGCATAAAAAAAGTTTACGGGAACTTCTAGTTTTTGAGCGATTTTGAGTAAATACCCTACGCTTACACGATTTAAGCCTTTTTCGTATTTTTGGATTTGTTGGAAACTGACACCTAAATGGCTTCCTAATTCTTTTTGGGAAAGCCCTATTGAAATGCGTCTGTGACGGATTCTTTTGCCTATCAAAATGTCGATAAAATGTGGATTTTTAGTTGGCACTTCAAGCCCCCCTCCGGTTGCGAGCGCCCTCGCATTGGTATTCCGGGAGTAACAAGTACTGAACCCTAGTCAGCTTTTTGCTTTTAGTGCTTAAAGCACTTGGACATAGCAAAAACTCCCGGAATTCTAAGGATATTCGAAAAAGTGGGCTCAATTGTACGTTAGGGTTTAGGGCTTTTAGTTCCCTGTTGATCGCTGCGTAGACGATCAAACTTACGATATTTATTCATAAGGCAGTTTCAGAAGGTTGGCAAGAAAAATGAAAAATTTTCTATTCTGTTATACCGTAAAACGGCGCTATTTGAAGGAGGAGTGAAGAGCTTGAATATTCATGATAGGGCTTGATTTGTTGAGCCTGATGAAGTGCTGTCGTTTGAGGAGGGTAGTCTGAAGACTGTAAGGGGACTAGGCAAAAAGCTGGGTTCGTTTTCAGAACAGTGTTTACAGAGCGGTGCGGGGTGGTGATGTGGAAATTTTATTTGGCTGACTTCTGTAATAACGTAAAAGCGTTAAAACGTATATCCGTAAAATGATGCGGAGGATTTGTACTGTGTGTATGCTTTTATCATGGCGTGGAATGTGGTGAGATAAATGGGGGAATACATTTGTGAGTGGAGAGGGGAAAGCTGGGATGAAAAGGGGTGTTAAGTGCGTTTTCTGGAGAAGAGTATGTGGAGAATATTTGGAGGAAGGGCTTATTTGTCTTGTCTGATGAAACAGCATTTTTTGATATGTGGGATAGCCATATGAAATAATCAGCAGGGGAATCTAATAGACAAGAAATCAGATTTTTGCAGAGCAGTGTTTACAGAGCAGTGCGTGGGGTGAATCTTTCGTTGGCTGTTTTCTGTGAATGTGTAAAAGCGTAAAAATGTGAATCTGTAAAAGTGAAGAGGAGGATTTATGGATTTATGCATTGTGCGTGTTTTGGGGGCACGTTGGGTTTTTGCATGGATGGGGTGAGATAAATGGGGAGAGAACGAGCTTGTTAATCGAGGAGGGAAGCTGGAATGAAGAGTGCTGTAAGTCGTAAATGTTTGATGGGAGAGAAAAAGGAGTGCGTGGAATGGGAGGGTGCCTATGGACAAGGGGGAGGGTGTGGATAAGAGGTGGGGGTAGTTTAAAGGGATGCGTGAAGGGATGGTGTGAGGGTGATAGAAGAGGGAGGTGAGGCTTTTATTAAAGGGTGCTGTGGTTTTGAAAGGGGGTGAGAATGGAGAAAATACGCTGGAAAGTATGATGATGAGGTGAGCTAATTTTGGGGGCACGTTGGGTTTTGGCATGGATGGGGTGAGATAAATGGGGAGAGAACGAGCTTGTGAATCGAGGAGGGAAGCTGGAATGAAGAGTGCTGTAAGTCGTAAATGTTTGATGGGAGAGAAAAAGGAGTGCGTGGAATGGGAGGGTGCCTATGGACAAGGGGGAGGGTGTGGATAAGAGGCGGGGGTAGTGCAAAGGGATGCGTGAAGGGATGGTGTGAGGGTGATAGAAGAGGGAGGTGAGGATTTTATTAAAGGGTGTTGTGGTTTTGAAAGGGGGTGAGAATGGAGAAAATGCCCTGGAAAGTCTGGTGACGAGGGAAGTTAAAAGGGATGAGAGCAGGGCTCGAAAAAATAACTGGGAAAGGGAGCCGTGGTGGGGAAATGAAAAAAACTTTCTCACCCCCAGTTGTTTTCAAAGGGGAGTGAGGGGCTTATCAAGAAGAAAAAAGCTAGTTTCTTTTCATAATCTTCCAAGTTTTTCCATCAGACATATACATAATCTTTTGACCTGTGGTTATCTTTTGTGTGCCGTGAGTGGTGTGAAGCGTAGAACTGAAAGCCGCTAGATGATCTATAAAGATTGATTTCCACTTAAATGAATCAGGAGATGGCAAAAAGATATTGGGTGCCCAAGAACGATTTTTTGAACGAATAACGACAAGCTCTTTTTGTTTCAAAACGTTAGAAATTGTTTCTGCAGACAGATCTTTCTCATTGGAAATTTGTATTTCTGGTTTAGTAGTAGGCGAGGCTAAACCTCCAAAGTCGCTTATACTTGTCATGCAAAAGTTGGATGTACATGATGTTTGGATGAAGTCAGAATCTTGACACTTTCCTTGATTAGAAGCTTTCAGACTCCCTTCGTGTAGCTTGTTTTGTTTTATGCCTTGAGGCTCAAAAAAAATCGAACTTTGCGGACTTAAATCATAACAGGAGGAGAGATGTCTCTTCCAACGAGAATGGTCTTCAACAAAACTTGAAGATTTACGGAGTTGTCCAAATGTATTTGGTACTTCTATGGTCCCAATATTCACTTTTTTACCCGTTATAAAATCGACTACTGTCGCTGTAACTAGATTTCCATTTTTTTCAACATATAATCGATATCTGCGTCCCATCTCCCATGGAAACTTGATTTCACATCGTACTCCTGAACCTTCCTGAGTAAAATGCTTACATGTATTACCCTTCCATCCCGTTGCATTCCAGATAGAAAAATGAATGGTACGGCCGCTCCTGTTGAAAAAACCAATTTGTCCACTTTTTCCATTTTGGAATTCAAATTTATTTCCCCAGAAATAGATGGAGTTAGGCCCACCATCGTAATTTACTTGCTGGGTGAAAACAAATAGATCAAATGATGCATTTTTAAGCCATTCATGCTCTATTGTAATAACTTTGCCGGCAAAAACGGCATAGCTTGGTTTACTTATCAGAAGGAATAAAAGTATTAAAATAACCTTTTTTACAGTATGGTACATACTCAAATCCTCTATCTTAATAAAAATAGTGTAACTTTATAAGTATTAAAGCATATATTCAATGTTTTGTTAAGTAAAATTAGAGAAAATACTTTAATGTTTACTCTAAACTATATGCTGTAAAGACTACTTTGTTTAAAGTGTTTTTGCATGCTCCTTTTCTGCTGTTCAAATTTAAGTTTAATGGTGGAATTTAGGGGTGATGGTTTAAAAAGGGGAGTGATGATGGGGGGTATAAGAAAAGTTGCGGTTTTTATTTAAAATGATAGCGTATTTTTTTTCTCCCTCTTGCTATGAGGCTTGTAGAAACCCATATTCTTTTTAGCACTATGGTTCTTCTTCTTGCTGCTTTTTTCGCGGTGTTTTTTAGAGGCTGGAAAATCCTTTCTGGATGTTTCTTTTGTGGAATATTGGAGAGGTTAAAGTGTGGTGATGGCTTGAGATTTAAGGAAAAAAAATGAACTTGGAAAAATATAGCGAACGCGTGCAGGGTTTTTTACAATCAGCACAAAATAGCGCTCTTGCTTCTGATCATCAGCAGTTTATGCCGGAGCATTTCCTGAAAGTGTTGTTAGACGATTCTCAAGGATTGGCTGCATCGCTTATCCAAAACGCTGGTGGTGATCTTACTCTTATTCAAAAGGCGCTAAAAGAAGCACTTGATGCTTTGCCTAAAGTGCAGGGGGGAAATGGACAGCTCTATCTTTCGCAGCCATTGGCAAAAGTTTTCGCGCTGGCTGAGGATATTGCGAAAAAAGCCGGTGATCAGTTTGTGACCGTGGAGCGCATGTTGCAAGCGCTGATCATGGAAAAGACCGCAAAAACAGCCGATATTTTAACAAGTGGAGGATTGACCCCGCAAGCGCTTAATCGGGCAATTAATGCGCTGCGGAAAGGAAAAACAGCCTCAAGCCCCCATGCCGAAGGACAATATGATGCCTTGCAAAAATATGCCCGGGATCTCACAAAAGATGCCCGTGAAGGAAAACTCGACCCTGTGATTGGGCGGGAAGAGGAAATCCGCCGCACTATTCAGGTGCTTTCACGGCGGACCAAAAATAATCCTGTGCTTATCGGTGAGCCTGGGGTGGGGAAAACAGCTATTGTGGAAGGGTTGGCATTGCGCATTGTTAATGGCGATGTGCCTGAAACTTTGCGGGATAAACAGCTTCATGCGTTGGATATGGGAGCGCTTATCGCTGGTGCAAAATATCGTGGGGAATTCGAAGAGCGCCTCAAAGCGGTGCTGGCAGAGGTGCAAGCTGAAAATGGGCAGATCATTTTGTTTATCGATGAATTGCATAATCTCGTTGGGGCTGGAAAATCCGATGGGCCTATGGATGCTTCTAACTTGTTAAAGCCTGCTCTTGCACGCGGAGAGCTCCATTGTGTGGGCGCTACTACGCTCGATGAATATCGAAAATATGTTGAAAAAGATGCTGCTCTTGCACGCCGCTTTCAGCCTGTCTTTGTACCGGAACCCTCTTTAGAAGATACTATTTCTATCTTGCGCGGTATTAAGGAAAAATATGAACAACATCACAAAGTGCGCTTGGCTGATAGTGCTTTGATTGCGGCGGCGCGTTTGTCTAACCGCTATATTACGGATCGCTTCTTGCCGGATAAAGCTATTGACCTTATCGATGAAGCGGCGGCGCGGTTGCGCATGCAGGTCGATTCAAAGCCGGAAGAACTCGATGCTGTTGATCGGCGTATTTTACAGTTGAAGATCGAACGGGAAGCTTTGAAAACAGATGTCGAGCCAACAGCAAAAGAACGTTTGGAAAATGTGCAGGAGGAACTCAAAACATTGGAACAACAGTCCGCTGAGATGACAAGTGCTTGGCAGGCTGAGAAACAAAAATTAGGGCATGCTGCTGATTTGAAAAAACAACTCGAAGAAGCTCGTAATGCTTTGGCTATTGCACAACGTGATGGACAATTCCAACGCGCTGGAGAGCTCGCTTATAGCGTTATCCCTGAACTCGAAAAACAATTGAGTATTGCGGAAAATGATGACCAACAAAATCATCTCGTTGAAGAGACGGTTACTGCTGAACATGTGGCGCGGATTGTTTCACGCTGGACCGGTATTCCTGTTGATCGAATGCTGGAGGCAGAACGGGAGGCGCTGTTGCGGATGGAAGATGAAATTAGCAAACGTGTGATTGGTCAGGGAGAGGCTGTTCAAGCTGTTTCTCGTGCTGTACGCCGCGCGCGTGCAGGGTTGCAAGATCCCAATCGTCCCCTTGGCTCTTTCATGTTTTTGGGTCCTACTGGTGTGGGGAAAACCGAATTAACCAAAGCTCTTGCCGCTTTTCTTTTCCAAGACTCCAATGCCATGTTGCGCATCGATATGTCGGAATATATGGAAAAGCATGCTGGGGCGCGGCTGATTGGGGCACCTCCTGGATATGTTGGATATGAAGAGGGTGGGGTGCTGACCGAGGCTGTACGTAGAAGACCTTACCAGGTCATTCTGTTTGACGAAATTGAAAAAGCACACCCTGATATTTTTAATCTCTTGTTGCAAGTGTTGGATGAGGGACGCTTGACTGATAGTCAAGGACGTACCGTTGATTTTCGCAATACCTTGCTGATTATGACTTCTAATCTTGGTGCTGAATTTTTAACTGCTTTGCCTGAAGGGCAAACAACCGATCAGGCAAAAAATGATGTTATGAATGTCGTTAAAGCGGCTTTCCGTCCTGAATTTTTAAACCGTATTGATGAGATTATTCTCTTTCAAAGGCTGCAACGTCACGATATGGAAGCGATCGTCGATATTCAGATAGAACATTTGCAAAATTTGCTCAATGAACGCAAAATAACTTTGCAAATCGAGCCAGAGGTGAGAAAATTTCTTGCCGATAAAGGCTATGATCCGCTCTATGGTGCGCGTCCGCTTAAACGGATTATTCAAAAAGAAATTCAAGATCCACTGGCGGAAAACATCTTATTTGGAAAAATTCACGATGAGACAACGGTGAAAATTACAAAACAAGGAGATCGGTTGGAATTTTTGCCTGAAGATTAAGTTTGGAAAAATTCATGGTATAAAGGGCGGTGATAATCCTATTATGTGATAAACACCGCTCTTTGAAGCGTGCTGATTTAGAAAAATTCACGATGAGACAGCGGTATTTTATTGCAAAGCAAAGGGAGTGGCTGGTGTTTTTGCATGTTAAATCAGCGTTTTCGAATATCGTAGGATTCTTTTACTTCTGTTTGTCGTGAAAACTATTTTCTTGCAATGTTATAAGTGAAGTCACAAGCGGGATTGCTTTATTGCTTTGTGCGTAAAAACGTTAAAGAGAAATGCCGTTTATCCGCCGTAAAACATTGCTCTTTGAAGGGGTGTGGGGAGCTGATCTGAATTTGACTTAAGGATGTTTCGTTGTTTGATATATTAGCAAATAACGTTGATCGTTGCGCTTTTGCTTAATCAGAAATTAGCCACAAGATTGCTTTTTGTTTTTTCGGCTGGAGTTCTCTAAAATTTTTCAAAAGGGTGTGTTCTTTTTCGCTATAGGTTTCTTGATTGTGGTGTAAGAGGGTTTCTTTTGTTGAAAGATCTTCTTTTGTGGCAATGTCTGCATAAAAAAAGTTCATAGGAACTTCTAGTTTTTGGGCGATTTCCAGTAAACATTTGGCACTTACACGATTGAAGCCTTTTTCGTATTTTTGGATTTGTTGGAAACTGACACCTAAATGGCTCCCTAATTCTTTTTGGGAAAGCCCTATTGCAATGCGTCTATGACGGATTCTTTTACCTATTAAAATGTCGATAAAATGTGGATTTTTAGTTGGCACTTCAAGCCCCCCTCCGGTTGCGAGCGCCCTCGCATTAGTATTCCGGGAGCCTGAAAGCACTGACCTCGAATCAGCATTTTGCTTTTAGTGCTCATCGCACCTGGACATAGCAAAACCTCCCGGAATCCCGGGACACCCACAAAAGTGGGTTCATTCTTATGTATCGAGGTTTCGGGCTTTCAGTTCCCTATTGATCGTCGCGTATACGACCAAACTCACCCTTTAAGTAATAAAGTAGTTTCAGAAAATTGGCAAGAGAAATCAATATGCTATAAAACGGCGTTATTTGGAGGGGGGATGATATCAAGTATATCAATTTCCACATTTAGGTGTTTTTTAGAGTGTGTGGTGAATATTTTTGGCTGGGCTTATCTGTTCTGGTCTGATGAAACAGTCTCGTTTGAGGGGGACGTCTGAAGACTGTAAGGGGTACTAGGCAAAAAACTGGGTTCGTTTATAGACTATTGTTTATAGAGCGGTGTGGGGTGGTGAACTTTTCGTTGGCTTCGTTCTGTAATGATGTAAAAACGTAAAAATGTGAATCTGTAAAAGTGAAGTGGGGGATTTGTGGATTTATATATTGTGCGTGTTTTTGGTCACTTTGGGCTTTTGGGGGCGTGGAATGTGGTGCGAGGATTGGGGGGAAGTGTCTTCGTGAATGGAAGTTTAGAGGAAGAGTCTGTTCAGTTGTTAAGTGTGTGATGGGAGAGAAAAAGGAGAATGGAGGATGAAGAGAGTGCGCATGGATAAGAGGAGAGTGTGGATAAGAGGTGGTGGTGCGAAGGGATGAAGGATGGTGGTTTAAGGAGAGAGGGCTTGATTTGTTGAGCCTGACGAAGTGCTGTCGTTTGAGGAGTGGTTGGGTGTAAGCTTTATTTTGTGGGGAAAGCTGCTTTTTGTTGTGGGATTGTAGACTAGTGCTGGTTGGGAATTTTCATTCTTTGAAACGTGGGGCGGAGGTCAATGTACTAATATAGCAGATTTTGATCTCATAATTTTTACATTCTTTCTTTTTTTAAAGATATTACTTGATATTAGAGTAAATGCTTATATCAAGAGGAGTATTTCTTTAAAAATTTTTACTTAACTTATTAAGCGATTTATTAGAATAAAAGACTCTTCTGAAGTTCATATCACCAATTGTAGCGAAGGAAGTGTAACTTTAAGTGTAGAAAAGTTTAATATCGGATGGTTGATATGAATTTGTTTTTAAAAAAGAGTCCATTAGCTCTTTTTTGCTCTCTCTTTATTTCCAAAGTTGGTGATTATGCTTATGAAGTTGTTTTTATTTTACTGGTCTTAGAATTAACAGATAACACCTTTTTTACAGGTCTTGTGTATTTTTTTCGATTTATCCCTTTTCTCTTTTTGGGCCCTATAGGAGGTTGGTTAGCGGATAATTTTTCTTTGAAGAAAAATATGATCTTAAGTGAAGTTGTGAGATTATTAGCTTCATTGTTTGTTTTTATAACTTATATAACAGGTACGGCACATATCATTGTTCTTATTTTTGCAGCAATATGTACAACGATAGGAAGAAGTATTTTCCAACCAAGTTTTCAAGCTGCTATTCCCAGAATGTTTTCACTAAAAGATCTTACAAAGGCCAATAGCATTGCTCAAATTATCATGGAAACGGCAGCCGTCATTGGCCCTTTGGTTTGTTCTATACTGCTTTTTTTTGCAAATAAATCGGCAGTACTCATTTTTGATTTTTTTACCTATTTTATATCTATTATCGTGTTATTTAATCTCATGAATTTAAATTCAAGCGAGAATAAATCATTCAATTTTATAAAAATTTATCGAGAAACAGCTTCATATCTTAAATATATTTCTACAGAAAATAATAATTTATTTATTACGCTCGTTGGCTCGTCGTTTGCTATTCTCTTTACGGGTGCTATTTTAAGATTTTTAATTCCAGCTTTTGTTCTTTTTGTGGGGGGAGAGGAGAGCCTTGTGAGTTATATTTTTTCTCTCATGGCTGTTGGAACTATTGTTGGTGGTTTGTTATATAGTAAAATTATATTAAATATTACATCGTTGAAGCTCATGATATTTTGGCTTCTTTATGGGGTTATTCTGTTTGTTATGCCCTTAGCTGCAGAAATTTATTTAAAATTCCTTCTCGTGTTAGCATTTGTTCTAGGATTTATTGGTGCCTTTGTGGATATTGGTTTAGTCTCAGCTATTCAATTATATTCTCGTCGTGAAGATTTTGGTAAGAGTTTTGGAACCTTTTCAACTTTAGCGAACTCTGCCGAAGCAATGTCTGGCTTTATTGCGGGACTTTTGGCACTCATGGGATTGTTAAGCTCTTTTTTAGCGATGTCCGCATTAATTATTTCCACGGGAATTATTGGCGTTGTAAAAATTAAGAAAAATAAAGAGTTAACACCTCTTAACACGACAGTCGATGACGACCATTGATATATTTGATATCTCCATGCCTTTTCTTTTTTCTAAAGACGGTTCGCTCATTATCTTATTCATGAGGTAAAAACACTGCTCTTTGAAGGGGGGTGATCTGAAACAAATGAGTGGTCAGTGGTGGAAACTTGCTAGGCAAGCATTTGAATTCTTTACAGACCGTTGTTTATAGAGTGGTACGGGGTGGATGAAGCTTTCCTTGGCTTTGTTCTGTAATGATGTAAAAGCGTAAAAATGTGAATCTGTAAAAGTGAAGCGGAGGATTTATGGGTTCATATATTGTGCGTGTTTTTTGTCATGATATGGAGGGGTGAGAAGGATTGGGGGAAGTGTCTTCGTGAATGGAGGGGAAATGAAGGGTGCTGTGCGTTGGTTGGAGAAGAGAGTGTGATTTGAGGGGGATGAAAGAAAGTGAGTGTGGGTAGTGTTAGGATGGTGTGTCTAAGAGGTGGTGGTGCGAACGGATGAAGGATAGCGTGAGGGGGCATCTTCCCCTTGAGATGGAGAAAGAATGAAAAGAGGTGGAGATAAGCTTGCTTGTGGAATTTAAGTTGTGAAGTGTTTTGTTTTTATCAAATTGTTGCGTGGTGTTTTGGAAATTTCATTCGTTGCTTTGAGGTAGAGCTTCACAATTGTCTCAAAAAACACATAAAACAACTAATGATGAGCGTAAATGAAAAACCAAAAAAGAAACAACATCGGTAAAAATTGGTAGATAGTGGGGGAAAGTCGGGATCTAAATGGCTCGTAAAAGCCTAGATATTCAAACAATAATTATTCTTCGATCAAGTTATAATTTCAATGATATGGGGATAAAAATATCATTTTTATTGCTTGGAAAGTCATCCAAAGTCTGTACTTCTTTACTGATAAATTTGTCTTAAATAATATGTAATGCAACACACCATGAAAGTAAGTATACATATACTATATGTATACTACATGCTTTACATGTGTTTTTTCGTACTTTTAACATATATATTTTGTGTCTTAAACATAAGCTTTGAGTACTATGAGAGATGGTGGTCGTTTTTTTAACAAGCGAGAAAGTGATTAACTAATGCTTGATAGTAAAGCAGTATGTTGTTAAGGCTATTCTTTGAAAGGAGGCTCTTATTTCTGGTGTAGGAGCTTCTCAGAAGAGAATGCAATTAATAGGGGAGTTAAGATGTCAAAATATTTATTTCCGTTACCGCTTGTATTGGTGGCTGGTTGTGCATCTATCAGTAATTATTCATCAAGTTATGTCAGTCCAAATATTACGAAAGATGATGTAAAATTAATTGCTAACGATTTTGTTCGTAATCTTAAAAAACCTTTACCGCCCGCTACAACAACACTTATTGTGAAAAAAAATAAAACAGAAGACAACTTTACTCCTGTATTTATTGATCTCTTGCGACGGAATGGATATAACGTGATCTATACAGATCAACCAAACAAACAGCAAAATGGTGTAATCTTGACTTATCAAATAACGCCAATAAAGACAGGTATCATGTCTATGGTTTCTTATGATGAGGTTGGAGTAACGCGTTATTATATCCGCACTTATAATCGATGAAACCCCTTTACCGGTTTGTCTCAAAAAAAGTAGATAATGAAGAAATGTGTTTCAGGGGAAGTGTTGGGATTGAATTAATCAATAAAAATTTGCAGATATGAAAATTGCATATTCAGATGACAGTTATTCGTCGTCTCGTTTACAATTTCAGTGTTGTAACGAAGAAAGATGTCGTTTTATCTGTTTACAATCCTTCATGTTCTGTCTCAGTTATATAGCGCTTTTATCGTTTCTGTCTTATAGAAAATTACTTTCTGTTCTACGGCTCTATATGCCAATCTAATAGTCAGATCTAAACAATCAAATTCATATGAACTCTTTACAGAAATCTGTTGTTTGAGATTGTTGGAAAGGTGTTTTGTTTTTATCAAATTGTCGCGTGGTGGTTTGGGAGTTTCCTTTGGCTGCGTTCTGTAAAGATGTAAAAGCGTAAAAATGTGAATCTGTAAAATGAAGCGGAGGATTTGTGCTTTGTGAGAGCTTTTATTATGGCATGGAATGTGGTGCGAGGATTGGGGGAAGTGTCTTCGTGAATGGAGGAGAAAGTTGGGATGAAGAGGGGTGTTAAGTGCGTTTTCTGGAGAAGAGTGTGTGGGGAATGGCTGTGAACAGATTGCAGAGTTGATGTGTAAAGAGATGTGAAGAGAAAAATCTCGTGGTGGGCGTTTATATTCTATGGGGAGCTTAACAATTATAGTTGCATCTATATTTGTATGGGGGATATCCGTGAAATGGGTGTGAGAAGCATTGAGAGGTGTTTTTTTAATAAGTGGGTGAATGAGCAATACAATGAAAGCCTATTTAGAGGGGAAATCCTATTTAGAGGGGAAGCCCATTTAGAGGGATGCCTATTTAGAGGGATGCCTATTTAGGAGAAATCCTATTTTAGCTCTTGTTGTTTTAGACATTGTGTTTTGTATGAGGGGCATTTTGCAGGAAAAGTGTTTTGAGGGATGTGGCTCCCTTAAAGAAAAACACAAAAATATCAAAAGAAAAATATAAAAACTTGACAAGGTAAATGTAAAAAGGTATCATAATGATACAATCGGAATTGTGCGTTTAAATCAGATGAGATCTTTTGATAAGATTCTGTGAGAGGGGTGGGGATGTTTTTCCAAGGTTTTGGTGTTTTTATCCTATTTTGAAGTTTGTTATCCTATGATGTCGTAAACCGGTGTCGTAAACCGTTTTTTGAGATGTGGTGGTATCAGGCCGGCAAGGCTTTAGGCAGAGGGGAATATTGGCAACGGATGTCGATTGATGCGCTTTTGTCTAATCAGAAATTAACCACTGTCTAATCTGAAATTAACCACAAGATTGCTTTTTGTTTTTTCGCTTCGAGTTCTCTAAAGTTTTTTAAAAGGGCGTGTTCTTTTTCGCTATAGGTGTATTGATCACGCTGTAGGAGAGTTTCTTTTGTGGGAATATCTGCTGTTAAAAGGTCCGCATAAAAAAGTTCATAGGAACTGCTAGTTTTTTAGCAATTTCGAGCAAACACCCCGCGCTTACACGATTTAAACCTTTTTCGTATTTCTGGATTTGTTGGAAACTGACACCTAAATGGCTTCCTAATTCCTTTTGAGAAAGTCCCATTGAAATTCTTCTATGACGGATCTTTTTACCTATTGAAATGTCGTTGAAATGTGAATTTTTAGTTTGCACTTCAAGCTCCCCTCCGGTTGCGAGCGCCCTCGCATGAGTATTCCGGGAGTTTGAAAGCACTGAGCTCAGCCAGCCTTTTGCTTTTAGTGCTGACAAGCACTTGGACATAGCAAAAGCTCCCGGAATTCCGGGATACCCGCAAAGCGGGATAAATTTATGTACTGAGCGTTCGGGCTTCAACTCCCTATTGATCGCTGCGTAGACGATCAAGGCACCTTTTGAGTGATAAAGTAATTTCAAGGGATTGGCAAGAACAATTAAAAGATTTGGAAAATGAGAGCATTTTTTTGTATCTTAAAAATTATCTCATTATATTCTTATGCCTTATGCAGTAAAATATTGTCATTTGAGGTAGGGTGAGATGGAGGCATTAGAGGCAAGGATATGCCGTCGAGGGACCTTCAAGCATATCAATAATTCGGGTATATCAATAAGGTGCTTTTTGTGAGAGTGTCTGGATATTGGAGGGTAGGGGTTATCTGTCCGTGTCTGGTGAAACAGTATTCTTTGAGGGGTGGTGAGAGGTGGTTGCCCAAATGCAATATACGCGATAAAAGTGGGATTGTTAACAGACTCTTGTTTATTGAGTGGTGGGTTAGTTTGGAAATTTCGTTTGGCTGCTTTCTGTAAAGATAGAAGAGCGTAAAAACGTGAATCTGTAAAAGTGAAGTGAAGAATTTATGCATTGTATGCTTTTGTCTTGACATGGAATGGGGGGAAAGGACTGGGGAACAAGTCTGCAAATGAAGTCGAAAGCTAGGATGCAGAATGTGAAAATTGGCACTGTGGGAGAAGCTTTTTGGTGTGTGTGTGAAGCTTTGTCTTTTGGGTGGGGTCTTTGCTTCGAAGCGGAATTGATCGGTATTTGTGGGAGCTTTCGCTCTTTGTGTTGGAGAGGGATGGGTGTAAGAATATTCAGAAAAGGCTTGCTTGTTGAATCCATTTTTTGAGGGGTATGGTGTGCTGATCTGTCTGAGTGGTTGGTAGGAGGAAACTGCTACAAGATGTCGGATTCTTGACAGAGCAGTGTAAGATGCTGGTGGAAAAGTTTCATTTGGTTTCTTTCTGTAGAGATGTAAAAGCGTAAAAACGTGAATACGTAAAAGTGAAGTGAAGAATTTATGCGTTGTATGCTTTTGTCTTGACATGGAATGTGGTCGGAGAACTAGGGGACGCATTTGTGAATGGAGTGGGGAAAGCTGGGATGAAGAGGGGTATAAAACGCGTTGACTGGAGAAAAGTGTGTGAGGGAATATTTTAGGGCAGCGCTTATCTGTCTTGTCTGATAAAATTGCCTTCTTTGAAGTGTTGTGATCTGAAGCTTATATTTTAAGGGTGTTGGATATATTGGCGAGGGATGTTGATGGGTGTGCTTTTGTCTAATCAGAAATCAACCACAAGATTGCTTTTTGTTTTTTCGCTTTGAGCTCTCTAAAGTTTTTCAAAAGTGCGTATTCTTTTTCGCTGTATGTGTCTTGATCGTGGTGTAAGGCATGTTCTTTTGTGGGAATATCTGCTGTTAAAAGGTCCGCATAAAAAAAGTTCATAGGAACCTCTAGTTTTTTAGCAATTTCGAGCAAACACCCCGCGCTTACACGATTAAATCCTTTTTCGTATTTCTGGATTTGTTGAAAACTGACACCTAAATAGCTTCCTAATTCCTTTTGAGAAAGTCCCATTGAAATTCTTCTATGACGGATCTTTTTACCTATTGAAATGTCGTTGAAATGTGAATTTTTAGTTTGCACTTCAAGCTCCCCTCCGGTTGCGAGCGCCCTCGCATTGGTATTCCGGGAGTAGTAAAGTACTGAGCTCTAGTCAGCATTTTTGCTTTTAGTGCTTATCACACCTGGACATAGCAAAAACTCCCGGAATCCCGGGACACCCACAAAGTGGGTTCATTCTTACGCTAGAGCTTAGGGCTTTACTATCCCTTATTGATCGTTGCGTGGACGATCAAAATATCCTTTGAGTGATAAAGTAATTTCAAGGGATTGGCAAGAACAATTAAAAGATTTTCTAGTCTGTTATATTGTAAAATAGGGATGTTTGGGGGGGTGGTAATCTGATGTTAGTAGGGGAATTTACTGGGGAAGAGGTTGGATGATAGTTTAAAACCGGTGCGGGGTGGAAGCTTTATTCAGCAGAGGAAAATTTGCTTTTTGAAGTCGAATTGTAGATCAGAGCTTATCTGGCGTGTTTGATGAAACACCATTCTTTGAAGTGTGGGATAGCCATATGAAATAATCAGCAGGGAAATCTGATAGACGAGAAATCAGCTTGTTGACAGACCCGTGTTTACAGAGCTGCGTGGGGTGGTGATGTGGGTGTTTCGTTTCGTTTTTTTCTGTAAAGATGGAAAAGCGTAAAAACGTGTATCTGTAAAATTATGCGGAGGATTTGGGCTTTATGTGGGCTCTTATCTTTTTGGGTGTGTCCCATTTTTTTTAATTGTTGAATGCTTGTTAAATTTTGTTGCTGATTTTTATGTCATTTTTTGTGTTTGAGGTTTTGGTTTCTCTTTAGTTGGAAGGAACATGATGATGGTAGATGAACATTGTCTTCCCTTACGTCGAAGAGGGCGGAAAAAAGGGGCTTTAAATAAAACAACAAAGCGATTTAATGAAGCTCTTTTGACAGCGGCGGAGCAGGCTGGATATCACTATGGTGAAGATGGGCTGGTGTCTTATCTTCAGTATCATGCGTTGAATAATCCCGTACCTTTTTTTTCGCTGCTGGCAAAAGTGTTGCCTCTTCAGGTTACGGGAGAAGCAGGGGGAGATGTTAAAACAGTTTCGCGTATCGAGATTGTACCAGTGAATGCAAAAAATAGCGAACCGGAGAAGCATGATCCCTCGGCAACTGAGGCTTGAAGTTACGAGAAAATATTGGGTTTTGGCACATGATGTTTAAGGGATATTGTCTTTGAACGGGGATGCTAGATGTTTGTCTGAAAGCTTATGATTGAAATTGCGGTGAGGGGCGTGTGCTTTAGGCGTGTGAGCTGTGAAGTTGTTGGGCTTTGGTGGGGGATGCATGAGGACGTGGACTGGAGGAGACTTCGGTGCATATGGTGTTTTTTGGGGGTACATGGCGTCTGGGGTGGTCTGTTTGAAGAGGGGCCGGCAAGATGCTTTTATGGCGATGCGTGAGGGGCGCGCTACCTGAAAGATGTTGGGGAGTGCTTGATGATATTTGCTGTTTTGGACATCTGGTGAAGATTTGGTTTTTTCTCGTTATTGAAGGTGTGGAGATATCAAAAACAGTTTCGCGTATTGAGATTGTGCCAGTGAATGCAAAAAATAGTGAACCGGAGAAGCATGATACCTCGATAACTGAGGCTTGTGATATTGAAAAATGTTAGGCTGAAGTGGGTGATGTGGGGTGATGTCTTGCAAGGGGGCTGCTTTGGTGATTGCCTATCTTGAGGGGATTGAAGCGGAGGCTATCGTGTTTGTGGGCGCTCGTGATACTGGGAAGGGGCTTTGGTGAATGATGCCGTAAGGGCCCGTGTGCTGGAGGGTTTGGTGCAGGGTATTTGTGTGGTGGATATGGAACAGTGTTTTGATGGGTGAGGGGCATGAAACTTGAGAGAAGTGTTATGCTTGCCTGATGCATGTGTTTTGGTGGGGGTATCTTGGGGGATAAAGTGTGAGGATTGGTGATGCTTGAGAGGCATGATATTGGAGGATGTTGGGCTTTGGATATGCCTGAGAGCCATGTGCTGAGGCTATGATTTGGTTGGGGGATACCTTGCTTGTGGTTGGGGGATGACAGGCGCGGTGTTTGAGGGGGTGGGGTGTTGGGGAAATAGGGACCTTTGGGGAGATAATGATCTTTGGGGGGATAAGGACGTTGGGGCGCATAGGTGGGGTCAAGGGGATCTCATGCAAAAAAGTGAAATTTATTGAATATTAGGATGAAGAAAAGATAAAGTGCTGCTTTTGAGAAGGGCGTTTTTCGTTCAATTGCTCTTTTCGTTCAATTGCTCTGGGATAATGAAACTTGGGATAAGCAAAAGGGTGCAGCGCAATTATTGCTAAAGTATGAAAATTTATAATGACAACGGTTCAGAAAATTTCTCAAAAAATTGAGCAGAAAACGGCTCAAGTGGCTCTTATTCCAAAGCTTATTCCTGTTTTTACTGGAAATGCCGATGTGCGAGCCGCTTGGGGAGGACGCGGTTCTGGAAAAACACGTTCTTTTGCTTTGATGTCGGCTGTGGTGGGATATCGCCATGGAATGGCTGGAGAACGCGGGATTATTCTTTGTGCACGGCAATTTCAAAATTCTCTTAATGAAAGTTCTTTGGAGGAAATTAAACGCGCTATCGAGTCTTATTCTTTTTTACAAGACTATTATGAAATCGGCGATAAATATATTAAGTCAAAAGATGGACGGATTGTCTATGTGTTTGCTGGGCTTGATCGCAATATCGCAAGTATTAAATCAATGGGACGCGTTTTCCTTTGTTGGGTCGATGAAGCCGAGCCCGTGACAGAAACTGCTTGGCAAACACTTATTCCAACTTTGCGCGAAGAAGGAAAAGATTGGAATGCAGAATTATGGGTCACATGGAACCCATGCCATGAAAATGCAGCCGTGGAAAAACGTTTCCGAAATGTCGATAATCCTCATATCAAAGGGGTGGAAATCAATTGGCGTGATAATCCGCAATTTCCTGAAAAACTCAATCGTGATCGAATGGACGATTTGCAGCAAAGACCAGAGCAGTATAACCATATTTGGGAAGGCGAATATCTCCAAGCTGTGCAAGGGGCTTATTATCAGAAATGTCTGCTCGAAGCCGAAATGGAAGGGCGGATTACCACTGTTCCACGGGATCCTTTGATGCAGGTGAGAATCTTTTGGGATATCGGGGGAACAGGAGCAAAGGCCGATGCTACCGCATTGTGGGTGGCGCAATTTGTTGGACGTGAAATCCGAGTGCTCGATTATTATGAAGCCCAAGGACAACCTCTCTCAGAGCATGTGGGCTGGGTCTTTCAAAGGGGATATGAAAAGGCTCTTATGGTCTTGCCTCATGATGGCGCAACAAAAGATCGTGTCTATAATGTGAGTTTTGAAAGTGCCCTTCAACAAGCCGGTTTTCAAACCAAAATAATTCCTAATCAAGGAACAGGCGCTGTGAAAATGCGTATCGAAGCCGTACGGCGGTTGTTTCCTGCACTATGGTTTAATCGTGAAACGACATGTGCGGGGAGAAAAGCGCTTGCTTGGTATCATGAAAAGCGCGACGAACAGCGCAATATCGGACTAGGGGCTGAACATGATTGGGCTAGCCATGGGGCCGATGCCTTTGGACTGATGTGTGTGGCTTATGAACAACCAAATGCTAAAGCGCGAAAAAAACCTTATCGCTCGTTTCACCATTCTCAAACTTCATGGATGGCTTTTTAATGAATATGTCTACAAATTCTTCTTTTGATCAAATCGAAACGCTTGAAAATCAAGCTCTCTTTAAAAAACTCGTGGGTTGGTATCAGGATGATATTGATCATGTCGAAAAATGGCGAAAAAATGCCCAGGAAGATTACGATTTTTATAATGGGCGGCAATGGAATGAGCAAGACTTGGCTGTCTTGCACGAACAAAACAGACCCGTGATGACTTTTAACCGTATTGCGCCTTTAATTAATGCCGTGATTGGGGCTGAGCGCAATAATAAAAGGCAAGTGCAATTTATTCCACGACAAGAAGGAGCTGCCTTTGCAAACCAGATTTTGACAGGAGCAGCCGAATGGTTTCGCGATGAAGCCGACGGCGAATACGAAGATTCCGATGCCTTTCAAGATGCAATTATTTGCGGTATGGGCTGGACAGATACACGCCTTGATTATGAACAAGATCCCCAAGGAAAACCAATCATTGCGCGGTTGGATCCTATGAAAATGGTGTGGGATGCAAGTGCTGTTAAGTCTAATCTCATTGATGCTCAACGCTTATGGTATATCGATGAAAAACCTCTTGCCGTAGCGCAGGAAATGTTTCCAAATGTTCATTGGAGTGATCTTCATGCGGATTGGGTGAAACATCAGAGCTTTTTACAGCCAACCAGCAATGGGATGACACAAAGTTATCAGTCCGAGAGGGGGTATCAAGGAGAAGAGGGGAGCGGCTATCAACGTCCTAAAATGGTGACATTGGTAGAATGTCGCTGGTTTGAACGCGAGGTGGTTTATAAAGTTCTCGAGCCTCTAAGTGGAAAGTTTGTCGATTATTCAGAGCAGGATTTCCAAAATTTAAGCAAAACCTTTCCTCATGTTCAAGCAACAAGGTTGAACAGAAAAATTGTCAAACGGGCATTTTTAGGTAGAAAGCTGCTTGAAGCGCCTGATAAGCCCTTGGTTCCACCCAATCAATTGGGATGGGAGTGTATTACCGGTACTTTTGATAAGTTAAGCCGGCAATTTTATGGAATTGTGCGCCCTACAAAAGATCCTCAACGGTGGGCAAACAAATATTTTAGTCAAGTGATGCATTTGCTCAATAGCCAATCAAAAGGCGGAATTATGGCAGAGCGCGATGCTTTTGATGATGATCGACAAGCCGTCGAGAGTTGGGCTAGAGCTGATAGTATTACTTGGTTGAAAAGTGGTGCTGTGTCTGGGGGAAGAATTCAGCCTAAACCCGTGGCACAATTTCCGCAAGGGTTTTTCCAATTGTTTAATGAAGCAAAGAGCGCACTTGAACAGGTGACGGGGTTGTCTTCTGAATTTATTGGGACGCGAGCTGTCAATCAGCCTGGCATTCTTGAGCAACAACGGCGACAATCGTCACTTAATCTTTTGGCTTCCTTTTTTGATGGGTTGCGTCGATATCGGCAACGACAGGGAAAAATTATTCTCTATCTTATTCAAAATTATCTGTCCGATGGGCGGCTGGTTCGTATTGCTGGTGATGAAAATGCCCAGTATGTGCCGCTGACACGCGAAATGGTGACAAGCTTGGAATATGATATTGTCGTGGATGATGCACCAACAAGTCTTAATGAAAAAGAGCGTACTTTTGCACTGATCATGCAACTGCTTCCTTTGATGCAAAATTTTGCAACGCCTGAGATTATGCTTGATCTTTTACGCTATTCACCTTTACCAGCCTCACTCATTCATAAAATTGCGATAAAGGCGCAAAATTCTCTTCAAGAAGAGCAAAATGCCTCAGCGCAGATGGGGAATAATGTGGGGGCAGACCAGATAATGCAGATGTTGCAGACAGTAAAGGCTCAACAATAGGACGCTTTGTCATGCGCGACTTCTGATAAATTCCATCTACCAGAAATTGCTTATCGATACAATTTCCATAGCGTAATGTCGTCTTCCTTTATCTTCGAAGAGCTGTTTTATGAGACTATCCCTGTTGGGGAAAAACAGGAGAACGAGGGAGTCTTTCCGTTATATGGGGTGAACTTGGTGGGGCATGGTGGGCGCAAAATGGGCTTATCGATTTCTATAGTGCATGGGCTTCCTTTTCCCAAAAGAACTGTTTTATAGGGCTGGATTGTTGGGAAAAGTAGGGTGGAGAGGGAGTCTTGCCGTTATGTGGGGTGAACTTGGTGGGGCATGGTGGGCGCAGAATGAGCTTATCGATTTCCATAGTGCATGGGCTCCCTTTTCTCAAAAGAACTGTTTTATAGGGCTGGATTGTTGGGAAAAGCAAGGTGGAGAGGGGGAGTTTTGCCGTTATGTGGGGTGGAGAGCTTTGGGGAAATGCTGGAGCTCAAATGATGGGAGAGCATTGAGGGAATAAATGCTCACAGGCTGTTTTATCTGAAAAATTTAATTTTATTGTTTAAAAAAAGAAAAGGCTAATGTCATGGATCAAGAACACTTAACGCCGGCAGAACAAAATCAATTAAAACAAGATTTTCTGGTCTCAACACAAGAGGGAGAAGATGGTGAAATTGCAAGAGAAGAAAAAACTCTTGAAGATAATTTCCAAGGGCAAGTGCATCAACAACAGTCCTCTTCGCAAAAGGCTGGAAAAGAGGTTCAAGGGGGAGAAGATGTTCCACCAGATCCACAAAAAGACTTTATGGGCTATATGCAATGGTTGGGAAAAACACTCCAAAAACAAGGGCTTTTACATGAAAAACAACAGCCTTCTCTTGCTCGCGAAGCAGAACAGTTACATGCGTTTTTTCAGCAGTCTGTTGCTAGTGTTAAACAAAAGCATCATGATTTTGATCAAGCAGCTGATTTTATTTATGAAACGAGGGCTAAACAGTTGGCAGCTTGTGCTTCGCTCTATCCTGAGATGGCCGATCCCAAAAATATTGATGCGTTGATTGGTGATGAGTTGAAGCAGATCTTGCGCGATTGTGCGCAAAAAAATCAAAACCCCGCTGAAGTGATTTACTCTATTGCACAAAAAATTGGCTACACAAATGTTCCCAATAACATGGGTGAAAATTTACAGGAAAGACACAATTCTGCACGTACTCTTGCTGCTTATAACGGCTTGACGCCAAATGGGCCGATTTCTTTGGATATGCTTGATAAAATGTCAGAAGCAGAGTTTAGCGCTTGGGTTGCTGATCCTAAAAATAAAGCTGCTTTTAATCGTTTAATGGGGGGAAGAGAATTTTAAAAACAAGAATGTGAGGGGGGCGGGAACGTTAAGAGGCTTTTAGCGCAGGAGAATGCGAGGGGATTTCTCAAAGCACGGATGTGGTGAGGAGAGCTCTTATAAGGAGGAGGCAGACGCTAACAGAAATTAGATAAAACTCACGAACAACCTATTCACCATCTGAAATGAAATGTGGTGTTTTGAGCGCCCGGCGCTTTGCCGGGTTTTTTTTATGTCAAGAAAACTTTTAGAGGATAAAATGACCGTAACTTATATCGGACTTAATGACCCAATGGCAGTGCGCACATGGTCTAAATTACTAAACCAAGAAGTCTCAAAAGCAATTCCAATTGCACCGTTGATTGGAAATGATTCAAACAGTATCGTACAGTTAAAGGATGAAACCACGAAAGCAAGTGGGGATGCCATTAGCTTTAATTTGCGTGTGCAGTTGCTAGGCGATGGGGTAAGCGAAGGGCAGACATTGGAAGGCAATGAAGAAGCTTTACAGTTTCTCAATGATCGCTTGGCAATTAATGAACTCGTTCATGCTGTGCGTGTCAAAAATGAGGGAACAATTGATCAGCAACGAATTCTCCATGATTTGCGCACCGAGGCAAAAAATGGTTTGGTTGATTGGTATGCAGATCGTCTGAGTATGATGTTCTTCATTCAAGTGTGTGGTTATACCGCAAAAGCTATTAACTTTGAAGGACGCACGATTACCCTTAAACCAGTTCATTATGGGTTTAATGCGCCAACGGCACCAACCAATAAACGCGTGGTACGTCCTAACGATAAAGCAAAGGATGAGGACTTAAAAGAAGGCGATGTTTTTGATCTTAAGCTCATTGATAAAGCTGTCGAACGGGCTAAATTGGCAAATCCTAAAATTAGACCTGTGCGGATTGATGGTGAAAATGTCTATGTGCTTTATCTCCATCCAACCCAAGTGACGCAATTGCGAACCAATACAGATGCAGGGCAATGGCTCGACATTACTAAGGCAATCTATAGTGGAAGTCGTATCAAAAATCCGCTCTATGATGGGTCTTTGGGCATGTATAATGGTGTGGTTTTACGCGAAGCTGAACATATTACCGAAGGGGTTGAATCTGGGATGGCAAATAAAGCTGTACCAAATGTGCGGCGGGCTGTTCTGCTTGGTGCGCAGAGTGCTGTGATTGCTTTTGGTAAAGATCGAGGAGCAACACGCTATAAATTGGTGGAAGAACTCTTCGACTATGAAAGAGAATTCGGGGTCGCGGCAAAAACCATTATTGGGATGAAAAAAACTTGCTTTACCTTGCCAGGAAGTACGCAAGGGGCTCAGGATTTTGGCACTATCGTCATCCCAACTTATGGAGCACCCGCTTAAAGCGAATGTTTGCTCTCTTCCCCCAACAAGAGGGATCTGTTGGGGGAAAAATTTAAAATGCTTCCAGAAACAAGGACAGGCTTATGACCACTTTATCCACTGATCCCCAAAATCTAAACCTTACACATTCAGACCATTCTAAAACTTTTGCTTATATGGTCGCGCTTATTCAAGATGAAATTGACGATACAACAGCGGAATATTCCCTGCAAATTCAAGATTCAATTTTTACGGCTTTGCGTTTGTGTGAACGCGAACCCTTTTTCTTTAATGAAAAAAGAGAAAGGACGTTTAAAACACAAAGTGGTAAAACATGGTATGGGCAAGAAGAAGGGGTTTTTATTGAAGCAGAAAAGAGTTTGGAGGGCGTCTTTTTAGTAACAAAGAGTGCAACACCAACAAAGTTGTTCTTTAAGCCCTTGGAAGTGTTGCATCAACAATATGGTATGCATCCTGCGCTAGGAACGCCATTCTTTTATACCTACCTTGATCAAAAAATAGGACTCTTTCCAACACCAGAACATGTGGAAGCTGTACAGCTTTCTTATGCTCCTGTTCATTTTGCTGATGAACAGCTGAAAGAGGATGATAACCCTTGGTTGATTTATGCTTTTGATCTTATTAAAGCACGGGCAAAATATGAACTTTATAAAAATATTCTTAAAGATCCTGAATATGCCGCCGTTTCTTTCAGAGATTTTCAAGAACAGCTTCAAGCTTTGCGCATTGAAACATCGCGCCGAAAAGGTTCTTCAAAGATTCGCCCAATGCGTTTTTAAAAGACTTTTTTCCAAATCGTTTATGGCTGGCGTTGAAGGTTGGTTTGGCACTGGTGGCTGGTTTGTCACTTATGGCTGGATACACGCGTTGGGTGTTGATGGTGAAGGGCTGGTGGATGGCGTTGGGGTGGCCATTATTTATGGTATCGTTTTTTTTTGGTGCGTTAAACAACCTAAGGTTGTTTATTTTGTTGAATTTTATGCCTTTAGAGTTTTAAGGGCTTTTGTGGTTTTTTATCCATAAGCCTTGGTGTTTTGAATGGCACTGAGCTTTTCAAAGGTTTTATGGGGGGCTTTTGATGGCTCTTTCCCCCGTCATTGTGGGGGTTGATTTGCGGGCAGTTGATTTTGGTTTGGCGCTGGTGGATGGCGTTGGGGTGGCTATTATTGATGGTATCGTTTTTTTGGTGCGTTAAACAACTTTAGGTTGTTTATTTTGTTGAATTTTATGCCTTTAGAGTTTTAAGGGCTTTTGTGGTTTTTTATCAATAAGCCTTGGTGTTTTGAATGGCACTGGGCTCTTCAAAGATTTTATGGGGGTCTTGATGGCTTTTTTCCCAATCGCTGATTATCGACCCGATGTGGCGGATATCAATGGAATTTTTACCGATGAACTTGTTAATGTGCTCCCGGCTGATGGCTCCTATATCCCTATGCCAAGTTTTGAGCCTTTATCAGAGCCTTGTCCGGAGCCAATTTTAGGCACTCTTGCGGTTAAAACAAAAAATGGGGTTTCTATTATTGTCGGGACAAGAGAAAAAATCTTCTTGCTTGATAATACAACAATGAACTGGAAAGATATTAGCCAAAAAGGAAAACCTTATCTGGCTAATGTTGATGCTCCGTGGTCTTTTGCTTTGTTTGGTGATTTGATCATTGCGGTGAATGCCAATGATAAACCACAAGTGATTGATATTAACCATGATAAAACATTTAGAAATTTAGGAGGAAATCCACCACAGGCAGGGATTGTTCGTGTCTGGGGAGATTTCGTTTGTTTGATGAAATTAACCGAGTATCCAAGAAGGGTTCATTGGTCTGGATTAAATGATGCTGAATTTTGGACCGTGGGGAAAAAAAGTTGTGATTATCAAGATTTTCCTGATGGCGGATTCGTCCAAGGGGCAACGGAGACAACAAATCCAATTATCTTTATGCGTTCTGCAATCTATGCCGGTTCTTTTATCCCTGGCTCTAAGATTATTTTTAGTTTCCAAAAAATCCACGATAAACGAGGCGCAAAAAATGCTGAATCAATTGTTTGTAGAGGCGATTTAGCATTCTTTGCCGATGAGGGCGGGTTTTATCAAATAACAAATGAGGGACAGATTATACCCATTGGGTTCGAAAAAGTCGATCGAACGATGACCGCAAAATCAAGAAAGGATAATCTGTACACTCTATCTGCTGCTATCGATGGGGTGTATAATCGTGTTTATTGGATGGTTGATTCTGATGAGAATCTTCATAAACGTATCTTGCTCATTTATGATTGGGGATTGCAAAAATGGACAAAAGCTCTCGTCGATATCAAAATGATATTGCCTATTTTCTTAGCCGGAACAACCCTAGAAGGTCTTGATTTTGTGACTAAGAATATTGATGACTTGTCCTTTTCTCTTGATAGTAAAGCTTGGAAAAATGAATCGCCTATTCTGGGGGCATTTGATCAACAGGGGAGACTGGGTTCGTTTTCTGGGTGTCCTATGGCTTGTGTCGTGACATCACAAGAAATGGGGCAGACAAATGGCAGGATAACACGGGTGAAAAATATTATGCCTCAAGTCAATAGTGGAAAGTTTTATTTGTCTGTGGGAATGCGCTTTCGACAATCTCTTGAAGAGGAAACTGTTTGGTTGCCAGAAAAACAGCCCTCTTATAATACTGGACAAATTCATTGTCGTGCAAGGGCACGGTTTTATCGCTTTAAATTGCGTATTCCTGAAGGGGTGAATTGGACTCATGTCACTGGATTTGATGTGGAATTGACGCGGGCCGGCATGCGATAGGCATGCCCTTTTGTAATACCATGCGATAGGCTCAAACCTCTATTATTAAAGAACAAATGCCCCATAGACTTCCCAAGCCTTTATAAACAAAGGCACAATGCGATAAGCTGTGTCTTTATAATATGAAGAACAAGGTGGTGCGTTATGTTTCATGCTTTTCTGCGATAAAGGAAAATAGGCTGCACCATGGTTTATTTTTATAAAGAAGAAAGTTCCCTCTTTGTTGTGACAAAAGGATAATGGGGCTTTTTTTCTTTTATTGTGCGGGGGCATGGAATGCGTGAAATGCGTAGGGGGATGTTATTTGAGGGGAGATGAGTGACAAAGCTAAAAGAGCTAAAATTATGATACAAGAGAGTCAAGATTTATATTCTGCTTATCTGACAGAGCAGTGGCCATGGGAAAAAATAGCTCCCTATCAAGAGGCTCTTAATGCTGCATTGAAAAAATATGTTCAGCGCTTTCCGGATGATGTTTGTCTGGAAAAAATTGCTGAAGAAATCGCTACAGGACAAGCACAATTGTGGCTGGTCTTAAAAAATAAAATCCAATTTAGTGCTTTTGCAATTACCAAAGTTGAAATAACCCATACGGGAAAAAAATGCGTCGTTCTCTCTGATCTTGCTGGAGAGGGAGGGCTGAAATTGGTCAAGTTGATTGATGAAGTCGAAAAATGGGCGCGAACAATCAATGCTGAAGAAATGCACATGTTTGGAAGAACTGGATGGGCGAAAAAGCTCGCTCATCACGGATATTCTCGTAATCTTATTCAATATAGAAAGGTTCTGAACCCATGAGTAGAAAAACCACACCTCAAGTGCAAACAACAACACAAACAAATGCTCCACCTGCTTGGGCGGCTGATATTCTTAAACAAGCCAGTGCTGATGCACTTGGACTTTATAATAAAGGAATTGGCGGAAACGTTTATCAGGGAGACAGAGTCGCTGGTCTTAGCAATATGACAAAAAATGCGCTGACCGGTTTACAACAAGCAGCAGGGCTTTATAACAATCCAACGGTAACGCAATGGTTGAATGCCCCAACCAACAGCGCTACAAATCTTTCCGGTATGGCTAAGGGAAGCTGGATTGGAAGCAATAGCAAATTTAATACTGCATTGCAAAATGCTCTGAATAAAACATCCGATGCAATTAATCAATCGATGTCGGGAGCAGGACGTTATGGTTCTGGGGCTCATACTGGTGTGCTGGCCGATGAGTTAGGCGCCTTGGCAACAAATGCTGCAGCACAGCAATATAATCAAGATATTAACAATATGATGAATGCCAACCAGATGATTGATCGCTCTCAGAATGATCAAGTTAATGCGGCAAATAGCTATTATCAAGGACAGAGTAACGTGCAAAGCAATGCTTTGAAAGGGGGTATGATTCAAGATATAAACCGCCAAAATGTCTTAGATGCTGAACGCCAAAAATGGTCAGAAAAAGATAATCAAGATTGGAACCGATTGCAAAGTTTGTTACAGGTAGGAACACAGGCTGCTGGAAATTACGGAACGACTTCAGGAAAATCCACGACAATGCCTTCTGTGACAAAAGATCCATTGCGTGATGCGCAGCAAGTACTTGGATTGGTCGGAGGAATTTTAGGGCTTTGTGATGTGAGAGCAAAAGAAAATATTATCCCTGTGGGGCAGAAAAAGGGATATCCATTTTATACCTTTAATTATAAGGGAAATCCACAACGTTATCAGGGCGTTATGGCGCAAGACGTGTTGCGTGTGAACCCTGAAGCTGTTTATGTCAATGCGAAAACAAAGTTATTGCATGTTGATTATGACAAAATAGGCCTGAAAATGGAAAAAATGAAAATGGAGAAAATACCGGCATCTAAAAATAAAATTGCGACTTTCTTTTCTTCATTTTTTGCTCGTTTTCCCTTTTTGAAAAAAGAGTATCTTCTATGAGTTCGATTTATGATTGGTCAATTGTTGCATCAGAAAATGCTTATGCCGATGAGAGTATAAACTGGGCAGAAGGGCAACCTCCAAGCACAGTCAATGATAGTGCTCGCGCTATGATGCAACGCATCAAAGAATATTTGTTGGATAATGGGGGCGTGATTGAAACACAGTTTACTGTTGATGTGAAAAATGAGAGAACGTCACTTCGTTTGGCAACAAAGTCTTTTTTTGAGACTTATATGGATGGCATTGTTGTGCGCTTTAAAGCACAAGGCGTCAACAGAGGAATAACAAATATTTCTTTAAATCAATTGCCGCCAAGACCAACTTATATGGCAACGCCAGAGGGTATTATGCCTTTAAAGGGCGGGGAAATTCAAAAAGGGGGGCTTTATGAAGTCGTCTATACGCGTGATATTGCCGGAAAAAATGCTGATGGCTGGTTTTTAACCAATCCTACTATAAAACTTCCTGAAATTCCGCCCTTTCCTCCTTTGCCTGAAACTTTTTCTTCTGGATTTATCGGGACTTTTGCTACAGAAAAAATACCCTCTGGATGGTTACTGTGTGATGGTAAAGAATATTCGCGAAGGAACTATGCTAATCTCTTTGCTGTTCTGGGAGAAACATGGGGAAAAGGAGACGGGAGAACAACATTCAATGTTCCCGATTTGCGTGGAATGTTTTTACGGGGGCTCGATAGTGGAAAAGAAATTGATAAAGGACGTCGCTTGGGAAGCCGACAAGAAGAGTCTTTTCAATCCCATACCCATGAGGGAAAAACAGATTCGACAGGGAAACACCAGCATAGTTATCCAAAGGTTCAACAAAAGATTATAGAGTTAGATAACAGGGCTTATCCAATAAACGTAGCTGTATTGTATGGATCAAATTGTTTGACAGATTCTGCGGGAGAGCATGAACATAAGGTCTTGTTGCAAAAAACAGGGGGTGATGAAACACGCCCCGTCAATATGGCGGTGGTTTATGCTATCAAAGCCTGAGAATGAAAGCTGTAGGAGAGAAAGATAAAAATGCTAAAATGTTTGTTATGAAAAAAAGTCTTATTGAATATATTGTGTAGAAAGTTTTGATGCGCTTTAGAAAAAACTTAACTCTCTTTATTTTTTGTGCTGCCTTTGTTGGATGTCTAAAGGTAAGTTTGCCTATTGTTCTTTAGAGGATCAAGACAGTGATTATTGAAGGTAGGGGGAGAACAAAAAACCTTTCTTTATTCATGGCGCTTTTTGCTGAGGAATAAAGATTTTATCCCAAATGCCTCTCTCTTGTGGTGTCGTGATACAGTATTTCAAGTGCTGGGTTTAAACCGCTGCTGTGCGATGACAAAAAAACCATGGGTAAATTTTATCCTATTATACTGTAAAACATCGTCATTAAAACACTATTATTGAAGGTGGTGATATCAGTAAGATAGCTTAAAGTATTTAATACATTAGCAAATGTTCTGGGGAGGATTTGCTCGTAGAGTTTTCATGCAAGTGAACCATATAAGTGAGCAGCAGACGGAATCCTTTCAGAAGAGTTGGATTGTTTACAAACCGATGTAGGGCTAAAATCTTCGTCTTTTTAGGTGCGGAAAGAGGTCAACGGATATGTTTATTTAAAGCGAGAAAAAGCAAAATGGAGCGCTCCCTTTTTTGGCAAAGCGTGTAGGAAAAAAGCCACTCTTTGTTTTCAAAATGGGTGCACTGTTGGCAAGAGCAGCAGGTTGGCGATGCGTTGTAGTACATGGTGAGGCATTGAACCCTCTGAGATGGCATTTTGTGCTTATCAGGCAACTTCTTGAAACAGGATGAGAGTGATACGAGAAAATCTATAAGACAATAGTTTATCCCGTTGTGTTGTAAAATACCATTGTTTGAGATGTGGTTAAAATTTTATGCATGGGGTGTTTTTCATCTGTGCGTATTCCTAACGCAGCATTTTTTTGTAGAATAACTCTGGACAGGGGATACATTACAAGGATGCATTTGAAGGGGGAAGCCAAGTCAAATCTGTTAGATAAGAAGCCAGATTGTTGACAAACCATTGTTTATTGATTGCCATTATTTAAAGACCGGTGTGGGCTTTGTCCTTTTGGGAAAGGTTGATACAGCATGCAAGGTGACATGCATTTCTCTTTGGTTTTAGGTGGTAAAATCATCATTTTAGGTGGAAAACAGAGTATAATCTAAAAAAATACCTTGTAAAAATTTTCGATGAGGAATTTTTTTTCAAAAGCTTTTCATATGGTTGTCTGAGGTTGTCTGAGGTTGTCTGAGGTTGTCTGAGGTTGTCTGAGGTTGTCTGAGGTTGTCTGAGGTTGTC